>UQNU01000018.1 GCA_900542555.1 uncultured Collinsella sp.
ACGAGATGACGTCGAGTCTCGTGGGCTCGGAGATGTGTATAAGAGACAGGTGGGGGAAGGTGTGGGGAAAGGTGTTGAAAAATGGGGCGGTTCCCCATATTATTAATGACGTCGACAGGCGGGGTGGTTCCCCGCGTACGTGCCATCTGAGTAACCGAGGGGAGGGCGCACATGGGAATGACTGGTGCATACGAGCGCAATCTCGATGCAAAAGGTCGTCTGTCCCTGCCTGCACCCCTTCGCGAGGAGCTTGGAGAGCACGTTCGCGTGTTCAAAGCCCTGGATGTCGATGCTCTGTACGTGTTCTCTGCCGAGGCCTTCGATAAGTGGGTCGAAGGACTCTTCGCGGGTCGTGAGGGCCACGAGGGTTTTAACCCGCGTGACATTAATGACCAGAAGCTCATGAGGGCGATCAACAAGCGCACCACGTCGATGGACGTGGACAGCGCCGGTCGTATCGGTCTTTCCGAGTCTCTCCGCAAGCAGGCGAACCTCGACCGCGAGGTCACGGTTGTGGGCAACTACGACCACCTTGAGGTTTGGGATCGCGCCGCGGCCGATGAGGACGATGACGATGAGGCCCTGCTGGACCTCTTCTTCTCGTAAGGGCAAGGCACGGGTAACGGATGGAGCGTGGGATCTTGACACAAGAATATCGGCATGAACCTGTCATGCTCGGCGAAGTGCTTGAGTCGCTGCGGCTAAAGAGCGGCTCCGTTGTCTGCGATTGCACCCTTGGCGGTGCCGGCCATTCGGTAAAGATGGCCGCGCAGGTGGGGGAGACGGGCCTTTTGCTCGGCGTCGATCAGGACGACATGGCCCTCGAGGCCGCTGGCGCCCGTCTGGACCGCGAGGTTCCCGGCGTTCCGCACCAGCTGCTGAAGGGCAACTTCGGCGACTTGGACGAGCTGCTTTGCTCGGCCGAGGTGCCCGGGGTCGATGGCTTCCTGTTCGATTTGGGCGTTTCGTCGCCGCAACTCGATATCCCTGGCAGGGGCTTTTCGTATAACGAGGACGCCCCATTGGACATGCGGATGGATCCGGGTAATAACACCTTAAACGCAGCTGAGGTCATCAACACCTATAACGAACACGACCTCGCCCGGATTCTACGCGTCTACGGCGAAGAGAAGTTCGCCTCGCAGATCGCGCGCGAGATCGTGCGCCGCCGCGAGCAAGAACCGATCGAAACCACCGGCCAATTCGTCGAGATCATCAAGGCGGGTATCCCGGCTGCCGCTCGTCGGCATGGCGGACACCCGGCCAAGAAAAGTTTCCAGGCCATTCGCATCGAGGTCAATCACGAGCTCGATGTGCTCGAACGAGGGCTTGATGCCGCCACCAGGTGGCTCAACCCGGGCGGACGTATCTGCGTCATCTCGTATCACTCGCTCGAGGACCGTATCGTAAAGAACCACTTTAAGGAGATGAGCCAGGGGTGCACGTGTCCGCCGGAGATTCCGGTGTGCGTGTGCGGCAACGTGCCGATACTCAAGGTCATCACCCGCAAACCCTTGGTTGCCCAGCCTGATGAGGTTGAGCGAAACCCTCGGGCGAGATCAGCCAAAATCCGCGTGGCGCAGCGTCTGTAGGCGCGACCGCGCGATATTGGACCTCCCGCTCGCACCATAAACGAAGCTTAAACACACTACCAACGTACTCGGGATGGGAGGCGGCATATCATGGGCTACAACACTTCAAGCGCAGCACTCGCCTATGATATGAACGCCATGCCCGCCTATCGTGAGACGCCGCAGGCTCCCGTTGCTCCCCGTGAGCAGCGTACGCCGCGCTTTGATGTCTACACGGGCGCGGGCCGTCAGGCAAACCAGGCGGTAAGCCCGGTTTTCATGAGCGTTCTTAAAACGTTTTGCATCATTGCGGCTATCTTCATGACGATCGGCGTCGCCCGCGTGGCGCTCGCCGGCGTTACGGCCCAGGTGCTCAACAGCAACGCCGAGCTTACCAACACGCTCGAAAAGGCGACCGATGAGAGCTCCGACCTGGAGGTCATGCATTCGGTCTATGGCGCCGACACGCGCATTCGCGACCTTGCGGGCGCTTATGGCATGGTGGAGCCCAGCGAGAGCGTTACACTTGACTTTTCGCAGGATGCAGCCGCGGGCGCCAACGCGACCGCGACCGCTCAGTAGCAAGACGGTAGCTGAGTATGACAAATGACTATCGCCGCGGTTCCGATGGGGGCCGCGGTTCTGGACGTCCCTCGTCGCGGGGACGTTCTGGTTATCAAGGAACGGGTCGGCAATCTTACAACGCCGGGCGGTCCCGTGGCAACGACCCGGCGTCGCGACTTCGCGGCTCGGGCGGCCCTCAAGTGCATAACACCAGGTCGCGCAAGAGTTCGTCGACCGAATGGCTCACAGGCGCGCCTCTTCCTCGCCGCAAAGCCGTCATGGGCTTCATCGGGCTTGGCTTGGGCTTGGGCGTCTTTCGCCTTGCCGACTATCAAATTGTCGAAGCCGATAAACTGCGCGAGCGTGCCGATGCGCGCCGCCTGCTTGCGCAGACCCTCTATGCCAAACGCGGCACCATCTACGACCGCAACGGCAACGTGTTGGCGTCGTCGGTCGAATGTCGCAACATCGCCGTGAACCCGCAGCTTGTCGAGGATGTTGACAAGACGGTGTCGGCGCTGGTCAAGGCAACTGGAATCGATAAAAAGACCTGCCGCAAGCTCGTTGAGTCCGATGGAACCTGGGTGTATATCAAGCGCCAGGTGGACGAAGACGATGTTGCGGCGCTGGAGAAGAAGAACCTGTCCGGCGTGCTTTTTGAGCAGGCCATGAAGCGCGTATATCCATACGGCAATCTGGCATCGCAGGTGCTGGGTGTAGTGAATGTGGACAACGACGGCTTGACGGGTCTCGAAAAGCAATACAACAAGCTTCTGACTGGCACGAACGGTTCTCTCGTACGCGAGCGCGCGAGGGACGGCAGCTATATCGCGGGCGGTGCCTATAAAAAGGTGGCCGCGGTCGACGGCGTTGATATCGTGACGACGCTCGACGTCAATATCCAGCGTGCGGCCGAGGATGCCCTGGCAGAGGCTGTCGAGAAGACAAAGGCCAAGAACGGCTCGGCGCTGGTCACCGATCCTACGACAGGCGAGATCTTGGCAGCCTGCTCGTATCCGACTTACGACCAGACCGATCTGGAAAACGCCAAGACCGAGGATATGAACTTGCGCCTGGTCACCGACGCCTACGAGCCCGGCTCGGTCTTTAAGACGCTCGTGGCGGGCGCCGGCTTCGACTTGGGTGTCGTGCGATCGAGTACGTCGTTTGAGGTGCCGGCGAGCATCAAGGTGGGCGACGATACCGTCACCGATGCCGACAAGCGCGACTACGCCATGACCATGGATGTGCGCGAGATGATGCGCCGTTCGTCCAACGTGGGCTTTGTCCTGGTGGGGCGCAAGATCGGTGCCGACGACTTTGCCGCCTATGTGGACAAGTGGGGCATCGGTCACAGCTCTGGTGTAGATTTTCCGGGCGAGAGCCTGGGTATCGTCAAGGAGCGTGACCAGTATGACGGCGCCACGCTGGGCTCGATGAGCTTTGGACAGGCACTGTCTGTCTCGCCGATTGAGATCGCACGTGCCGTGGGCGGCATCGCCAACGGCGGCGTGATGATGACACCGCACTTCTATAAGTCCAGCAAAGGCGACGAGAAGGACTGGGGCGAAGGCGAGCGCGCGATTTCGGAGGATGCTGCATCCCAGGTGACATCGTGCATGCAGACGGTCGTGTCCGAGGGAACGGGCGTTGGCGGCGCGGTTGACGGCTATGACGTAGCGGGTAAGACCGGTACGGCCGAACGTGCCGACGAGAACGGCGGCTACCTCAAGGAGAACTACATGTCGTCCTTTATGGGCTTTGCACCGGCACAATCGCCCAAGGTGCTGTGCTATATCACGCTCGACGGAACGCCGAGCGGCTCAGATGCCGCTGCGGTGCCGTTCCAGTCCATTATGGCCAACGCGCTCGACGTGCTGGGTATCCCGCACACGAAGTAGGGGGTTACAATCTTTGGGGCGTGGTTTGTTGTCCCATATGAGGGTGTTCACATGCCCTGCACCACGCATGTGCGGCGCTGGGATACAATACGCCGATAGCATTATTAGGTTTACAGGGGAGCTGCAATGATAGAGATCGCCGTCAACAACCTCGCGGCCGCAACAGGGGCCCGAACCGTGACGGGAGAAGCCGATCGGGTATGCCGCGGGTGCGTTATCGACTCGCGCCAGGTCGAGGAAGGGACGATTTTCGTCGCCTTTCCCGGTGAAAACGTCGACGGCAATGATTTTGCTTCCCGTGCCGTCCAGTCGGGTGCCGGCGCCGTCGTGATGACGCGTGAGCCCGAGGCCGAGCTGGTCTCGCTGGCGCAGGACAAGGGGTGCGCCATCCTGCTGACCGATGATCCCGAGGAGTTTCTGCTGCGTTTGGCGCACACGTATCGCCTGGAGCTTGGCTGCCTGGTCGTTGGTATTACCGGTTCCATCGGCAAGACGACGACCAAGGACGTGCTCGCCGCCGTGCTCGCCAAGCGCTATCGTGTCTGGGCCACCAAGGGCAATTTCAATAACCTGATCGGCATGCCGCTCGCGGTGCTTTCCGCTCCGGCCGATACCGAGGTCCTGGTGCTCGAGATGGGCATGAACCATTTCCACGAGATTGAGCGCCTGTCCCAGTCCGCCAATCCCAACCTTGCCATCGTGAGCAAGATTGGTACCTCTCACATCGGCATTTTGGGCAGCCGCGAGAACATCGCCCGCGCTAAGGCCGAGATTGTCCAGGGTATGTGCGCCGCCGGCGACTTCTTGCCGCTGCTGGTTTTGGGCGGTGAGGACGACTTTACGCCGTTCATTCGCGATACGTTCGCCCAGCCTGCTGGTATCGACGTGATGCTGGCCGGCGTCTCGGACGATGATGAGGTCCGCGCCCGCGACATTCGTGTTGATGACGAAGGCCGTCCGGTCTTTACGCTCGATTTTGGCCAGGGTGAGACGACCGATACCATGCTTGCCATCCCCGGCGTGCAGTCCGTCCCAAATGCCGTTAAGGCCGCCGCAGTTGCCTATCGCCTGGGCGTGACGCCCGAGCAGATCGATGCTGCCTTTAGAGGCCTCACGATCACCGGTCACCGCCAGGAGATCAAGCGCGCCAAGAGCGGTGCACGCATCATCGACGATTCCTATAACGCCAGTGCCGAATCCATGGCTGCTGGCCTCGATCTGCTGTGCTCGCTTTCGTGCACGGGGTCTCGTATGGCGATCCTGGGCGAGATGGGCGAGATGGGCGATGAGGCTCCTCGCATGCATGAGCTCGTGGGCGCCTATGCCGCCGCCAAGAAGCTCGACATGCTGGCGTGCGTGGGTGGTGAGCTGGCCCAGCTTATGGCCGATGCCGCGCGAATGATGGGCATGGACGAGGACCGCATCCAAGTGTTCTCCGATTATCAGCAGGTGCTCGACCGCATGGGCGGCGCGCTTGAAAAACATGATGTTGTACTGGTCAAGGGTTCCCGCTTTGTTGAGCTCGACCGCTTTGTGGAAGGTGTGTGCTAGCCCATGTTCGGCAATCCCTCGTATCCAACGTATCAGGCTTTTTTGGGGCTTGGCATCGCCGCTGCCATTGCGCTGCTGCTCATGCCGTGGTGGATCAAGCTGCTCAAGGTCGAGGGTATCGGCCAGCAGGTTCGTGCCGACGGCCCCAAGCGTCATTTGGTTAAGCAGGGAACGCCCACCATGGGTGGCGTTGTCATCCTCGTCGCGATCTCGCTGACCTGCCTGCTGATGGGCAAGCTCACCACCGAGCTCGTGCTCGTGCTGCTCGCCACGCTGGCGACCGGCGTGCTGGGCCTGATCGACGACCTGACCTCCGTTACGCATGGGCGCTCGCTCGGTCTGACGCCCCATGCCAAGATGATCGGCCTAACCATTATCTGTGTCACCTTTACGGTACTTGCCGTCAACTGGTGCGGCGTCGCCCCCGAGATTCGTTTTCCCGGCGGCCTGACGATTGACCTCGGTGTTCTTTCGACCACCATCTGTGGCCTTTCGTTCCCGTGGCTCTACATTGTCTTTTGCTGGCTGATGATCGCCGGTCTTTCTAATGCCGTGAACCTGACCGATGGCCTTGACGGTCTTGCTGGCGGCACCTCCATGATTGCCATGCTCGCCATGGCTGCCATGGCGTTTTTGCACGGAGACGTGAACCTGTCCATCTTCTGCACCGCGTGTGCCGGTGCCTGCTTGGGCTTTCTGTGGTTCAACTGCTATCCGGCGAGCATCTTTATGGGCGATACCGGCTCGCTTGCCCTGGGCGCCGCGTTTGCCTGCACGTCCATCATGACCAACACCGAGGTCGTCTCCCTCATCATCGGCGGCCTGTTTATCGTTGAGACCCTGTCGGTCATGATTCAGGTTGTCTACTTCCACTTTACGCACAAGCGCGTCTTCCTTATGGCGCCCATCCATCATCATTTCGAAAAGAAGGGCTGGGCCGAGACCAAGGTCGTCATCCGTTTTTGGATTATCGCTGCTGCCTTTGGTGCCGTTGGCCTTGCCCTGTTCTTCCAGTTGGGATAGTGGTCTTTCATGCCTCTTGCTGATGTCTTTAGCCTGCTCGTTTTGGGTCAGGGCAAATCCGGTCTCGATGTCGCCCGCTGGGCGCTGGCACATCCCGAGCGCGTAAGCGCCGTTACCGTGTATGGCGGCGGCACCTCTGAGCCCAATGACGCCACGCGTGCGCTCGAGGCTGCTGGTGCGTCGTTTGTCTATGGGACCGAACAGGTCGAGGGCGCCTATGACGTATGCGTGACGTGCCCGGGCATCTCGGAGTTCTCGGGCTTCTTTAAGGCCGGGCGCGAGCATGCCGCCCAGATTATGGGTGAGCCCGAGTTTGTCTATCGCCTGTCGCCCGATAACTGGATTGCCATCACGGGCACCAACGGCAAGACGACCACCACGTCGCTGGCTGATTATCTGCTTAAGGCTGCCGGCGAGGCCAGCGTTGCTGTCGGCAACATCGGCGAGCCGCCGGTCAACGAGATTGACGGCCGAGCCCACAACGAGTGGTTTGTGGCTGAGCTCTCGAGCTATCAGATTGCTACGACCGCCGAGCTTCATCCTCGCGTGGCGGTGCTGCTCAACATCACTCCCGACCACTTGGGCTGGCATAAGAGCCATAAGAACTATGCGCTTGCCAAGATCAAACTGTTTGACAATATGGTCGATGACGATCTGGTGGTTGTCGACGTCGAAGACGCCGGCATTCACGAGTTCGATGAGTACATCTACACGCCGGGTCGTCGCATCTGCAAGGTTGCGTTTGACGAGCCTGAGGGCGAGGATGCCGCCTTTGTGCGCGATGGCAAGATGATCGTGCGTCTGAAGGGCGTCGAGACCCCGCTCATCGCTACATCCGAGCTCAAGATCTCGGGCCATCACAATGTTATCAATGCCCTGTGCGCTGCTACGGCTGCCTTGGCAGTCGGTGCCGATGTCGACGGTGTCTGCCGCGGTCTGGCCTCGTTCCAGCCGCTCGAGCACCGCGTGGAGCCGTGTGGCGAGATTGACGGCGTGCGCTACGTCAACGATTCCAAGGCGACCAACACCGATGCGGTCGAGAAGGCACTGACGGCATTTCCCGATGACGACGTGATCTTGCTGCTCGGCGGCCACGATAAGGGCACGCCGCTCACGGACTTCGCGCGCGTCGTTATGGATAACGTACGCTCGGTCGTCTGCTTTGGCGATGCGCGCGAGCGCTTCACCGCCGCTATGGACGAGGCCGATGTCGATGGCGATGTGGATATCGCCCAGGCGGATGACCTGCGCGATGCCGTGGACGTCGCCCGTTCGCTTTCGAGCCGTGGTGACGTGATCTTACTTTCTCCTGCCTGCTCTTCGTTCGATGAGTTCTCAGGCTATGAGGAGCGCGGCCGCGTGTTTAAGGACTACGTGGCTCAGCTTGCCGCTACAGCGAAATCACAAATGGAATAGGGGTTGCGGTGAGAGAGGAGAGCCCCCGACAAGGTATGAGGAGGCCCGACTCGGACCGTGCTTCCTCACGTCGCACCACACCGCGTTCCAGCCGCGGCGGGCAGTCGTTTAGCGAACGCTATATTGCCGGCGTTCCCGCCCGTATCATGCGCCCCCGTTTGATATTCATGGCCTGCTTGTTTACCTTGGTATGCTTTGGCCTGCTGATGGTGTACTCGGCGTCTTCGGTCGAGGCGCTGCACGAGAATGGCTCGGCGACGTTTTTTCTGGGTCGACAGGCCGCGTTTGCCGTGGTCGGTGTTCTGGCGCTGATTGCCATCGTGCGCGTTTTGCCGGACAGCTGGTTTGGGGAGGATGTGCTCAGGATCTTCCTCATAGGTATGATAGGGCTACTGTTTTTGGTGTTCTTGGTGGGCAGCGGCAGCCGTGGCGCCACGCGCTGGCTCAACATCGCCGGCATTCAGTTCCAGCCTTCCGAGTTTTTAAAGCCATTTGCCATTGCGTATTCGGCCATCATGCTTGACCGCTTCTTTTCGCCCGGTGGCAACATCAACGAATTCCTTCGCAAGATGGGCATCTACCTGGGCATTTCGCTCTTTCTGATCTTTATCCAGCCCGATTTCGGTACTGTCCTGATCATCCTGTTGACCCTCATGTGCATGGCGTTGTTTGCGGGTCTCGACCCCAGATTTATCATCGGCGTGATAATCTTCGGTATTCTCGTGATCGTGATTGCGCTTGTCGCAGAGCCGTACCGTATGGTGCGTATTCAGGTTGCCTTGAACCCTTGGGCCGACGAGTATGGTGATGGCTACCAGGCCACGCTTGCCATCATGGCCTTTGCTTCGGGCGGTCTGTTCGGCCGTGGCATCGGCAACTCAACCATGAAGTACTCGTATCTGCCCGAGGCGCACAATGACTACATCTTGGCCATCATTGGCGAGGAAGTCGGTTTTGTCGGAACCGTGCTGTTCTTCTTGGTGTTTGCGATGCTGATCTACTCGGCGTTTCGCATTGCCGAGCAGGCGACCGATCGTCGGGGCGCGCTCATGGCGTCTGGCTCCGCGGTCATTCTCGCGGTGCAGTTTTTGATTAACGCGCTGGGCATCCTCAACGTGTTTCCCATGACGGGCAAACCGTTGCCGTTTATTAGCTACGGCGGTTCGTCGATTATTGTGTCGCTCATGCTTGCCGGGTTGATCCTGCGCGTTTCGTACGAGAGCGCCCGCCGCGATGAGTATGACCGCCGCCGTGAGAGCTTTGCCGTTATGGATGAGAGTACCGCCGGCTTGCCCCACGTGCGCGGCGAGCGATCTTCGCGTAACGGTTTTACCGTCCTGGATGGCTCTGCGACCGAGCCGGCAGCCCGCCCGCGTCAGCGAACGGTGCCGCAAGGTCGTCCTCAGCGCCCCACTCCTCGCAATGCGGGCGGCGGATATAATCGAATCGATTTGAACTCGGACCCGTCGGCGCGTCTGCGTACCGACGACCAGGGACCGCGTGTACGAAGGGACTACCATGACCGATAAAATGACCGTTGCTATTGCAGCCGGCGGCACGGCAGGACACATCAACCCCGCGCTCGCCTTGGCCGAAGAGCTGCGTGACCGTGGCCACCACGTTGTGTTCGTGGGCCAGTCGCGCAAGCTCGAGGGTCGTCTTGTCCCCGAGGCTGGGTTTGATTTTGTGCCCATTACGGTCACGGGCTTCGACCGCTCCCGTCCTTGGACGGCGCTGACCTCGCTGTGGCGTGTCAACAAGGCCAAGCGTGCGCTCGCCAGTCATTTCTCAAAGGTCGGCAAGCCCGATGCCGCCATCGGTTTTGGTGCCTATGTCGAGGTTCCACTGCTGGGGTGGTGCAAGGGCGCAGGCGTCCCGTATCTGCTGCATGAGCAGAACTCTGTTCCGGGCCTGGCCAACAAGATGATGAACTCCCACGCCGCCCGCGTGTGCATCTCGGTGCCGGCAGCGCGGTCGGTCTTTGAGCGCGAAGGTGACCCTGGCCACGTGCTCATGACCGGCAACCCCGTACGTCGCTCGGTAATCGAGGGCGATCGCGCTCGCGGCCGCAAGGCACTTGGCGTTCCCGAGGACGCTACGCTGCTGCTCGTCTTTGGCGGTTCACTTGGCGCCCAGCACCTCAACGAGCGCGTGGTCTCGCTCAAAAACGAGCTGCTTTCGCGCAAGAACCTCTATGTGTTGCATTCGACGGGTGCCGACGGCTTTGAGGAGACCGAGCGCGCTTTGGCGCTGACGCCCGAGGAGGCGAAGCGTTACCGTGTCCAGCCTTACATCGACAACATGGGCGATATGCTGGCTGCTGCCGATTTGGTGCTCTCGCGTTCGGGCGCATCGAGCGTGGCCGAGATCGCTGCGCTCGCCGTGCCCTCGGTGCTCGTGCCGTACCCGCATGCGACGGCCGACCATCAAACCACCAATGCCCGTTATCTGGTCGACGCCGGGGCCGGTGTGCTCTGCGCCGATGCCGATATCGACGGTTCTGCCTTTGCCGATGAGCTGCTGCACCTGGTCGATGACGCTGCGCCGCGCGACGCCATGCGTCAGGCGGCGCGTGGTCTGGCTCAGGATAGGGCCGCCGCTCTTCTGGCGGATGCGGTAGAGGGTTTGCGTTAGTTAGACGGGATATCGTCGGTCGCCCTCGCGCTGATGCGGTTGGTGCGGTACAGTTAACGGGTTACAGGCAGTGTTTACGCAAGGAGTACACGAGCACATGGCTGATTCCCAGACTGCAACCTCCGCGCCCGAGTTTAAGAGCGCCCACTTTATCGGTATCGGCGGCGCCGGCATGAGCGGCATCGCCCTCGTTCTGCACGAGCGCGGTTATGCCGTTACCGGCTCCGACCTTAAGACGTCACGTTATATCCGCCAGCTTACCCGCGCTGGTGTGAAGGTGCATGTGGGCCATGAGGCCGCCACGATCGACGAGGTCAAGCCCGACGTGGTTGTTGTCTCCACCGCTATTCCGGAGTCCAACCCCGAGCTCGTGCGCGCTCGCGAGCTTGGTATTCCCGTGTGGCCCCGTGCCAAGATGCTCTCTGCTTTGGGCCACGGCTACACCACCGTCGCTGTTGCCGGCACGCATGGCAAGACCACCACGTCTTCGATGTGCGCCACCATGCTCGACCGCATGGGTCTGGATCCGAGCTTCCTGATCGGTGGCATCGTCGAGGGCTATGACACGAACGGCAAGAACGGCTCGGGCGACTACTTTGTCGCCGAGGCCGACGAGTCCGACAGCTCCTTCCTGTTCCTGAACCCCAACGTGGTCATTGTGACCAACGTCGAGGCCGACCACCTCGATCACTACTCGGGTATCGAGGAGATCGAGGCAACTTTCGCCAAATTCATGAGCCTGGTGGGCGAGGAGGGCACCGCCATCGTCTGCGGTGAGGACCCGCATCTGGTCGAGCTCGCCAAGTCGACGGGCCGTCACGTGCTTTCCTACGGCTTTGCCGAGAGCAACGACATCGTCTGCATGCACCCGGATGTCAAGGGCATCCAGAGTGACTTTATCGTTCGCTTTGAGGACGGCACTGAGCACGCTGTGGAGATCAAGAGCAATCCCGGTCGCCACAACATGCTCAACGCCACGGCGGTGCTCACCGTCGCCCATGTCCTCGGCCTTGACATCGACGCCGCTGCCAAGGCGCTTTCGAGCTTTGAGGGCGTCCGCCGTCGCTTTACCCATGTGGGCGATATCGATGGCATTACCGTAGTCGATGATTACGGTCATCATCCCACTGAGATCAAGGCGACGCTTGCTGCCGCTTCGTCGCTGGGCTACAAGCACGTCGACGTCGTGTTCCAGCCGCACCGCTATTCGCGCCTGCAGGCCCTGTGCGACGACTTTGCCGATGCATTTGCCAATGCCGATAAACTGCTGCTGATTGATGTGTTCTCGGCTGGCGAGATGCCCATTCCGGGTGTCACCTCTAAGATGCTCGCCGATACCGTGCGCGCCAAGCATCCTGACAAGGAGGTCGTGTATTGCTCCAGCCGTCTTGAGCTCAACCAGGAGCTCGAGCAGATGGTGGGCGAGGGCGACCTGCTGCTCACTATGGGTGCTGGTGACGTTACGACCGTCGGCCCCGAGTTCATTGAGTATCTGACTGCCAAGAAAGACGCTTAAGTCTAATGGGTCTGTTTAACGCCGTCATGGCGCTCTCGGGCATGATCGACACAGATGTGATCGAGGACGAGCGCCTTGCGCGTCATACGAGCTATCGTATCGGCGGCAAGGCCGACCTCTTTGTGACGTGCCATAGCTATCATGCCCTCCGCCGCGCCGTGGCGGTGCTCGATCGCGAGCAGGTGCCGTGGGTCATCATCGGCAAGGGCTCCAATCTGCTGGTTGCCGATGGCGGTTATCGCGGTGCCGTCATTTCGCTCGGACGTGAGTTTCAGCGCACGGTTGTTGCCGATGACGGTTGTACGCTGACGGTCGGTGCGGGCGTGATGTTTGCGCGCCTGGTCAACGATGCCCTGTCGCGTAGCCTCTCGGGCCTTGAGTTTGCCGTTGGCATCCCTGGCTCGGTCGGCGGTGCGATATCTATGAATGCCGGCACACGGACCGAGTGGATTGGCTCGCTGGTCGAGGATGTCGTAACGTTTGACCCGGCATCCGGTATCAAGCATTATGCGGGGTCCGAGATCACTTGGGGCTACCGCGAATGTAGCCTTCCCCGCAATGAGATCATCCTCGAGTGTGTGCTCAAGCTTAAACCGGCGCCCAAGGCCGACATTCGCGAGCGCATGGAGCGGTACCTGACGAGGCGCAAGCGTACACAGCCCATGGGTCGCGCATCCTGCGGGTCGGTCTTTCGCAATCCGCCCGATGCGAGCGTGGGCAAGCTTATCGAGGATTGTGGATTAAAGGGTTTTTCGATTGGCGGCGCGGAAGTTTCGCCCGTTCACGCTAATTTTATCGTTAATAACGGAACCGCCTCGGCCGATGACGTTGCCGCGGTTATCAGACATGTGCACGGAAAGGTGAGGGAGGCGTATGGCATCGAGCTCAGACCGGAAGTTAAATTCCTCGGCTTCTAGAGCATCGAAACCCACCTTCCGCCGCGCCGGAGGGCGTTCCGGCGCGCCTGCCAAACCTCAACGCAATACCGTCGCGCACTCTAAGTCTGTCGGGCATGCTCGACAGACCAGTCGTCCGGTCGTCGGCTCTCAGCTCGGTAATCGTCCGGCCGCAAAAAAGTCCTCGCGTCCCTCGGTGACGTCAAAGCCTGTTATGGGCGCCAAGCCTGCCCGTCCCATGGCAACTCCTAAGCCCTCGACGGGAACTAAGGCGGTGCGTCCGGGTCGCACGCTGGGCGCATCGAAACCGCGCTCGCTGACATCGGTGCCGGCTACCGCCAAGAAGCCTTCGGGTAAAAAAGGCGTCAACCCGTTGTCTTCACTTGGGGCGATGGCAAATAAAACGTCAGACGCCGCTTCTCTCGTTACAGGCAAAGGCAAAATCGTGGGCGGCGTTCTGGCCGTCTTGGCCGTGCTCGTCGTCGTTGCCGTCGTGGTGATCAACTCTGGATTGTTTACCGCCACTGATATTCAGATTCAAGGCAGCGAGCATGTGACGAAGCACGATGCTATCCAGCTGATCGATTTGCCCGAGGGAACGTCGCTTTTTAACGTCGATCCCGACCAGATTACCGAGGACCTCAAGCAGAACCCGTGGGTCTCGGGCGTGGATGTCCAGCGCCAGTTCCCGCATACGCTCATCATTACGCCTATGGAGCGCAAGGTCATCGCAATTGCCTATATCAGCTCCGATGACCTTGCCTGGGCCATCGGGGATGATGACACCTGGATCGCCCCGCTGTCGACGTCGGTCGAAGTGGATGGCCAGGGCAACGTCATCACGACAGGGCAGGGCTCAAATACCCTGACCGGCATTGATGCCGCGCTGGCGCTCGCTAAGCACTATGGCGCGGTGTTGTTGACTGATGTCTCGGCGGATGTCGCTCCGGTTTCCGGCCAGGCGGTGGGCTCCAAGGCCGTTAAGGCTGGCTTGGATTATGTGCGTGGTTTTTCGAGCGAGTTCTTGGGACAAGTCAAGGATATTTCCACGCCTTCGGTCGAAGCCATCTCGGCAAACCTCAATAACGGCATTGAGGTGTCGCTGGGCGATTCGAACGATATCGTCAAGAAGGAGCGCGTAATCACCAAGCTGCTTTCGCAGGTAGAGGGCGTAACGTATATCAATGTGCGCTCTCCGGGTAACTATACATTTAGGAACGCTCCGACCTCGTAGCGCTGGTTGATGCTTTGTTGAGGGGCCATACCACGCCGTTTATCTGGTTTGTTTGGTTTTCACGGTCAATTATTTGACTGATACGTTCATAATGTGCAAACATAATACGGTTTACCTTTGCATTTACTTTCAACCTGAAGGTTAATGTGCGCAGGGGTCGACCCATGCTATGGCTATAACCTTTGTTCGGAGGACCGACATGCACGAGACAGAGATCAACAACTACCTTGCCGTCATTAAGGTGGTCGGCGTCGGCGGCGGCGGTACCAACGCGGTCAATCGAATGATCGAAGAGGGCATCCGCGGCGTCGAGTTTGTTGCCATCAACACCGATGCTCAGGCACTCGCGATCTCTGATGCCGATATCAAGGTGCACATCGGCACCGACCTTACCCGCGGCCTGGGCGCCGGCGCCAACCCCGAGGTTGGACGCAAGGCTGCCGATGAGTCCCGCGACGACATTGCCGAGGCGCTCGCTGGTGCCGACATGGTGTTCATCACCTGCGGCGAGGGCGGTGGCACCGGTACCGGCGCTGCTCCCATCGTTGCCGATATCGCGATGAACGAGGTCGGTGCGCTGACCGTCGCCGTCGTGACCAAGCCCTTCACCTTCGAGGGCCGCAAGCGCAAGAAGAGCGCCGAGGAGGGCATTAAGACCCTCTCCGATTGCGTCGACACCATGATCGTCATCCCTAACGATAAGCTGCTCGACATCGCCGAGAAGAAGACCACCATGCTCGAGGCCTTCGCGATTGCCGATGGCGTCCTTTCCCAGGGCACCCAGGGCATCACCGACCTCATCACCGTCCCCGGTATCATCAACCTGGACTTCGCCGATGTTAAGACCATCATGAAGCAGGCCGGTACCGCCATGATGGGTATCGGTACCTCTTCTGGGGACACCCGTGCCGTCGACGCTGCCCAGCAGGCCATCTCCAGCCCGCTGCTCGAGAGCTCCATCGATGGTGCCACGCGCGTGCTGCTCTCCATCGCCGGTTCCAAGGACCTGGGCATCCAGGAGATCAGCGACGCCGCCGACGTTGTCGCCAACGCCGTCGACCCCGAGGCCAACATCATCTTCGGTACCGTTGTCGACGAGTCCCTGGGCGATCAGGTGCGTATCACCGTCATCGCTACGGGCTTCTCCGACTCCAACGTCAACCGTCAGGACGAGCTCTTTGCTGCTCAGCAGTCTCAGAGCAAGGCCGCTGCCTCCGCTGAGCCGCAGCGCACCGCTCCTGCCACGAGCCCGGCTCAGGCCGCTCCGACCCGCAACGTCGGTGGCACCGAGCTTCCTAACTTCGGCAACGATCAGTTCGAGCTTCCCGACTTCCTGAAGCGCGGTAGCTTCTAAGTCGTTCTTTGCATTGTTGTGCGCAGGGGCGTGTCCGTATGGACGCGCCCTTTTTATTTCGACTTTGTAAACTAGAACCTCCAATCTCTTTACGTTCCCTTTACGATTGCCTCCAGCGCAGCAGGTATCCTTTTAGAGAAGTATGACAGCCGTATAAACGCGGGCTGTAGCGGCGATGCCGCGGTACTTGTGTTATTAGGAGGCTTTAGTATGGCAGCACGTGCGGACAAAGTTTCGCGTGTCGACCATGATGGAGTTACGTTGGTGGAGGGCGCGACATCCGATGTTCGCTTTGCCTTCACCGAGCGCGCCGGTGGCGTTTCCGAAGATGCGTACTCCTCACTCAACTTGGGCTCGCATGTTGGCGATGACCCCTTTGCTGTTCAAGAAAATCGTCGTCGTGCGCTCGAGGCTATGGGTGCCGCCGAGTGCGAGCACAACCTGCTCGTTCCCAATCAGGTCCATGGTGATCATATCGTTGCGGTGACCTCGAACGGCGCCGATGACCTTGAGGACGTTCGCGAGCAGATTGCCGAGGGCTGTGATGCCATCGTCTGCACGGCGCATAACGTGCCCGTGCTGCTCTGCTTTGCCGACTGCGTTCCCGTGGTGCTGGTGGCCCCCGGCGGATTTGCCATGGTGCACTCCGGTTGGAAGGGCACGATTGCACGTATTTCCGCCAAGGCGTGCCAGGCGCTTTGCGATGCTGCCGGTTGCGATGCGAGCGACGTTTCCGCCTATATTGGCCCCCATATCTTGGGTGACGAATATGAGGTATCCCAGGAACTCATGGATCGCTTTGCCGCCGAGTTCTCTTGCATCGATGCGAATACCTCTCGCATGCTTGATCTTTCCGCTGCCATTCGCGAGGCGCTGGTAGATGTCGGTGTCGACGCGGATAATATCGTGGATACCCAGCTTTCGACCGTGCGTCAGAACGACCGCTTTTATTCCTACCGTAACGAGGACGGCACCTGTGGGCGCCATGCTGCGATCGGCGTGATGCTATGAGAAAGATCGTATCGGTCCTGAGCGCCGCTGTGCTTACGCTTACGCTGTGCGCCTGTTCTTCGGGATCTTCTACCTCTTCCATTACCGTGGCCGGCTCCACGACCTGCCTTCCTATCGCCGAGATTGCGGCCGAGGGCTTTAAGGAGGAGACCGGCATCGACGTGCTCGTTTCCGGTTTGGGTTCTTCCGCTGGGATCGAGGCCGTCAGCGCCGGCACGGCCGATATCGCCAGCTCCTCCCGTGGACTCAATGCCGACGAACAGGATCTGGGCCTGACTCCCATCGTCATTGCCCACGACGGTATCGCGGTCATCGTGAACGACGATAACCCGGTCGATAACCTCTCGACCGAGCAGCTCCGCGATATCTACGCCGGCAAGATTACCAATTGGAAAGAGGTCGGTGGCGAGGACCTGAGGATTCAGGTCATCAACCGAGACGAGGCGTCCGGTACGCGCGAGGCCTTCCGTACCATCGTGATGGATGGCACCCCGTTCGATCGCCGCTCGGCTGTTCTTTCGGGTACGGGCCAGGTGCGCGACGTGGTATCTCGTTCGCGTGGGGCCATCGGCTACATTTCGCTGGGCTTCGTCGATAGCCTCAACGCCAAGACCTCGGTCAAGGCTGTCTCGGTCAATCATGTTGAGGCGTCCGAGAAGACGGTCGCGAGTGGCGGCTATCCCATCTCGCGCGACCTTTACTTCTTTGTGAAGGGTGCGCCTTCGCAGCAGGCGCAGGATTACATCGACTACGTGACGTCCGAAAAGATGGACAAGCAGATTCGCGAGGCGGGCTTTATTCCCGTCACCAACGACGAGAAGGGGAGTGAGTAGCATGGAAGCACAGGAAAACTCCCAGACTGAGCAGAATGCTCAGGCACCCAAGAAGCGCGAGCTGGCGCTCGTATCGCGCAGTACCTATATCAAGGAGAAGGCGCTGCAGTGGATCTTCTTTGCCTGCGCGTTTTTGGCGGTCGTTACCGTCATCCTGATTTTTGTCTTTACCACGTACTCGGCGCTGCCCGTCTTTACTGACATCGGTCTGGCGGACTTCTTTAGCTTTACGTGGGCGCCTTCCGAGGGCCACTACGGCATCTTGTCGCTGCTTGCCGGCTCGGGTCTGGTGACCGTCGGTGCGCTCGCCATGGGCGTGCCGCTGGGCGTGGGTACGGCCGTTTACCTGGTCGAGATTGCCAGCAAGCGCGTGCGCAAGCTCATCAGCCCCGCCGTTGACCTGCTGGCGGGCATACCCTCCATCATCTACGGCTTCTTTGGCATGATCATCATCCGCCCGTTTATCGCACAACTGACCGGCGGCCTTGGTTTTGGTGCGCTGACGGCGTGGTTTGTGCTCGCCATCATGATCGTCCCTACCATCACCACGCTCACCATCGATGCTCTCAATTCCATTCCCATGGGCATTCGCGAGGCATCGTATGCCATGGGCGCCACCAAGTGGCAGACCATCTATAAGGTCGTGTTACCTGCCGCCAAGCTGGGTATCGTGGATGCCATCGTGCTGGGTATGGGCCGTGCCATCGGCGAGACCATGGCCGTGCTCATGGTCGTGGGTAACGCCCCGGTTATTCCCGATAGCATTGCGAGCCCCATCTCGACGCTCACGAGCCAGATTGCGCTCGACATGAGCTATTCCTCGGGTCTGCACCGCTCGGCGCTGTTCGGCATGGGCGTGGTCCTGTTTATCATCTCCGCCACACTGGTGGGCATCGTCCGTCTGATTTCCAAGAAGAAGAGGGGGTAGGCTATGTCCGATTCCGTTGACGCGACGGTCGATGCGACCTCGTCGCGCGAGCGCATCAAGCGTGCCCTTTCCCACGGCAAGAAGGGCCGCATCAACAAGGACCTGTCCAACAAGATCATGCTTGGCGTGTTCCGTGCCGCTGCCTACATCACCACGCTGGTGCTGGTCGCTATCATCGCCTACGTGGTCATCAACGGCCTGCCACACATCTCGCTCGACTTTATCTTCGGTTGGCCCCAGGGCGTCAACGCCGAGGGCGGAATTTGGCCCACGATCGTCTCGACCGTCTACGTGACGGCGCTCGCCATGCTTATCTGCACGCCGATCGCTGTGCTGGCAGCCGTCTATCTGGCCGAGTACGCCAAGCAGGGCAAGGTCGTCGAGCTCATTCGCTACGCTGCTGACGCTTTGGCCTCGGTGCCCTCCATCGTTATGGGCCTGTTTGGCTACGCCTTGTTTGTCGAGGCTATGGGCCTGGGCCTTTCGATGGTCTCTGCCGCTCTGGCACTCGCGCTCTTGATGCTCCCCATCGTCATGCGCACCACCGAAGAGGCCATTCGCGCCGTTCCGCGCTATATCCGTTGGGGCGCGTACGGCCTGGGCGCCACCAAGTGGCAGGTTGTCTCCAAGATCGTGCTTCCTTCTGCCTTTGGCCGTATTGCCACGGGCATCGTCCTCGCCATCGGCCGTGCCATTGGCGAGACCGCGGTGGTGCTCTACACCATGGGCCAGGCCATCAACCTGCCTATTTCGCCGCTCGATTCCGGCCGCCCCATGACGGTTCACCTGTACCTGCTTGCCAACGACGGCATCAACATGAACGCAGCCTACGGCACTGCGCTCTTGCTGATGGTGATCATTTTGGCCTTCAACCTGTTTGCGCGCTTCCTGTCGCGTAAGCGTCGCTAGTTAAGGAGTCCCATGTCCGTTTATCAGTCCGCTCCCGCGTTGGAGCAAGCGGCCATTACGGCCAAGGATTTCAACTTTTGGTACGGTGACTTTCATGCGCTGACGGGGCTTGACCTCAACATCGCCAAAAACGCCATCACCTCCTTCATTGGCCCTTCGGGCTGCGGCAAGTCGACGTTTTTGCGCTGCATCAACCGCATGAATGACCTGATCGAGGGCACGCGCATCGAGGGCACCATGACGCTCGACGGCAACGATATCTATGCCGAGGGTGTCGACCCGGTCGACCTCCGTCGCCGCGTGGGCATGATCTTTCAGCAGCCCAATCCGTTTCCCAAATCCATCTACGAGAATGTCGCCTTTGGCCCTCGTCTGCAGGGCGTGACTAGCAAAAGTGACCTCGATGACATCGTGGAAGAATCGCTCAAGCGCGCCAACCTCTGGAAAGAGGTATCCAATCAGCTCAACAAGGATGGTTTGGCGCTCTCGGGCGGTCAGCAGCAGCGTCTGTGCATCGCGCGCGTGCTTGCGGTGCAACCCGATGTCCTTCTGATGGACGAGCCCTGCTCCGCCATCGACCCCACGTCCGTCTCTAAGGTCGAGGATCTGATGGCCGAGCTGGCGCCCGAGATGACGATCATCATCGTCACGCATTCAATGCAGCAGGCAGCTCGCATTAGCGACTACACCGCATTCTTCTTGCAGGAAGTTGCCGGCGAGCCCGCCACGCTCATCGAGTATGGTCAAACCGACGCGATCTTCACCAGCCCGGTGGACTCGCGGACGGAAGACTATATCACCGGCCGCTTTGGCTGATCGGTGCGACTAGTCCCAAGCCGATCGGATCTGGTCCGGTGCGTATTCACTGTGCGGGCGGCATGACCGCACCCAACTGATTGGAGTGAACCATGCGCAAACTGTTTTCCCGTCAGCTCATCGAGGCCCGTCACGAGATGCTGAGCATCTACGAGGCCGTCGATCTGGCCCTCCACGATGCCGTGAAGGCCTATGTGACCGACGACCGCAAGCTCGCCACCAAGACCAAGAAGCGCACGCTTTCGATTGACGCACGCTGCGCCAACCTGGAGGCCGTCTGCTACAACCTGATTGCCACGCAGTCACCGGTCGCCTCCGACTTCCGCTTGCTGCAGACGATCATCTACGTCGACTTTAACCTGCAGCGCATGACCGATAAGGTTCGCCAGATTTGCCGCGCCACGCGTCATATGATCAAGGCCGACATCTCGCTGCCCAAGGAGCTTGTCGGCACGGTCGAGGCCGAGGCTGAGGCCGTCTACCAGGTGCTGGGCTCTTCGCTTTCCGCGCTCGTCACCAACGACATGTCCATCATCTGCAACTTGGCCGTCGAGGACGAGCCAGTGCACGCCGCCTATGAGAAGTTCTTCCGCACCTTTAACCGTATGGATACGGGCGATTTTATGGACGACGACAGCAACTATGACGATCTGCGTCGCGCCATCATGGTTTCGCGCTACCTCGATCGCATCGCTTCGATTTCCATCGATGCCGCTTGCCGTCTGACCTTCCTGTTGACTGGTCAGCGTATGAATGCCGGCGATATCGCCCGCACTGATGAGGATGAGCTCGAGAGCATGCGCGTGCCTTCGGGCGAGGGTGTTATCATGAGGCCCGCCGTCGACGCGCGCTACGTTGCCAAGGTACCCGTTAACGAGGTCAGCGAGGGTCTTCGCTACCTGCTCGATCATCTTGAGGACGAGGACGATGGCGAGGACGACGAGGAGTAAGTAACCCCTTTCGTCGAAAGATTGTAAATACCTAAGTGAGCGCGGCCTTGCACATGCGGGGCCGCGCTCTTGCGTTAGCATGGGACTACTTGTTTGGCTGTCAGCGGAGGCGATTGGCAATGGATAACTATTTGGACTTGATGCGCGCTCGCCGCGAGCAGATTCTGGAACGTTTTTATGCGGCGCTCGATCGCGCAGGCCGCCCCCACGACGCCGCGCGCCTCATTGCCGTGTCAAAGACCGTTGGTGTCGATGAGACCGTTGCCGCCATCCAGGCGGGGTATCGCCATTTTGCCGAGAACCGCCCGCAGGAGCTGGTTCGCAAGCTCACGGGTCTGGCGGAGCATCCGGAGCTGCCCGAGGTGCGCTTCGATATGATCGGGAACCTGCAGACCAATAAGATTAATGCGGTGCTGGGCTCAGCCGAGCTGATTCACTCGGTGGGTTCGCTACATCTGGCGCAGGCGATCTCGAGCCGTGCTGCCCGCAAGATTGAGGCAGGCGAGCTCGCCGGCCCCCAGCGTGTGCTCATTGAGGTCAATGTGAGCGGTGAGGAGTCGAAGGGAGGCTTTTCGCCCGATGAGATTCGCGCCGCCGCGGGTGAGCTTGCGGAACTTGAGGGAATTTGCGTACAGGGGCTTATGACTATGGCGCCCCGGGGGAATAAGGATGTGGCACGCCGCACCTTTGCGGGGCTTCGCGAGCTGAGGGATGAGCTGGAGGCGGCGCATCCCGATTTGAACCTGCCTGAGCTTTCCTGCGGCATGAGCGAAGACTTTGAGCCTGCCCTTGAGGAGGGCTCTACGCTCGTTCGCCTGGGCAGGGTAGTATTTAACCCGGAGTTTGCAGTAAAATAAGGCTCTGAAGTGCGCACTGATTATCGGGGCGCCTGCACTAAACCGCGAGAGGACACAACCATGGGCTTCCTTGACGAGATTAAAAATAAGATGCACCTGGGCGGCCAACAGGGTTACGACCAGGGTTATGGCCAGGACGACGACTACGGCTACGATGATGGCTATGACGATGGCTATCAGGGCAACGGCTACAGCGGTGCTTCGGGCGAGGGCTTCTACACCCAAGACGAGCCGAGCAACGGCCTGCTTGGTCAGACGCGCCGTGGTGAAGCTGAGTCGGTTGCCGTGTATACACGCTCCGGGCAGCTGGTCGGCGATGACTCCCGCCATGCCACGACGTATAACCCGCCTTCGCGCTCGCAGGACAGTGTTGCGAGCGGTTATCGTCCTGGTGCCTATGACACGCCGTCGAGCTACGCCGAGAACACCCGCGCCCGTGCCGCCGCTGCGCCTGCGCCTGCACCGAGCGATGCCTCGGCCTATGCGAGCAATATCATCAACGCCACACCGCAGCTGCCGGCCTATGTCCTGCGCCCCGAGAGCTATGACGACGTGGAGACCGTGGTGCGCCGCGTTCGCACCAAGCAGCCTGTCGCACTGATTTTTGTGGGCGTACGCACCGAAGTTGCCAAGCGCGTCTTGGACTTCTCTTACGGCTTTGCCTGCGGTCTGGGTGCCACGGTCAAGGAGGTGGGCGACCGCGTGTTCATGGTGCTGCCCGCCGGTTGCGAGGTCAAAGATTCCGATCTCAAGAAGCTTCGTGCCGACGGCTACCTTAAGTAAAGACAAGACGAGGAGATTCCCATCAACATCTACACTATCGTCCAGCTGGTCAATACGCTGTTCAACTTCTATTCCACGCTCATTGTCGTCTACTGCTTTATGACGTGGATTCCCATGAAGCAGGGTGGTTTGCTTCAGGATATTGCCGCGGTGCTTGATAGCGTGTGCGGTCCGTGGCTCAACCTGTTCCGTCGTTTCATCCCGCCGATGGGCGGTATCGATTTTTCGCCGGTCGTTGCGATTATTGCGTTGCAGTTGGTGCAGAGGCTGGTTCTGCAGCTTCTTATAGGTATACTCGTGTAGAACTGACTTAGTAACTTACGTCGGGCGTGTAGCGCCGAGGCGATGAAAAAGGAGACTTGTTATGGCTATTACCCCTGCAGACATCCAGGCTCAGACTTTCTCTGAGGCCAAGCGTGGCTACGATCCTGCTGAGGTCGACGTCTTCTTGGAGACGCTGTCCTCCGAGGTTGACGCTATGCTCGCTAAGATCGTCGACCTTAAGGGTCGTCTGACTGCTACCGAGCAGCAGCTTGCCGATGCGCAGGCTCAGCTTGCCCAGGCTCAGGATACCGCCGACCAGGCCGTTCCTGCCGCCCCCGTGGCTGCTCCCGCCCCTGACTTCTCCGCTCAGGAGCGCCAGATTTCCGCTGCCCTGATCGCTGCCCAGCAGACCTCTGAGACCATCGTCAACGATGCCAACGAGAACGCTGAGCGTATCCGCAACGAGGCTGACGCCAAGGCCCGCGAGGTTATCCGCCAGGCTCTGACCGAGAAGCAGGCCGAGCTCGAGGAGATCGATCGTCTCAAGGCTTCCCGTGAGGAGTTCAAGGCCGAGTATCTCAAGCTCATCCAGCACTTTATGGACGATGCCCAGAACTCCTTCCCGGCCGACCTCATGGCCTCTACGCCGGTCGGTTCTGCCGCTTCTCCTGCGGTGACTGTTCCCGCCGAGCCGCTGCCCGTCGCTGACCCGGTTGTCCCCGTGGCCGATCCCTTTGCCCCGATCGACAACTTTGCTGCCGACGACCTGGACTAACATTCGGCCTACAATTTAGTGCCTAGAAAGGACCCGCAAGCTGCGGGTCCTTTTTTATGACTGTGCCGGGGTGCGTAACATAAAAACCGAGCCCTGCACATAATGGCGCAGAACTCGGCGAACGGGTGAGCGGTCAAGGGTAGGTTTTAAGGTATGTCCCAAAAATCTACTTGAGGAGGAAGTCGGAGAGGGGAATGGTGCGGGCCTCGCGATGCTCGGGATCGGCGATGTGGTCGGCGGGATAGCCACAGACGAGCATGTGATAGGGATAGACGCCCTTGGACAGATTGAACTGCTCTTGTGCCACCTCAGGCTTAAAATGGCATACCCAGCACGTTCCCAGGCCCTGCTCGGTGGCCTCCATCATCATCTGATCACACACGATGGACGTATCGATTTCACTGGAATTCATCTGATCATACGGGCGCACCCAAGCATCATCGGTAACGCTGCAAATAAGGAAGACAAGCGGGGCCCCAAAGATAGACCCATCGCGAGCAAACCGAGGCTGACAAGCAGCAGCCTTCTCCAGAAGCTCAGGCGTATCCAACACCATCACACGGGTTGGATGATTATTACAAGCAGAAGGAGCAATACGCCCAGCCTCAACAATGGCATCCACCACAGCCCGCTCAACAGCCCGAGTCTCAAATTCACGACAAGAATACCGACCACGAGCCAGATCCAAATTAGACATACAAGTCCTCCAACAATTAAAAATCAAACAAACCCAAAGTAACCCAAACAGTACCCAAAGCAGCAATCAACCAAACGCTCATCGAGGGCTAAAGTGTCCGAACATATACCAAAGGTCCCTTCAGCCAAACCTCCATTGCGCTAAACCTATCAGCCAAAGTTCCCAATGGTGGTACATAAGGGAGCGGGCCCGGCCACTAATAACCTTTTGAACGACTCTGCTTGCAGCCGGAGTGAAAAAGGTTATTAGTGGCCGGGCCCGCGACCGGTGGGACATGTACCCCCAATTAACTGTTCTTCATGACAATCGAATCCACGACATCGGCCACATTCTCGCAGCAGTCGGCGCAGTACTCCAGGAAGGCGTACACGTCACGCCAAGCGATGACCTCGAGCGGGTCCTTGCCGTTAACGTGCAGGTTGCGCATGGCGTTGATGTAGAGCTCGTCGGCCTCGGACTCGATCGTGTTGATCTGGATGACCAGCTCGCGCAGCGTTTTGGACTTGCGGTAGTTGGGAAGCTCGACCATCAGGTCCTTCATGGCGCGGCAGGCGTCAGTCACCTTGTGGGCGATGACGATGGCGTCGGGATGGATGCTCTGAATGTTGGTGAAGTAGACGCGCTGCACGACGCCCTCAATACGGTCGAGCACGGTGTCGAGCGCGCAGCTCATCAGATCCAGATCCTCGCGCTCGAGCGGGGTGATAAAGGCGGTGAGCAGGGCGTCTTCGAGCTCGTGGTGCTTCTTGTCTGCCGCATGCTCAATCGCATGCATCTTATTGAGCATGTCGTGAATCTGCGCGGGATCGAAGTTCTCAAAAATCTGGGTAAGCAGCTCGGCAGCCTGGACGGCGAGGTCGGCGCAGGCGACGTAGTTGTCAAAGTAGAACGAATCGGGTTTCTTTGCCATGGGTGGGTCCTTTCGAGGCGAAGACGGGTGGGCGAAGTGTTGCAGTCCGGATGGACGCTCGGTTTGATTAGAGGAACATCATGAACAGCTTGGCCATGACAAAGCTGATGAGTCCGCAGGCGGGGAAGGTGAAGAACCAGGTGAACATCATGTCCTTGACGACGCCGAAGTTGATGGCCGAGAGGCGCTTGACGGCACCGACGCCCATGATGGCGCAGGTCTTGATGTGTGTGGAGGACACGGGGATGCCGGTAAGGGTGGCAAGCAGCAGGTTCGCGGCGCCCGCGAGGTCGGCGGAGAAGCCCTGATACTTCTCGAGTTTAACCATGCTCTGGCCGACGGACTTGATGATGCGCTCGCCGCCCACGCTGGTGCCGATACCCATGGTGGCCGAGCACAGCAGCATAATCCAGATGGGGATGCCGGCATCGCCGACGCTGGTCTGGCCGTTTGCGAAGGCCACGCCTAAAAAGAGCACACCGATGAACTTCTGTCCATCCTGCGCGCCGTGCATAAAGCTCATGGCCGCGGCACTCGCGATCTGAGCGTATTTAAAGAAGACGTTGGCACGTCGCCTGTTGGCGGCGGCAAACAGAATCGAGACGAGTTTGCACAGGATCCAGCCCATGACAAAGCCCAGACCGATGGAGAGCGCCAGGCCGTAGATGACCTTCATCCATTCGTGGACGTTGACGCTGCTCGCGCCGCCGAGGGCGATAGCGGCACCGGTCAGGCCGGCGATAAGGCTGTGGCTTTGCGAGGTGGGGATACCAAAACGCGACGCTGTGGCGCCGTAGACGACGATGGAGAACAGCGCCGCGCAGAGGCACGCGAGCGCCATGGTGCTGTTTCCGCCAAAGTCGACGATATGTGAGATGGTGTTGGCGACGCTCGCGTTAAAGTGCGTCATGATGAGCACGCCGAGGAAGTTGAATGCGGCGCTCATGAGAATGGCGGCGCGGGCGGGCATGCAACGCGTAGTGACGCAGGTCGCGATGGCGTTGGGCGCGTCGGTCCATCCATTGACGAAGATGGCGCCCAACGCGAGGATCACGGTGACGGCAAGGACTGGGTTCGACACAATTTGGCCGAGGAAGGTTGAGAACGTTACGTCCATATATGGGCTTTCTCGAAGTTTGCAGACACGTTACAAAAACATGATAAATCGTATCACCTCCTGTGGGTTTCTTTACCGAGTTCTGATGGGAGAAGTGAACTTTTTGGCACTAAAATTGAATATTAGCCCTGTTGACCGCGGGTGTTCTTTTTGCTAACACGCCATGCGGACACGTGCGATTACTACGACACTCCAAAACCACAGTCTGTTCGCTTTACAACATGCAAACATGCGTTCGATAATAGGAGGCATGGAATATCGACAGACAGATGGCAAAACTCGGCGCGTGCACAAGCAGTATGTGGACGTCGTGGCTCGCATCCTCGCGGGCGGACAGGTCGTGCCGGTCACCGTCTGCTGGGTCGACGGTCGTTGCTTTACGATTGACGAGATTGTCTCGACCACTGGGTTTGGCCTGACGGTTCACGGCATCCGTACGGCAACCTATAAGGTGCGTTTTGGCGGGCACGCGACCGAGTTGTATCTGGAGGACCAGACGCGCGAACGACCAGATGGTTCGCAGGCCCATCTGATGCGTTGGTGGGTGTGGGCATTCGACCGTACGCTCGAGGGCGAGCGCCGTGGGTAAGGACGTACGGCATTCGGGTACAATGACAGGAATCTTGTCACCTGCTGCGCCGTCTTTCACGGCACTTTTTGAAAGGACGAAGTATGAACGATATCCAGGGCTATCAGAACGGCCCCATCGAGACCGGTGCAAGCCGTGCCAAGGAGATGTCGCCGCGCGCGTACAACCTTGTCATGTCTGCCCTGATCTTTTTGGGCTTTTGCGCCATGGGCGTCGGTGCTTACTTTACGAGCACCATGTCGTTTGCGCGCATGATGATGAGCGGCGCCGCTTTGCCGCTGGTCTTTGGCTCATTTATTTTGACCATCGTCGGCATGGTCATGATGTCGGCCGCTGCCAGCAAACAGTCCGTGGGCCTGTCACTCGTGGGCTACGTGGTCTTTGCGAGCACCTTTGGCCTGACGGCGTCGTTTGGTCTTGCCAACTACGACCTGCCTACCATTAACACCGCCTTTATCGCCACCGCTGCTATCACCTTTGTCTTTGGTGCGCTGGGCGTGACCTTCCCCAAGTTCTTCCAGCGTGTGTATGGCATTGGTTTTGGCATCCTGCTTGCCACGATTCTGGTCGAGATCGTGCTGATGTTCATGGGCGTTTCGCAGTCCATCACCGACCTGATCGTGATTGTGGTGTTCGCTGGCTTTATTGGCTACGACACCTATGTTGCCACGACGGTGCCGCCTACGCTGCCCAACGCCGTGCTCATGGCCTCTAACCTGTTCGTGGATATTATCAACGTGTTCCTGCGCATTTTGAACATCCTCGGCCGTCGCGACTAGTGGCAAATTGCGGCGGTGCTTGCCGTGCGTGTAAATCGATGCGAAAGGCGGTCCTTCGGGGCCGTCTTTTTTGTGCGCGGCGGGGTATCATGGATGGGAAAAAGCCGATAGCGGCAGCGACAGGAAAGGTGGCCACGTATGGCAGACGTCGACAACAGGAACCGTAACCGCAGGTCCAACCGAACGGGTCAGCCCAATCCCAAGCGCGAGGCGCGTGCCAAGGCCGCCGAGTGCCATGTGGCGGCTATGTCCGAGGCCTGCGCCAAGGACATCGAGCGTTCGCTTGCCGGCGTGTGCGAGTTCGATGGTATGCCTGCCGGTTTTGTCGCGGCGATGAAGGCCAAGGCCCAAGCGGCCGACGCTGTCGAGGAACAGGTTGCCGAGGAGTCTGAGGCCGCCGAGGCCGAGACCGCTGAGGTTGCGTCCGCCGAGACCGAGGTTACGGCCGAGCCTGCACCCACAGAGGAGGCCACGGAGACCGAGTCCGCGCCTGCCGCCGAGGAGCCCGCTCCGGTCCTGCCCGAGGTCACCGTGCTCGACGCCTCTGCCACGCAGGCCATTCTGGATAACGGCCGAGGCTACGCGCAATTCTGCGACATGGCTGTGCTCGCCTTTGCCTCGTTCACCAACCCGGGCGGCGGCTACATCCAGGGCTATCTGGGTCAGGAGGCCACGCTCTGTGCCGATTCGTACCTGTACAACGTGCTCGATAAACAGCGCAAATGGTACGGCGAGAACCGTCGCCGCAACATCAACTGCGAGCTTTACCGCAACCGTGCGCTGGTGGTGCCTGCGGTGCGCTTCGACCGCAACCACGTGCATGCGTATGCCGACGTGATCGTGGCCGCCGCGCCCAACGCCAAGCGCGCTCGCCAGGAGTATCGCGTGGGTGACGATGCCCTGCTGGACGCCCTGCGCGATCGCATCCGCTTTGTGCTTGCCATCTGCGACGAGCTGGGTCGCGAGAAGCTCGTGCTGGGCGCTTGGGGTTGCGACAACAACGGCTTTGACGCCGAGGCCGTGGCCGAGCTCTTCCGCAAGGAGCTCGCATCGGGCGACTTTAAGGTCAAGCAGGTCTTTTTTGCCGTGCCCTCTACGCGCTGGGACGAAGATTTTGCCAAGTTCGAGCACGTGCTGGCAAACTTCCCCGAGCGCAACGAGGAGTCCTATGCCCAGGTTGCCGCTCGCGCTGCGGCTGCCCGCGCCGCCGAGCAGGCCCAGGCTGCCGCCGAGGACGATGAAGACGATGACGATTGGCGCAAGTACCTGTAATCGGTATGTGCTGACAGATAGGTCGATCCGGCGGGAGAGACTGCTCCCGCCGACTTTTTCTTTTTACTAGAGGAAGGGCTTACGATGAAAAACGTTCTGTGCTTTGGCGACAGCAATACCTACGGCTATGATCCGGCGGGCATGCGCGACGGCACCGCGGTACGCTATGCGCACGATGTGCGCTGGTGCGGCGTGGCCCAGCGCGACCTGGGCGAGGGCTGGCACGTGATTGAGGAAGGCCTCAACGGCCGCACGACGGTACGCGACGACATGTGCCATCTGGACACTAATCTCAACGGCATCCGCGCGTTGCCGATGCTGCTCGAGGCTCATAAGCCGCTGGATGCGATCGTGATTATGCTGGGCACCAACGACTGCAAGACGGTCTTTAGCGTGGGGGCTGCCGATATCGCTGACGGTGCCATGGCGCTGATTCGCACCGTCCGCGCGTTTCCCTGGACCGAAGCCGCGCCCTGCCCGCGTATTCTGCTGATGGCGCCTATCAAGATTAAACCGCAGATCGCCGATGTGTACATGACCGACTTTGACGAGCGCTCCGTCGAGGCCTCGGAGCATTTTGCCGAATACTATGCGTATGCTGCTAAACAGTTTGGCTGCGACTTTTTGAATGCCGCTGATTTTGCCGAGCCGGGCGATATCGATTATCTGCATATGATGCCCGAAAGCCACGAGAGCCTGGGCCACGCCGTGGCAGCCAAGCTCCAAGAGATGCTCGGAGAGTAGCGCGACCCCAAGCCACCGCAAAGGGGACGGGCGCCTTTGCGGTGGCTTGGGCTGCGAATCTTAATACTGCCACATGTGGTTGACAGGGCCGGAGCCTTTGCCCATGTTCAGGCCGGCGGCCAGAGCGCCTGTCAGGTAGGCCTTGCCGGCGTTGACGGCATCGGCAAGATCCATGCCCTGGGCCAGCGCGCAGGCGATGGCGGACGAGAGCGTGCAGCCGGTGCCGTGCGTATTGTTGGTCTCGATACGCTTGTGACGGAACCACGTGGTGAGCGGATCGCCCAGATGGTTGCCCTCGTCATCGAGTGGCGCGGGTTCGGCCAGTACATCGTTGGCCTCGTTGACAAGATGCCCACCCTTAACGAGGGATGCGCAACCAAAGCGGCGGGTGAGGAGCATGGCAGCATTTTGCTGTGTGCGCTCGGAGTCGACCTCGTAGTCGAGCAGGGCCATGGCCTCGGGAATATTGGGCGTGATAACCGTCGCCAGCGGGAACAGGCGTCGGGTGAGTGCCTCGGCGGCATCTTCGGCAATCAGCCGTGCGCCCGAGGTGGCTACCATGACGGGGTCGACGACGATATTTTGTGCGTCCCAGGCACTCAGGCGGTCGGCGATAACCTCGATAATCTCGGCAGAGGAAACCATGCCGATCTTGACGGCACTGGGGCGGATATCGTCAAAAACGGCATCGATTTGCGCCGCGACAATATCCGGGGAGATGTTTTGCACGGCGGTGACACCGAGCGTGTTTTGTGCGGTTATGGCTGTGATGGCCGTCTCGGCATACAGGCGGTGCGCCGTGATGGTCTTGATGTCGGCCTGAATGCCGGCGCCGCCGCTGGAATCGGATCCCGCGATGGACAGGACGGCAGGTACCTTACTACGATCCATGTTCGCTCCCTTGTTCGGTCGGAATCAAATGGGTCTTTAAGCCAGCATTATAAAGATGCCCGGGCCGACTCTATGTCGAACCCGGGGGGGGGCGATGCAATCTTTACGCAAATGTAAGCAAATGTTCACACGTCAACAATTGACAGGCACCAGCTCGCCGTCAGAAGCGGCCGCGGCGACAGGGCTAGTCCTCCATGCCGAGATCGATCGTCGTACCCTCGAACACCTTGTTGACAGTGCGGACGGCGCACATCTTGCCGCACATGGTGCAGGTGCCCTCGGTGGCGGCGGGGGATTCCTCGTAGCGCTTCTTACCGGTGACCGGGTCGAGAGCACACTTCCACATGGCATCCCAGTCGAGCTTGCGGCGTGCCTGGCCCATCTTGTCATCCATGTCGCGGGCGTGGGGCACCTTCTTGGCGATGTCGGCGGCGTGTGCGGCGATCTTGGTGGCCATGAGGCCATCGAGCACGTCCTGGGCGTTGGGCAGGCACAGGTGCTCGGCCGGCGTCACGTAGCACAGGAAGTCGGCACCGGAGCTGGCGGAGATGGCGCCGCCGATGGCAGCGGTGATGTGGTCGTAACCCACGCCGATATCGGTCACCAGCGGCCCGAGCACATAGAACGGGGCGTTGTGGCACAGGCGCTTCTGCAGTTTCATGTTGGCGGCGATTTCGTCGAGCGCCATGTGACCCGGGCCCTCGACCATGACCTGGACGCCGGCGGCCCAGGCGCGCTTGCACAGCTTGCCCAGCTCGATCATCTCGGCGGTCTCGGTGGCGTCGTTGGAGTCGTAGAGGCAGCCCGGGCGGCAGGAGTCGCCGAGCGAAATCGTCACGTCGTACTCGTGGCAAATCTCGAGCAACTCGTCGTAGAACTCATAGAACGGGTTCTCGTTGCCGGTGACCTCCATCCAGCCAAACAGCAGCGAGCCGCCGCGGCTGACGATGTTCATCAGGCGACCGGTCTCCTTAAAGGTCTTGGTGACCGACTTGTTGATGCCGCAGTGGATGGTCATAAAGTCCACGCCGTCCTCGGCGTGCGCGCGCACGACTTCGAACAGGTCGTCCTTGGTGAGCTTGACCAGCGGCTTTTCCATGTAGCCGATGGCGTCGTACATGGGGACGGTGCCTACCATGAGCGGCGTCTCGTCGATGAGCTGCTGGCGGAACTGGCGCGTCTTGCCCGAGTTGGAGAGGTCCATGATGGCGTCGGCTCCAAAGTCCTCGGCGATCTTGACCTTCTTCCATTCCTCGACGGCATCGGCCTTGTCGCCCGAGATGCCCAAGTTCACGTTGACCTTGGTGGACAGGCCTTCACCGACGCCAAAGGCGCGCATGCCTTTTTTGATGTGCACGATGTTGGCGGGAATGGCGATGCGGCCGTCGGCCACGCGCTCGCGGATGTACTCGGGGTCGCGATGCTCGCGCTCGGCGACTTCCTTCATCTGCGGCGTGATCTGCCCGGCACGGGCGAAGTCGATTTGCGTGACGAGCTTGGGCTCGGTCTGTGTGCTCATTGGCACGGCTCCCTTCGTTGGCATTACCCATATCAGGTTTGCGGGTCAGGGCGGGCGCGCCCAATCTCAGCCTGCCGTCCTGTCCTGCAAGCTCCCCGTTTATGTAGTGGGCTCAAGTATAGCTCGAATGGGTACGATTGGCCTAACGAGCGTGCCTGTGGGGAGGCGAACATGGAAGACAAGCATCTATATCGAGAGACACAATGGGACATATCGGCCGAGGAGGGCCGTGCGCACCATGGGTTGGTCGCGATTGGTTTTGCGGTGCTTGCCGTGCTGGTGATTGCCTTTTGTATTTGGACGTTCGGCGGTCGTGGTGGCGCCACCTGGGGGTTTGAAGCCGACGAGGGCCTGCCGATTATGACCATGAAAGTTTCTGGTGGCAACACGGTTGCCGCACCGGGCGACTATTGGTATCCGCGCGACGAGTTTGTGCAGCTGCAGCTGAGTGGTGGGTCTATTCCTGGCGAGGAAATCGAACGCGTGACGTTTGATGAGGCACTCAAAATACTCATGGTGAAGCTCAAAGATCAGGGCGATGTGCCCACGACCATGGATATCGCTCTGACGGAGTGGCGTCTGGAACCTCCGTCGGGCGTTACGGTATCCGACGTAGAGCACGTTAAGATTACCTACCAAGATGGCTCGACGAGCGAGATTGCAAAGGCCGATGGCTTGGCGGAGTAATGGGGTGTTTGGAAACGGCGGGCCTATTGTGCCTGCGCGTTCATGAAAACCAGGGTGTTTTTGTCTGAAAGCTCGGGGATGTGCCGATAGCCGATGTTGAATGCGGTAAGTTCGCTTGCATCTTCGAGCTTGTTTTCTGCCATCCACCGCACCATGGAGCCGCGCGCCTTTTTGCTGGCGGTCGACCGTTGGATGGGCTTCCCGTTGCGGATACCCTCGCCAAAGAGGCATGTGACGGCCGTGGCGTCGTCCGCGAGGTGGGGCAGAACGGCTTTGGCATACTCTACGCTGGCGAGGTTGACGATCGTGGTGTTTGAGCCTGCCGGGGCGATAGCCCGCGCGAGCTTGTCGCCCCAAAACGCGTAGAGGTCTCGGGCATCGTCGACGGAAAGCTTCGCGCCCATCTCCAGCCGATACGGTTCGACGGCATGAAAGGGACGAACGCACCCGTAGAGGCCGGAGAGGATCCAGAGATGGTTTTGCAGCCATGCGAGCTGTGCGGCATCCATGACCTCGGGCGCCATGCTTTGGTATTGGATGCCGTGGTAGGACATGACGGCGGGGGAGATTCGACGCGCGATATCGGGATCGGCGAGGTCGGCATCGCTCAGGACGGGCATAAATTCGTGAAGCGTATCCAGGCACGTTGTAAGCAGCCTGTCGCTCACGTTCCAAAGAGCCTGAAGACCTGCCGCGCCATCCTCGCTCTCGATACTCAGGAGTGCCTGGTGGAGCCGGGCCGTCTGATGTGCAAAAGGCGGTATGCCCAAAACGTCAAAGGCATCTTGAGCTGTCCGCATCTGTTTGGCGGGTGAAACGATGACCTGGAGCATGAACTCTCCTCTGCCAAAAAGAAGTTGCGGTGGAATGCGGTCTGCGCGGGCCGGTTGAAGGCCAGGTTAGTCCGTATTCCACCGCAAGTTATAAAGGGCTGGTTTGGTGCGCCTTACGAGGGTTTGCTAGGCGCGTTCGAGGAAGGCTTTGTAGCCGCGGTAGGCCTCGTAGATATCGGCCTTGTTGGCGACCTCCCACAGGGCGTGCATGGACAGGACGGCAACGCCGGAGTCGATGACGTTCATGCCGTACTTGGCCATGATGTAGGCGATGGTGCCGCCGCCACCAGCGTTGACGCGGCCGAGCTCGCAGGTCTGGAAGTCCACGCCCTGTCTCTTATACACATCTGACGCTGC
>UQNU01000019.1 GCA_900542555.1 uncultured Collinsella sp.
CGACACGCATAAAAAGCCTCCCATTTCTCGTGTCCAAGAAATGGGAGGCAGTTCACATCGATCGCGGGGCTGATTCTTTGCTCTATGGGTAGCTAATTTGGGACGGGGCTTTTTTAACTACCCTGCAGGCGGGGTAGTTAAAAAAGCCCCGTCCCAAATTAGCTACCCTTGGGCCCGTATTACTTGCGGACCAAGCGGGCGCAGAAGTGGCCGTCGTAGGAGTCGGCGTTTACTGGCACGCTTTGGAAGAGGCCTCGATCGTTCTGGCGTACGGATACGAGCTTCTTGGCCTGATCGAACTCGGGGAGTTGCAGAATCTGTGCCTCGGAAAGCGGTGCCACGCTAAAGCCGGCACCCTCGGGAGAAGCAAGGAACGCGTCCACGACCTGCGTGTTCTCCTCGTCGAAGACCGAGCACGTCGCATAGATCAGCTCGCCGCCGGCAGCCACGCGCGCGGCGGCTTCCTTGAGCATCGTCAGTTGCAGTTTGGGCAGCTCAACCGCTACATCCTTTTCGGTCAGGCGCCACGGGATCTCGGGATGACGACGCATGGTGCCGGTGCCAGAGCACGGCGCATCGATAAAGACCGTATCGAACTTAACCGGCTTGCCAAGCATGGCATCAAACGACGTCAGTACTTCATCAAGCTCGCAGGCATCACCCGAAACCGTACGAACGCCCTGAATACCGGCCTTGTGCAGGCGAGCGAGATTCAGATCGCATTTGCGATCATGCAGATCGAGCGCCGTATGCTGACGCTCATAGCCCGCACGCTTGGCCTGGCACATCATCACATAGGTCTTGGTGCCACGACCGGCACCAATCTCAAGGCAGCTTCCAGGGCGCGTGGCAGCTGTGGCGATAAGCTGCGCATTGAGATCAGATGCCACCGCGGCAGCACGCTCAAACACACCCGATGCAACCGTGACCTGCGCATCTACCGGGGCATGGCAGCCCGGGAAAACGGGCGCGACGAGCTGCGAGACATACGGATCGGGCTTGGTCGCAAAGGCGTTCTCATGCAGGGCCAGCGGCGCGGGGGCCAGATTGCCGGCAAAGTTAAGCGCACCCTCAGGCGTGTCGAACGATGCCATAATGCGAGCGCACAGCCAACGCGGCAGACCCATCAGGCGCGACAGACGAACCAGGCGTCGCTCAGACTCATCTACATCGGACGCCGTGGCAAAGTCCTCAACATTGTCCGCAACCTTATGCAGCACGGCATTGGCCAAGCCAGCGGCGGACTTAGCGCCGCAGCGAACCAGCTCAACACCCTGACTTACAGCAACGCGCCCAGGCGTATGTAAATAGAGCATCTCGAAAGCCGAGATACGAAGCGCCATGCGAACACGCGGCGCAACCTTTTTAGGCTTATCGAGAAACTGGTCGAGCAGCTCGTCCAAAATACCCTGCGTGGCGGCCACACCAAGTGCCAAGCGGGCGGCAAAAGCGGAATCGCGCTGATCAATAGCCTTGGCCGATGCGCGAGAGGACAGCACGTCGCGCGCATACATGCCGCGGCGATCGGCCTCCATCAGCACATCGAGCGCAAGCTTGCGCGCGGGAGACAGCTTGCTCATGACAGAACACCCCACGAAAGATCGGCGCCTTGCAGCCCAGCAGCCCAAGCAGAAGCGGCCATACCACGCTTGCCATCGGGCTTAACCTCGAGCAGTTCAACCGCACCATCGGAAAGGCCAAGGAAAACACGCTTGGCTTTAATGAGAACCTGACCCTCGCCAAGCGACACATCAGCCGGCGCAGCATCGAGCACGCGCACGGTCTTGCCGGCAATCACGCAACGAGCAGGCGCAGTATCGGACGAAGCGAGCACATGACGCACGCAATCGAGCGCAGCCATCTGCGGATCCAGACGCATCTCCAGCTTGGAAATCTTGGCAGCATGGGTAACGAGCGCCTCATCCTGTTCAGTCCACACGGCGGTGCCATCGGCAAGAGAAGGAAGCGTATCGGCAAGCAGTTTGCCGCCCAGCTCGCCAAGCTCCATAGTCAGTGCCTCAGCATGCTTACCGGCAACCGACGTGGAAGCCTGAGCACAATAAGCACCAGTATCCACGCCATGCCCGATGCGCATGATAGAAACGCCAGCAACCTCATCACCAGCAAGAATGGCACGCTGAATGGGAGCGGCTCCACGCCATCGAGGCAGCAAGGACGCATGAACATTCACAATACCGAGCGGTGCCATATGCAGCACCTCATCGGGCAAAATGCAGCCATAAGCAGCCACACAGAAAATGTCAGCCTGGGCAGTCTGGAGCGCCTCAACAACCTCAGGCGTCATACGATTAGCCTCAACAACCGGCAGACCAAGCTCAAGCGCCTTGGCCTTAACAGGAGACGGCTCCAACTTTTTACCACGTCCGCGAACAGCATCGGGACGAGTAACAACAAGCGCAATCTCATTCCCAGCCTCGACGAGCGAAGTCAACGAAGGCACAGCAAAATCAGGCGTACCCATAAACACAATACGCATAAAGAACGTCTCCCCTCAACCAAAGCCGAGACGGCTACAAAGAACAGCGGAAAGCCAAGTACCAAGCCTATCCGCAAGAACAATTCAACAAGAACAAATATACCCAAAACCAAAGAAAGAGCCGCAATAAAAGCAGCTCTTTCAGCAAAGCAATTATCAGCGAAGACGCCCCTCCCTGGCCTAACGGCACCCGGGAGAGACAAGCAGCGTCAACGTAGTCCCCGGGGCGCCCGCCTATATCGTCCCGCGCGCAGTTTCGCAGCGCAGCGAGAATGTTTGAGCACGGGATGATATAGGCGGGCGCCCCGGGGACGAACGACCTACTCCGTCTCGCCCGGTCGAGCGCCGCGGGCCAGGGCGTCCTGGTACTCCTTGACGGCCTTGATCCTCTGCATGGGCTTCAGTCGCTCGAACATAGTGTTGCCGTGCAGGTGATCGATCTCGTGCTGAAGGCACACGCAGAACAGGTCGCCCGAGGCCTCATAGCGAATCAGGTTAGCGTCCAAGTCGTACGCCTCGACGACGACATGGTCGGGACGCTCGATCTCGCAGCTAATGCCGGGGATAGACAGACAGCCCTCGCTAAACGGCACCAAATGGTCGCTCTGCTCCACAATCACGGGATTGATGAGCACGTACGGGTCGTAGTCGTTTTTGTCGCTGTAGTCGCAGTCGATGGTGACGAGCTGAATGAGCTCGCCGATCTGCGGGGCAGCCAGGCCGCAGCCGCCGTTCTCGAACATCATCTTCTTCATCTTCTCGGCAAGCGCTTCGATCGCCGGGGTGATTTCCTCGATGACGGCACACTCCTGACGCAGACGGGGGTCAGGGGACAGTACGATTCCGTTGGCTTCCATGGCCATCCTTTCGGTTTGTTACATCAAATCATAGGCGTCGACGTCAACGCTTACGCTCACGCCGCGCACGGAGCCCGCCTCTTTGAGACAGGCGTCGATATCATCAGAGACATGGTACCCTACCGGCGACTTCACAAGCAGATGGAAGCGGTAACGGTCCTTGGCTCTCTCGATTACACACGAAGCCGGGCCCAGCACCTGCGGCACGGCGCCACCCACCCGCAAAAAGTCGGGCGCGGCGGCGTGCCAGCGGCGCTTGAGGAGCTTTGCGATGCGCCCGATATAATCCTGCGCATCATCCGCGTTCGCCGACCAAACCAAAATGTTGACCAAGCGCACAAACGGCGGATACAGGGCGTCGCAGCGCTGGTCCAGGTCATAGTCGGTAAAGATAGAGCGGTCGTGCTCGGCGACGGCGCGGATGACCGGGTCCTCAGGCAGATAGGTCTGGATAATGACCTCACCGGGACGATCGCCACGACCGGCACGGCCCGCGACCTGCTCGAGCAAGTCATAGGCACGCTCCCCCGCGCGAAAATCGGGCAGCTTGAGGGCAAAGTCGGCATTGACTACGCCCACGAGCGTGACCTCCGGAAAGTCGAGGCCCTTGGCAATCATCTGGGTACCCAGCAGCACCGCGCAATCGGCGGCATCGAACTGCTCGAGCAGCTTTTTGTGTGCGTCCTTGCCGCGCGTGGAATCGGCGTCCATGCGAATGACGGCAACGTCGTCGGGCAGCATCTGGTGCAGTGCGTCCTCGATCTGCTGCGTGCCCAGTCCCATTTTTGCCAGGTAACGGCTACCGCACTTGGGACAGCGACTCGTGGGTGCGGGATACGGCTGCACACGCCAGGACGATCCACAGGTGTGACACTGCAGCGTGTGCGTGCGCTCGTGGTACGTGAGCGCCGTGGAGCAGTGGTTGCAGGTGGGAACGCAACCGCACTCGCGGCACATCAAAAACGGCGCAAAGCCGCGGCGGTTATGCAGCAGCACGGCCTTCTCACGCCGTTCTACAACGCGCTCCAGACCTTCCATCAGCGGTTTTGAGAACATGGAGCGGCTGCCGTGCGAGAACTCGCGGCGTAGGTCGGCAATGCGGACCTCGGGCAACACGGCATGTCCCGGGCGTTCGGGCATCTCGACGCGCGTCCACGTGGCACCGTTGTACGTGCCGCGACGGCAGCGGTCGAGGGCCTCGGCAGAAGGCGTGGCCGAGCCCAGCACGAGCGGGCAGCGATAGCGGCGCGCCATCTCGGCCGCCACCTCGCGCGCATGGTAGCGCGGGCTGGAACCCTGCTTGTAGCTGGTCTCATGTTCCTCGTCGATGATGATGAGACCCAGGTCGCTGAGCGGGCAAAAGAGCGCCGAACGGGCCCCCACGACCACACGCGCGGCACCGCTGGCAACCATATCCCATTGGTCCAGGCGTTCACCGGCCGAAAGGCGCGAGTGAAAGACCGCGACCGTTTCGCCAAAGCGCGAGCGGAAGCGGCCGACAGTCTGGGCCGTCAGCGAGATCTCGGGCACGAGAACGCAGGCCGAGCGACCGGCCGCGAGCACGCGCTCAATAGCGGAGAGGTAGACCTCGGTTTTGCCGGAGCCCGTAACGCCGTCCACCAGCACCACGTCGCCGTGTGCGTCCAAGCGAGCGCGCTCAATCTGCGCGAGCGCCTGTTGCTGGCCGTTCGTAAGTGCGACCGGCGCTTTGCCGCTCGCAGAGGACAGTGTAGTTTGCTCGCTGCAACCGCGCCAGGCACGGCGCTCCTCCACCACCACGACGCCGCGTTTTTCGAGCGCCTTGATGGTCGCCGACATGCTGTTGTAGAGCAGGTTGAGGTCGCGCGTCGTGAGGGGGCCGCACTGGAGAGCCTCAATGAGCTGGCGCTGGCGAATGGCGGTCTTGGGCGGCGTATAGTCAAAGCCCTCGGGCGTAAGCATGACCCAGCGGTTTTGAATAGGCTTGACGGCGGGACGCTCAACCGACCATGCGCCGTCATCGCCCTTGACCACGCGCGGGCTGCCGCCCGGAGGCAAAAACAGGCGCAGGCACTCGGAAAGCGTCGCGACGTACTCACGGCTCATCCAGCGCGCGATGCGGGCAGCCTCGGCGGTAAAGAGCGGTTTGCTGAGGATGGCTTCGACGGGCTTGATGCGCGAAGGGTCGAGGGCGTTGTTGCCTTGCAGGTTGCCCAGCTCGGGCGCAATATCGACGATGTAACCTGCGGCGGCACGGTTGCCAAAGTGGACCAGGACCGTCGATCCGACCTGGGCCTCGTTGGCAAGGGACTCGGGGACGCCGTAAGCAAACGGTTCGGACAGCGCACGGGTGGGGATGTCCAGGACCACACTCGCGTAGGCGGCGATGGGCTCAGGTGCAGGCTCGGGCTTGACCGGGGCAGCAGCGGATGCCGGTGCCGCCGGAGTCTCCTCCGGTTCCGGCGAACCAAAGAGCGTTAGTTGCTCGGCCATGGCCCCAGCACCTCCTATCCCATACGTCTACAGAAACAAGAGCCCCGCTCGGGGTGAACGGGGCTCGGATACATACGTTTGCGCAGCGGTTACAGCGCCATCATGCGGGCGCGGTCGATGCGCGCCAGGCAGTCGTCGCGGCCGACGAGCGCCATGGTCTCGCCCAGCGGAGGGCTCACCATGTTGCCGCAAACGGCGACGCGCACGGCCTGGAACACCACGCGCTTCTTGAGGTCCATCTGCTCGGGCAGCGGCTCAAGCGCAGCGTCGATGTTCGCGGCGGTCCACTCGGAAACACCCTCGAGTGCGGCCTTGGCGGCGTCCAGAATGTCACCCATGCCTTCCTTGGCCAGGCCCTTGTTGACGGATTTCTCGTCATACTCGAGCGTCTCGGCCGTGGCAAAGATGGGGGCGGCGACGGTAACGGCGTCGGCCGGCATCTTGGTGCGCGGCTTGACGATGGCAGCGAGCGCGTCGATCCAGTCCTCGCCGTACTCGACATTACCCTCGATGAGACCCGCCTCATGCAGCTCGGGAACCATGATCTCGTCGGCAAACTGCGCGTCGGACATGCCGTTGATGTACTCGGCATTGACCCAGTCGAGCTTCTTGGGGTCGAAGGTCGCGGGGTTCTTGGAAATGCGGTCGAGCGAGAACTTGCTGGCCAGGACGTCGCGCGGGATGATCGTGGTCTCGCCGTCGAGCGACCAGCCGAGCAGCGCCAGGTAGTTGACGAAGGCATCGGGCAGATAACCGGCGTCGCGGTACTCCTCCACCGAGGTGGCGCCGTGGCGCTTGGAGAGCTTCTTGCCGTCGGCGCCCAGAATCATGGAGATGTGGGCGAACGTGGGCACGGGCGCGCCGAGGGCCTCGTAGACCATGACCTGGCGCGGGGTGTTGGACAGGTGATCGTCACCGCGGATGACGTGGGTGATCTTCATCATGGCGTCGTCGACGACGGTCGCGAAGTTGTACGTGGGCGTGCCGTCGGAGCGGAAGATGACAAAGTCGTCGAGCTCCTTGGCATCGAAGGTCACCTCGCCGTGGACGGCGTCGTGGATGACGACGTCGCCGCGGTCCTCGGGTACCTTGATGCGCAGGACGTAGGGCTCGCCGGCCTCGATGCGGCGACGGGCCTCCTCGGGATCAAGATCGCGGCAGCGACGCTGATAGCCCTGGAAGGGGTCCTTGCGCTCCTGCGCGGCCTTGCGGTCGGCGTCGAGCTGCTCCTTGGTGCAGAAGCAGGGATAGGCCTTGCCCTCGTCCCAAAGCTTCTGGGCAGCCTGCTTGTACAGGTCCAGGCGCTCGGTCTGGGCGTAGGGGCCATAGTCGCCGCCCACCTCGGGACCCTCGTCCCAGTCCAGGCCAAGCCAACGCATGGCGCGCAGGATGATCTGCGTGTTCTCGTCGGTGGAGCGGGTGGGGTCGGTGTCGTCGATGCGCAGGATGAACGTGCCGCCGTTTGAGCGGGCGAAAGCCCAGTTATAGATAGCGGTGCGGGCGCCGCCGATGTGCAGCTTGCCCGTCGGTGAGGGTGCAAAGCGGACGCGAACGTCTGATGCCATGGAAATCTCCTCGATTGCAGGATGGATGTCTAACTGCACCAGTATAAAGCATCAAAGCAACCTCCGCACAAAGGGCACCGACCTACTCCGCACAAAGGGCACCGACCTACTCATTGGGGACAGACTTAAATGACCAGTCTTTGAGCAACCTGTCGGCATTTAGGTAAGACTGTTCGTTTAAGCCTGTCCCCAATGAGTACCCGGCCGGCCATTTATGTCTGTCCCCAATGAGTAGGTGCGGAAAGGGTGTGAATGTTTGAATTACGCGCTATGATGTGCCCTTGCATAGAGAGCCCGGCGGAATGGTAACGGTCGCCGGGACACGTTTTTGAAAGGACAATCATGTCAGAAGAACTTCGTTCCATCCCGCCCCAACACGGGTCCTTCGTTTTTACGTCGGAGTCGGTGACCGAAGGTCATCCCGATAAGATCGCTGATCAGATCAGCGACGCCGTCCTCGATGCAATCCTCGCCAAAGAAATAGAGCTGCAGGAGCAGGGCTACATCGCCCCCAACGGCGTGCCTGCCAACGTGGAGAACGTCCGCTGCGCCTGCGAGACCCTCGTGACGACCGGCACCGTCATCGTCGCCGGCGAGATCCGCACCCAGGCCTACGTCGACGTACAGGAGATTGCCCGCGGCGTTATCCGCCGCATTGGCTACAACCGTGCCAAGTTCGGTTTTGACTGCGACACCTGCGGCGTCATGAGCCTCATCCATGAGCAGTCGCCCGATATCGCGCAGGGCGTTGACGAGTCCTTCGAGACCCAGACCGGCGCTACCACCGACCCGATCGACCTGATCGGTGCCGGCGACCAGGGCATGATGTTCGGTTATGCCTCCAACGAGACCAAGACCCTTATGCCCATGCCACACTACCTGGCAAGCCGCCTGGCCGAGCGCTTGGCCGCCGTGCGTCACGACGGTACCCTCGCCTATCTGCGTCCCGACGGCAAGACCCAGGTCACCGTGCGCTATGAGGAAGGCAAGCCCGTCGAGGTCACGACCATCGTCATCTCCACGCAGCACGCCGCCGAGATCGAGGACATGGGCAAGATCAAGGCCGACCTCATCGAGCACGTCATCACCCCGGTCATGGCCGCCGAGAACATGCCGTGGGACAACGCGGACATCTACGTGAACCCCACCGGTCGCTTTGTCGTGGGCGGCCCCATGGGCGACACGGGCCTCACCGGCCGCAAGATCATCGTCGACACCTACGGCGGCTACGGCCGTCACGGCGGCGGTGCCTTTAGCGGCAAGGACTGCACCAAGGTCGACCGCTCCGCCGCGTATGCCGCGCGCTGGGTCGCCAAGAACGTGGTCGCCGCCGGCCTGGCCGATCGCTGCGAAGTCGAGCTTGCTTACGCCATCGGCGTTTCCAAGCCCCTCTCAATCATGGTCGACACCTTCGGTACCGCGCATGTTGCCGAGGACAAGATCGTTGAAGCCGTAGAGAAGACCTTCGACCTGCGCCCGGGCGCAATCATCCGCGACCTAGACCTGCGTCGCCCCATCTACGAGAAAACAGCAGCCTACGGTCACTTCGGCCGCGAAGACGCCGACTTCACCTGGGAGAAAACCGATCGAGTCGAAGAACTCAAAGCAGCCTGCGGCCTGTAAGCTAACTCGAAAAGCAACAGCCAAATAACAACGCACCAAAAGAAGTACCGGCCCCAACCGGTACTTCTTTTTTATTTAAAGGTTGTGAAGATGAGCCTACCTGGGACATGGAATAAATCACAGGCCGATAAATTTTGCAGCAGAGCGACTCCAGCCATGTATTCTAAGTTCCGAGGGCTTTGGTATTTGGTCGGTCGCGAGTTCCGCACGAGCCGGAGGCCACTTAATGTGGCCTCCGTGCGAGCCAGGACTGTAGAGCAGGCGACCAAATACCAAAGCCCTCGGAACGACGGGACAAGTATGCCCCGCCCCTCGGAACGACGGGATAGAACAGGAGCACCCATGGCAGGCAAGCCGCAAACACTAGCTACGACCTCGGCATTCGAAATCTTGGGCCCCGTCATGGTCGGCCCCAGCTCATCGCACACCGCCGGCGCCCTGCGGTGCGCCCAAGTTGCTGCCAGCTTGCTGGAAGGCCGCATCACCAAAGTCACCTTTGGCCTGTGGAACTCCTTCGCCCACACCTACCGCGGCCACGGCACCGACCGCGCGCTCGTCGCAGGCATCCTGGGCCTCGACACCGATGACGAGAACATCAAGCAAGCCTTCGACCTCGCACGCGAGCAGGGCCTCGAATATCACTTTGGCATCAAGGGCGACGACGCCTCCATCCACCCCAATACCGTCGACATCGACATGGTCGACGACACGGGCGCCACGGCACAGGTCCGCGGCGAGAGCCTGGGAGGCGGCAAGATGCGCATCAGCCGCATTAACGGCGTCGGCGTCGACATCTCGGGCATGTATTCCACGCTCTTCGTGGCGCACAAGGACGTTCCCGGCGTGCTCGCCGCGCTCACCAACCTGCTCGCCTACGCCCATGTAAACATCGCCTTCTGCCGCACCTACCGCACCGAAGTGGGCGGCCAGGCCTACTCCGTCTTTGAGACCGACGGCGCGCCCGACGACACCGTCGTCCCCATGCTCCGCAAGCTCGACAATGTCGATTACGCAACGTTTATCGAGCTCCCCGGTTCTGCCTCGTCGCTCTCCCCCGGCGTCTCGGCTAAGGAGATCTTCGACGACGGCGAGCAGCTGCTCGATGCGTGCGAGGAACTGGGACTCAGCATCGGTGCCGTCATGGCCGTTCGCGAGGCACGTCTGACTGGCGAGGCCCACGCCGTCGCCGCCATGCGCCGCGTGCTCGACGTCATGCGCGAGGAGACAACGGCCCCCATCGCCAATCCGCAGCGCTCGCTCGGCGGGCTTATCGGCGGCGAGGCCAAGCTCGTCGAAGCAACCCGCTGCAACGATTTGAGTGAAAGCCTGATGGGCCCCGTCCAGACCGAAGCCGTGGCCCGCGCCATGGCCGTGCTCGAGCGCTCCGCCACCATGGGCGTGATCGTCGCAGCTCCGACGGCAGGATCCGCGGGTGTCGTGCCCGGCTGCGTGCTGGCGCTCGCCGATCACCTTCAGCTCGACGACGAGCAAGTCATGGACGCGCTCTACTGCGCAGCCGCCATCGGCCTCAACCTCACCACAAGCGCCTGCGTTGCCGGCGCCGAGGGCGGCTGCCAAGCCGAGGTCGGAAGCGCCGCCGCCATGGCAGCCGCCGCGCTGGTGCAGATGCTCGGCGGCACGCCCGAGCAGGCGCTTGACGCCAGTTCCATCGCGCTGAGTAACCTGCTGGGCCTCGTTTGTGACCCCGTCGGTGGCCTCGTGGAGGTGCCCTGCCAAAACCGCAACGCCATCGGCGTGGCAGCGGCCTTTAGCTCGGCACAACTCGCCCTCGCAGGCATTAAGAGCCTGGTGCCGTTTGACCAGATGGCACATGTCATGCTCTCAGTGGGCCACGCGTTGCCGGCCACGCTGCGCGAGACGGCAAAGGGCGGCATCGCGCAGGCTCCGGCCGCACTTTCGGCCTGTGCAAAATGCGGTGTGTGCGGATAGCGGCAAAGAACGACTCAAAGGTGGGACAAATGTCCCACCTCTTTTGAATGCCACCGTTTCCGTACCACAAACAGCAGGGCAATCGCTATAATGCAAGCCCAGTAAAAACACGATGAACCGCAAGGCGAAAATCGAAGGATATGCATACGATGTCGCAAAACGATCGAACTCAACTGATTCCCGATCCGCAGCAGCCGAGCAGGCACACCGGCGGCGTTCAGTCGCCGCGTCCTATCGCGCCGAGCCACGGTCAGCAGCGTGGTGCAGCAAACGCTTCCCAACGCCCGAACCAGCAGCATCAGCAACGTCAGCAGCGCCAGGCAAACGGCAATGCGTCCAAGCAGCCCCCCACGCACGCTCGAGGCGATCGCGGCCCCGCGCGCAAGTCCGCCGGCAACAATAAGTCGGGCAATAAGACGACGCTCTTTGTCGTCCTGGGTCTAATCGTCATTGTCTATATCGTAGGCGTCGTAGCATTTTCGCAGGTAGCCTACCCCAACACCACCATCGCCGGCGTCGACGTCTCGTTCTCCAACGCTTCGTCTGCCGCTACCAAGGTCAATTCGGCATGGAAGCACTATAAGCTCGCCGTGACAGGCGATGACTTTAGCTGGACCTATCAGCCCGAGTCCGATGAACCCATCGTCGACGGTGAAGCTGCTGCAAAAGAAATCATCAACCACAACGAAGCCTTTATTTGGCCGGTCCGCCTCGTGGAATCCTTAAGCGGCAAGACCAAAACAACTGCTACCTCCAACGAAATCGATCTTGATCAAGACGTCGACCTGTCCATGCTCTCCGACACCTTTGACCAAAAGAAGTTTGAGAAGGATCTGGGCGACGCCATCGACGAGTTTAACGAGGGCCGTTCGGGCACGTTCGAGGCCAATAGCTCCTATGACGAGCAGGCCGGCAAGTTTACCGTCGAGAAGGCGCGCTCCAACGAAAAACTCAACCGCGAGCATGTCATTAAGTATGCCGAGCTCGAGCTTGCCTCGCTGGCCGAGACCGTAGATCTTTCCAAGCTCGGCAACGATGCCTATGAGCCGCTCAATGGAACGCTGACCGATGATCAGATTCAGGCCGCATGCGATGCCGCCAACAACTTCTTGGGCGTCAACGTGACCCTCAAGCTCAACGGCGAGGATGCCGGAAAGATCGACGGCAGCTCCGTATTGCAGTGGATCAGCTTTGCCGATCCGGCCAACCCCACGCTCGATACGTCGCAGATCAGCAGCTGGGCAGCCGACCTCGCCAACGGCTTTAATACCGTGGGCTCCACTCGCTGGTGGACGCGCGCCGATGGCAAGCAGTGCGCCGTCGAAGGCGGTGACTTTGGTTGGTCCATCGACAGCAGCTCGCTCGCCAAGCAGGTCGAGGACGCCATTAACAACAAACAGACCGGCGAAATCGAGATCAAGTACTCCCAGAAGGCCGACACCTTTACCGCAAAGGGAGAGCCCGACTGGAAGGCATACATCGATGTCGATCTGTCCGAGCAGCACGCGCGCTACTACGACGAGAACGGCAATATCGTTTGGGAGGCCAACTTTATTTCCGGGAAACCGGGCGAAGACGCCACCCCCGAGGGCGTGTGGCAGATCAACAGCAACGACGGCGGCAGCACCCTGATCGGAGCCAAGGACCCCGAGACCGGTAAGCCCAAATACGAGAGCCCGGTGAGCTACTGGATGCCGTTCGAGGGCAACATGATCGGCTTCCACGATGCCACCTGGCAAAACGACAAGAGCTTCGATAACGCAGAGTCGTACAAGTGGTGCGGCAGCCACGGTTGCATCAACCTGCGCCTGGCAGACGCCAAGGCACTTCACGACTGCATCAAAGTCGGCCTGTGCGTGGTTGTCCACTCGTAGTGCAACGCGCACATTCCTACAACATGGAGCTGCTGCGACCAATCTAACAGTTCCGAAAGAAACCGTCCCATGCGCCCGCCCCAACCGGTGGGCGCATATACTTATCGAGGTACTTTCTATAAAGGAGACGCTATGCCGAATGTCCCCACGACCACCCCGGGCCCGGATGATACCGAGCACACGCCCGAAGATGTCACCGAAACGATTCCTCCGATTACAAACGTACATGCCGATAAGCAGAGCGGACGCGCGAACGATGCGACCGAGATTTCTGATGAAGAGGCCTACGCCAAGCTCAAAGCAAAACGTGCCGAACGTCGACGCAAAAAGCTCATCCGACGCGGCATTGCGGCCGGCGTCGTGGCCGCCATTGTGCTCATCGCCGTTGTCGTGACCTTAGCCATCAACGCACGGCCCGCAGGCAACAACGGTCCTGTGACCGACATGGTGACCGAGGGCACGTTTACCACAACGGTCGAGGCGAAAGGCCAGCTCAAACCCATTTCGTCCTCAGTGGTCTCCCCTTCTGTCGACGGCACGGTCGATTCGATCAACGTGCAGGCAGGCCAATCCGTCAACGAGGGCGACGTGCTTATGACCATTAAAAACGACGAGCTCGATCGCAACGTTGCTGAGGCGCAGCGTGCAGTTGCAGCCGCTCAAGAAGACCTCGCCAACGCACAGAAAGCCGCAGCCGCCGCGCAGGCCACCCCAACGACGGACGTCGAGGGAGCTTCCGCAGCGGCTGGCGTCTCCGCCGCATCAGCGGACACGAACGCCGTATCGGCCGCGCAGCGCAGCCTCGCATCGGCCCAGGCAAACCTCGATCAGGCGAACGCCAAGGCAGCTAGTCGCACGGTCACGGCCCCGAGCTCGGGTAGCATCGTGGAGCTCAACGCCAAGGTGGGCGCCACGGTAACAGGCGGCATGATCATGGGCGAAAGCGATACGAGCGGCGGCAAGCAGTGCATGCAGATCGCCGACCTGTCCAAGATGAAGGTGACCGTGCAGGTGGGCGAAAAGGACATCGCCAAGATCGCCGTTGGGCAGAGCGCCAACGTCACGTATCCCGCGTTTCCCGATATCGTGAGCCAGGGCACCGTCACGGCTATCGCGTCGGTGGCAAACTCCGACGCCGCCAACGGTGGCGGCGGCAGCGTAACCTTTAACGCTGATATTCTCATTGAGGCGCCCGACGCGCGCCTGAAGCCGGGCATGACGGCCGAGGTATCGGTGGTAACCGAGCAGCTCGATAACGTGGTGATGGTGCCGACGATGGCGCTCATGACCGAAGACGGCGAACACTATTACGTCAACGTGGCAACCGATGACGAGGGCAAACAGACCCGCCGCGTGAAAGTGACCGTCGTGACGCAAAACGACAACGAAGCCGTAGTCGGCAAGAAACAGGTCAAGCGCGACGACCAGGGCAACGAGATCAACCCCAACGTGCCGATTAGCAAGCTGCGCGATGGCGACACCCTCGTCATGGATACCGGAGCGGATGCAACGGCTGACGGCGGCTACAGCGCGGATTCGGGCAATATGTCTGACGATGAGAGCATGTAATGCGTCCCGTTATCGACATCCGCAACGTGCACCGCATCTTTGAGAGCGAGGCGGGGTGCGCCCACATCCTGCACAACGTGAGCCTGGCGGTAAATCCCGGCGAATTCGTCGCTATCACTGGCCCCTCGGGTTCGGGCAAATCAACGCTCATGAACATCCTAGGCTGCCTGGACAAACCGACGGCGGGCGACTATTACCTGCAAGGGCTCAACGTGGCCGAGCTCGATGATGAGGAGCTTACCGAAGTCCGCGCCCTGAGCATTGGCTTTGTCTTTCAGAGCTTCAACCTGCTGCCGCGCCTGTCGGTTATCGAAAACGTCATGCTGCCGCTGGCCTACACCAATGTGCCCCGTAGCCAGCGCGAAATGCGCGCCGTGCACGCGCTGCAGGCCGTCACGCTACCGGTCGACCACTGGGACCACCGCATATCCGAGCTCTCGGGCGGCCAGATGCAGCGCGTCGCAATCGCGCGCGCCCTCGTCAATGACCCGCCCATCATTCTGGCCGACGAGCCGACGGGAAACCTGGACTCCGCTACCGGAGCGCTTGTGATGGAGACCTTCCATAAGCTCCAGAAGCGCGGCAAAACCATCGTGCTTATCACACACGACCCCGGCATCGCCGCCGAGGCCGACCGTGCCGTGACCATCCGCGACGGTCGCATTCACGACGGCGCGTATATTCCACATGCACCGCGGACCCTGCGCAGCGCCGTAGATAGCCTGCCCATGATTTCCGCCTCCGCCAACCCGCCGAAAGGAGTGGTGGCATGAGCGCCCGCGATCTCATCCAGGAAGCCCTTCACTCGCTCGAGGCCAACAAGGGGCGCAGCCTGCTCACCATCCTGGGCATTGTAATCGGCATCGCCTCGGTTATTGCCATGACTTCGCTCATCGGCGGCATCCAAAGCAGCTTGGTCAACAGCCTGGGCCTCAATGCGGCACGTATGGTTCAGATCTATTCGTCCCAAGAACTTACCGATTCTGACGTTCAGAAGCTTCAAAAACTAGTGCCGCAGATAGAGCAGATCGGAATTGTCGACAGCGCGTACACCGAGTACAAGACCGGCGATAAAAGCTATACCGTCATGGCACAGGGTGTCGATAGCGACATGCTCGACGCCGTGGGGGCCAGCAAGCTCGTTGCGGGGCGCACCTATTCCCAGGCCGAGTCTCAATCAGGCTCGCGCGTGGCGCTCATCAGCCGCGGCGGCGCCGATCAGCTTTACGGCAACGAACAGGACGCGGTGGGCAAGACTGTTAAGGTCTCCAACGGCGAGGTGCAGATTGTCGGCGTTATCGACGGCGGCAGCGACTCCATGGGCTCGCTCACGCTGTATATGCCACGCGAAACCATCTCCGGGCTATTTGGCGACGAGAATCCTTCATTCCCCAGCGTAACAGCGCTTGCCGCCGAGGGCACGGACATGGATGAGCTCTGCAAAACCATCGAGTCCAAGGTGCGCGCGATGAAGGGCATCGCGGAGGATGATGAGTACGACAGTGTATCGGCGACATCCATGAAAAGCGCCATCGATGCACTCAACTCCTTTATGGGCGCGTTCTCACTCATCATGGGCGCTGTCGCCAGCATCTCGCTGCTTGTCGGCGGTATCGGCATTATGAATATGATGCTCACCAACGTGACTGAGCGCATCCGCGAGATCGGTATTCGCCGTGCCCTGGGCGCCAGTCGTCGCGATATCACCGCGCAGTTTTTGGCCGAGTCCTCGGCGCTGTGCGTCACCGGCGGACTGTTGGGTGTCCTGATTGGCTATCTGCTGGCATGGGGACTCACGTTCTTTGCCGCAAGCTCGGGCATCATGAGCGAGTTTGGAGCTACCGGGACGATCACGCCAAGCTTCTCCATTACGACAGTGTTGATCGCATTTGCCGTATCGGTCGGCATCGGCGTAATCTTTGGCTTCTATCCCGCTCGCCGCGCGGCAAAGCTCGACCCGGTGGAGTGCCTACGCTACCAGTAAGCCACCACCAACAAGTTGCGGTGAATTAGGGGCTGGATATGCTATCTAGCTTCAAAAACAGAAACTATTTCACCGCAACTTATTGAAGGGCTGCTTGCGCCGGTTCCGGGCGTCGTCCTCGAGCTTTTGGCGAATGACGGGCTTGTACGGGTCGAGCTTGCTCGGGGCGCTCCTCCTCGCGGGCGAGAGAGCGCGCAGGCGTGGCGAGCGCCTAGCGCGCGAGCTCCCGTAAGAGCGCGTCTTCCACTTCCCGAAGCGAAAGGGCCCCGCCTCCCTCGGCGGGACGGGCGACCACGATACAGCGCGCTCCCGCGTCGCGCGCGGCGGCGAGCTTCTCAGCCGTGCCGCCTACGGTTCCCGAGTCCTTGGTCACAAGCCACTGGGCGCCCACCTGCCGAAGCATCGCCTCGTTGAGCTCGCGGGTGAAGGGCCCCTGCATGCCGATGACGTGCGACGGCGAAAACCCCGCGTCGATGCACTTCGTTATAGCACCGGGCAGCGGGAGCACACGCACGAAGAAGCGCTCCGCGAAATCGGCGACACGCGTGTAGGGAGCAAGCTCCTTGCTCCCCGTCGTGAGAAGCGCGCGACCCGGGTTCTCGGAGAGAAAGCGCGCCGCGCAGGCGATCGACGCGACCGGCACGACGCCTTTGGGCAGCGCCTCGGCCGGGCGCGCAAGGCGCAGGCATCGTGCACCCACGGCGAGCGAAGCGGCCCGGATGTTGCCGCTTGCTAGCGTAGCGAAGGGGTGCGTGGCATCGACGACGATGCGCGCGCCGGAAAGCTCGCGCTCCATATCGGCCTCGTCGAGCCTGCCAGCATGCACCTCGATGCCCGGAAGCTCGCCCAAAAGCTCGCCTCCGTACTCGGTTGCCGCGTAGGCACGGGCGGGGATGCCCGCCCCGCTCGCCCATTCGCACAGAAGGCGGCCCTCGGTAGTGCCGGCGAAGATGCGCAGCGCCGGCGCGGATGCGGGCGCCGTCACTTCGGGCCGCCTGGGCGCGTGATCTGGTAGAGCAGCGCGTTCATAATGGCAGCCGCCACGGTCGAGCCGCCCTTGCGACCCCTCGCGACGATGGCCGGCACGCGTCGCGCGAGTAGCTCCTCTTTCGCCTCGACCACGTTCACAAACCCGACCGGCACCCCAACGACGAGCGCGGGCGCGATCTTCCCCGCGTCCATGAGCTCGGCGAGGCGCAGAAGTGCCGTGGGGGCATTACCAACGGCCACGATGAGCGGAACCTCGATGCCGCAAGCTTTGTCCATGCTCGCAACGGCGCGAGTCGTGCCCGCGGCGCGCGCAGCCGCGGCGACATCAGGGTCGGCCATGTAGCACACGGCCTTGCAGCCGAGCTTCGCGAGCGCGGGCTTGCTTATGCCTGCGAGCGCCATGTTCGTATCGGTGAGTACCGTGGCCCCTGCGCGCAGTGCGTCGAGAGCACAGTGCGCGGCGTCATGGGTGAATACGAGGGAATCGGCGTACGAGAAGTCGGCAGTGGTGTGGATGACGCGCTTCACGACGGGCTCTTCGAGCGGCGGGAACGTGCGGCCGCCAAGCTCTTCGGTGATGATCTCGAAGCTGCGCCGCTCGATGTCGCCGGGCGCCATCTCCTTGGAATCCATCTAGTACTCCACTCCTTCCCTTGCACCTATCCCCTGAGCGTAGGGGTGTTTCTCGCACCGCATCTCGGTTATGTAGTCGGCCTTCTCCACGATCTTGCGGGAAGGCGCGCGCCCGGTGAGCGCTACTTCGACGCCGCGCGCGGACATATCGAGCGTGCGGTCCACGAGCGCCTCGTCGACAAGCCCCTTCGAAAGCGCGTCGAGCGCCTCGTCGAGCACGAGCAGCCCCTCCTGCGCGCCCTCGAGCTCGGCGAGCGCGGAAGCGAGGTTACCATCGTGCAGCTCGCGCGTCGCGGCAAGTTCTTCCGACGTCATCGACCAGGTAAACTTGTCCGACGCCTTCCCCGCGAACACGGGCACGCCGAAATGCTCGGCGAGCAGGCGCGCCTCCCCGCTTTCGCCGTCTTTCAGGAACTGCACAACGACGACGCGGCGGCCTGCGGCGAGCATGCGAAGGGCGAGCCCCATCGCCGCCGTGGTCTTGCCTTTGCCGTCGCCATGATACACGTGGATCATACGCCCTCCTCGATAATGCGGTAGACATACTCCATGTCGAGCGCCCCGCGCACGGAGTCGGCCAGGCGGTCGAACTCGCGCGCACGGTGATCGGCCGCGGACACCGCGCCCTCAGCACCCACGACGCTCTCGGGCAGGCCGCGCATGCGCGCGAGCGAGCGCGCGAGGGCGAGTGCCACCCCCGGTTCGTCGAACAGGCCGTGGAGATAGGTTCCGAACACGTTTCCGCAGGCCGCGCCTTCTGGTTTGCCGCCAATCGTGCCCGCAGGGGCGCAGGAGACGGTCGTTTCGCCGTCGTGAATCTCGTACCCGCGCGCCGTCATGCCGTTCCACACCGAGAACGCGCCTTGGGCGCCCGTGATGCGCAGCTCCGACTGGGCGAGGCGCTTTTCCTCCTTGAACACCGTACTTGCAGGGATGAGCCCGAGCCCGCGCGCGGTGCCAGCGCCTTCCCTGCCGTGCGGGTCGGAAAGCTCGTCTCCCAAAAGCTGGTAGCCTCCGCATATGCCGAGCACCGGCGTGCCCGCGCCCGAAAGCGCGCGTACACAGGCTCCGATGCCGCTAGCCGCAAGCCAGCGTGCGTCGTCGAGCGTGGTTTTCGAGCCGGGGAGCACCACCAGGTCGGGTCGGCCCAGATCGGTCGTCGAGGAAACGTAGCGCACGCCCACGCCGGGCACGCGCGAAAGCGGGTCGAAGTCGGTGAAGTTCGACAGATGCGGAAGGCGCACGACGGCGACGTCGATGACGCCGCGCGCCTCGCGGGCAGATAGGCGCGGCGCGAGCGAGTCCTCGTCGTCCAGGTCGAGCGTAAGATACGGCACGACCCCCACGACGGGAACCCCGCACATCTTCTCGAGCGGGGCCAAACCCGGGCGCAGGATTTCCACATCGCCGCGGAACTTGTTCACAACAAGCCCCCGCAAAAGCGCGCGGTCCTCGGGCGCAAGGAGCGCGACCGTGCCGTAGAGCTGGGCAAACACCCCGCCTGGATCGATGTCGCCCGCGAGCAGCACGGGGGAGGACACGGCGCGCGCGAGCCCCATGTTGACGATGTCGTTTTCGGCAAGGTTGATTTCGACGGGACTGCCGGCGCCCTCGATGACGATGACGTCGTTTTCCTCCGCGAGCGAATCGAACGCCTCCAAAATCTGCGGCATGAGCGCCTTCTTTCGCGCGAAGTAGTCCCTCGCAGCGAAGGCTCCCTGCGCCTTGCCGGCCACGATGAGCTGGCTTCGGTGGTCGCTTTCGGGCTTGAGCAGGATGGGGTTCATGCGCACGTCGGGCGCGATGCCGCACGCTTCGGCCTGCATGATCTGGGCGCGCCCCATCTCGAGACCGTCGGCCGTGACACCGCTGTTGAGCGCCATGTTCTGGCTCTTGAAGGGAGCCACGCGCAGGCCGTCCTGCGAAAGAACGCGGCACAGCCCCGCCGCAAGCAGGCTCTTCCCCGCGTTCGACATGGTGCCCTGGATCATGATGGGCTTCGCCCTACCCACGGGTATCGACCTCCTTCGCCGAGCCTCGGCCATCCGCGCCCGCCATAGCACCGCTGCAAGAAGCGCCGCCCCGTTCGTCGGGTTCGCCTTCGCCCGATGCGCCTTCCGCCCGAAGCGCGCGGCTGAACGCCATCGCAAGCCGGGCGTTCTCCTTGCGCGTGCGCACCGCGACGCGGCACCAGAAACGGGACAGTACCGAAAACGAGTCGCACGTGCGGACCAAAACCCCCTGTTTATACAGGCGTTCGGGAATGTCTTTCGTCGGCGTGCGGACTAAAAGGAAGTTCGCATCCGACGGCACGACGGAAAGCCCGAGCGAGGAGAGCTCGTGGGAAAGCCACGCTCGCTCGCCCGCCAATACATCGCGCGTGCGCGAGACGTATTCGACGTCTTCCAGGGCGGCGATGCCCGCGGCCTCGGCGACCGAGGAGACGGGCCACGCCTGCCCCGCCCGGCGAATTCCATCGATGAGTTGGGCGTTTCCGCTGATCAGATATCCCAGCCGTAACCCCGCCATTCCGTAGAGCTTGGTGAACGCAGAGAGCACGGCCACATGGCGCGAACACGCGGCGCGTGCGGCCACGCTCCTATCGCGGGCGTCGGGCGCAAATCCGAGGAAGCACTCGTCCACGACGAGCAGCGCGCCCACCTGCTCGCAGCGGCAAGCCGCGGCATCGATCACGCGGGGGTCGACGAGGCGCCCCGTCGGGTTGTTCGGATTGCAGAGGTACGCCACGTCTCCCGGCCCCTCGATCGCGCGGGCGAAGGAGGCGGGCACGTCGAAGTCGTCCGCTTCGGAGAGCGGGAACTCCTGCACGCATGCGCCGTAGTACGATGCCGCCTCCGCATATTCAGAGAACGTCGGCGCGCACACGACGATGCGTTTCGGGCGCACCGCCGCAGCGAGCCGCCAGATGATGTCGGACGCGCCCGCGCCGCAGACGATAGTATCTTCGGGAATGCCCTGGGCGCGCGATAGGGCGCGAACAAGGGCGAGGCTTTCCCTATCGGGGTAGGCGTCGATTCGAGAAAGCGCCTTGCAGGCTGCGGCGACAGCGCGCGGCGAGGGGCCTGCCGGATTCACGTTCACCGAGAAATCGATGAAGTCGGAGGCGCCCCCTTCGCAAGCGATGCCAAGCGATTGCGCACTGCCCCCATGCGTACGGGCGCGCAGGATTCCCCCGGCAGCCCGGGACGCAGCGTGGTCTTCCCTCATGACATCGCCTCCACGGCGAGCACGACCGCCGCGCGCGCGGCGCAGAAGACGACGAGCGCGCATACGGACGCGGCGAGCATGAGCCTTGTCGCCCGGGCGATGTCGCCCCACTCGATTTCGCGGGATGCGTCGCCTATCGTCGGTTTCTCAACGAGCTTGCCGAAATACACCGCGGGTCCTGCCAGGCGCAGCCCGAGCGCGCCCGCACACGCTGACTCGGTCTGCGCCGAGTTGGGGCTCGCATGGCGACGCCTGTCGCGGCGCCAGATGCGCGCCGCCCCGCACGCGTCGAGCCCGACGATCGGGCACACGGCGATCATGAGCAGGGCCGATAAGCGCGAGGGAATCCAGTTCACCGCATCGTCGAGGCGCGCCGAGGCGCAGCCGAAGTCGATGTAGCGCTCGTTTTTGTAGCCCACCATGCTGTCGAGCGTGTTCACCGCCTTGTACGCCATGCCCAAGGGCGCACCCCCGATCATAAGGTAGAAAAGCGGCGCGATGACGCCGTCGCTCGCGTTCTCCGCCACCGTTTCCACGGCGGCGCGCGCAACGCCCTGCTCGTCGAGAACAGACGTGTCGCGTCCCACGATGAGCCCGACGGCTTCACGAGCCGCGACAAGGCCGCCCTTCGAGAACGCGCGGGCCACGGCCAGGCTCTGGCGGCGCAGCTCGCATGCCGCGAGAATCTGATAGCTCGCCCATGCCTCGGCCACAAAGCGCAAGCCGGGGTGAACCATGCCGCAAAGATGCAGGATTCCCCAGGTCAAAAGCCAACACGCAAGCGGAAGCGCCACGGCGAGCACAAGCCCTGCGGCGCGCGTGCCCGCGGACGTTTGCGGGAATGCGCCCCGCAGGCGGCCTTCGGCCCACGTGATCGCGCGCCCCATGGCGACGACGGGATGGGGAAGCCAGCGCGGGTCGCCGAAGGCAAGGTCGGCTGCGAACCCGGCGGCGACGGCAAGAATCGTCATCACCGGGCATCGCCCCCCGAAGCGGGGCGAACGTCGCGAAGGCAGCGCCCATCCCAGGTGGCGGTCCATGCGCCGCCCGGCTCGGTATGCACGTCGAAATATCCCATTTTCGGGACAGCTAGCTCGGAGAGCAGCGCTTTCACGGTACCCGCGTGAACGACGAAGACGGCGCGCCCACTCCCCTGGGCGCGCTCCGATTCGCACGCCTCCCGAAACGCCGCGACGACGCGGCGGGTGAAATCGCTCTTGCCCTCGCCATGCGGGCAGCGCGTCTCGCACCAGGAGTCTACCCAGGCGCGGTAGCGCACATCCTCTTTAAGCTCGGCGGCGCTTCGCCCCTCGAAGTCACCGAAATCCATCTCGCGCAGACCGGGGCACGCCATAAGCTCCGCGTACGGGAAGAGGATGCGCGCCGTCTGGTCGGTGCGGGCCATTCCGCTCGTGATAACACGGAACACGTCACGATTGCACGTGAGGTCGCGCAAAGCGCGCTCGCCCGCGCTCGACAGGGGCTCGTCGATGCCCGCCCCGCTGTAGCGATGGTCTTCCGTGCCCGCCGTGGCACCATGGCGCACGAAGACGACTTCCAAAGGCGCGCCCGCGCCCTGCGTCCCTCGAGGCGCATCGGCAAGGTTTCCTTTGATGACCTGGGGAATCCCGCACGTCATGCGCACGACGACGTCGGCGCGCGCAGCGAGCGCGCATCCCAGGCGCCCCGCGCGCTCGCGCCATTGGGCGTCTTCCGCACGCATGGGGACGACCCCCGAGCCGACCAAGGGCAGAATCACTGCGTCGAAGCCAATCAGCCGCTCGAGCGCCCGGTCAGCGTCGAGCGCGCGTACGAGTTCCTCAGCACGGTACGCGACACGGCCGGCAAAAGCCGCGGGCACGCCGCCCTCCGCAAGCTGCGCCGCGTCGACGAAATCGTCCGCCGCGAACCCGAGCTTTTCGCGCACGAAGGTCCTCTTCCCCGAATGCGCGCCGCCTACCACGAGAATCATAGGAGCATACCCCCCGCCACCAGCATGGCAAGCATCGCGAGCTCGGCCCATTGCAGAAACCATCCGGCCAAATCCCCCGTCACCCCGCCAAAGCGGGACAGGGCAACATGACGGTACCACGCGAGCGCCAAAAGCCCCGCCACCGCCATAAGGGCGCCGACGGCCTGAGCGCACGCGACCATCCCTGCAGCCGAAGCCGCAGCGAAAGCGCAAAGCGGCACGACGATCGCCGCGCGCTTCTTAGCAGGCGAGAGTCCCGCGGCCATGCCGTCCGCCCGCGCGGCAGGCCAGCATTCTACGGCGAGCCCCGAAAGCGCGCGGGAGAACACGAGCGAGCACAGAAGCGCGAGGAACGCCCCCGCCGTAAGCGGCAGCGCGGTGAACAGGGAAAACTGCAGAATAAGGTACACGACAACACCGATGACCCCGAAGGCGCCCGCCCGCGGGTCGTGCATGATCTCGAGCTTTCGCTCGCGCGGGGCCCAACTTGCAAGCGCATCGGAGGTGTCGCAGAGCCCGTCTAGGTGGATGCCTCCCGTCACCACCACAGGCAGCGCCACAAGCATGGCCGCGATGATGGTCGCGGGCACGCCGAGCAGGTTCGCCACGTACCCCCACGCCGTTATGAGGAAGCCTTCCGCAAGGCCCACTAGGGGAAACGCGGCAAGCGCATGGGTTGACCCGAAATCGGTCCATGTCGATTTCGGGACGGGGATGCGCGAGAACGTTCCAAACGCCGCGCCGATTGCCTCTGCTATCTTCACCTTGTAGGTCCTTCGCCTTTCATCCACACGGGAATCCCGCATACCACTTCGACTGCGCGGTCGGCCAGCGCCGCCACGCCCGCGTTTACGCGCGAGAGCGCGCGCCTCCATGCCTCGGTCCCCTCATCGTAGCGTATCCCATCGGCGAACACGTCGACGGTGACCACCACCGTATACGCAGCGGCCTGAGCGAGCCGTTCGATACCTCCGAGCACCTCGCGCGCCGCAGCGTCAGGGTCACGTGGGGACAAGCCGCCTTCCGCGAAGAGCTCGTTTGCAACCAGGTTGCCCACGTCCTCCAAAAGAAGCGTGCAGCCGCGCGGAAGCCCGGACACTGCGGCGCCCACGTCACGCGTGCGCTCGAGGGTGGAAAACCCCTTGCCCTCGCGCAGCGCCCGATGGCGCGCGATGCGGCGGGCGCCCTCTTCCCCGAAGGGCTCCATCGTTGCCAGGTACACGCGAGGGCCGTCGTGCCCGAGGCACAGGGACTCGGCGTAGGCGCTCTTGCCGCTCGCGGCGGCGCCGATGACGAGCGTCACCGTCATTTCCCGGCCTCGAAATGCTCGTAAGCAGCCATGCCAGTCGCCGTGAACGTCTTCCCATCCCGGTACACGCGCAACGCCGAATCCAGAAGGGGCAGATACGCCATGGCGCCCGCGCCCTCGCCCAAGTGCATGCCTGCGTCGAGGGGTGCCTTTATGCCGAGCTCGCGAAGGAGCTCCTGGCTTGCGGGCTCGCTTGATGCGTGGGTGCCCACGAGGTAGCCCAAGGCGTTGGGGCACAGGCGCGCCGCGCACAGGGCCGCCGTGCAGGATATGACCCCGTCGAGGAGCGCCGGCGCCTTCGAGGCCGCGGCCCCCAGGTAGAAGCCGCACATCGCCGCGATGTCGAAGCCGCCCACCTTCGAGAGCACGTCGATCGGGTCGGCAGGATCGGGCGAGTTCGCGTCGATAGCGCGCTCGACCACGTCGCGCTTACGCGCGAGCGAGGCGTCCGAGAGCCCCGCGCCGCGCCCGACGAGGCTCCGCGCGTCCGCCCGGATGAGCACTGCGGCCACCGCCGCCGAGGTGGTCGTGTTGCCGATGCCCATCTCGCCCGCGGCGAGAAGGCGCACGCCGGCGCGGACAAGCCCGCACGCGACGGCGATTCCGACATCGATCGCGCGCACGGCCTCATCGCGAGACATAGCGGAGCCGTGCGCGATGTTGCCGCTCCCCCGCCGTACGTTCGCGCGCACCATGCGCGCGTCTTCTATGCCCCAGGCCATACCCACGTCGACGGGCACGACCTCGGCACCCGCGAACGCCGCCATGCGACAGGCGCTCGTGGCCCCCTCGCACATGTTGCGCGCGACGGCTCGCGTCACGTCTTGCCCGCTTTGCGACACGCCTTCGGCAACGACCCCGTTGTCGGAGAAGAATACCGCGAGCGCACGGGGAAACTCGGCAACCTCGGCGCTCCCCTGAGCTGCGGCGATACACGCGACGGCGTCTTCAAAGTCGCCCAATCCCCCCAAGGGGTGCGCGATGGAGTCCCACGCGGCGTACGCGGCGGCGCGGGCGCACTCGTCTGCGGGCGCGATGCGGGAGAGCGCGGCTTCGAGCACGGCGCCCGGCGCCGACGAGAACGCGCGCTCGACTTCCTCGCGGATGCTGGCAAGCGCGGTTTCGGTTGCTTCAGCCATGCCGTCTCCTCTCTGCGAACGACGCTGCGGCAGACGCGAACGCGCGCGCAACGTCGGGGTTCGCAGGATAGTACACATGCGGGAAGCCCGCAACCAGGGACGGGGTGGTCGTCATGCACGGCCAGCCCTTGTCGCGCCGGGGCTTCTGCGCCCAGAAGTCGACGCCCGGGCAGGTGGACTGCCAGTAGTGGAACTCGTGCGCGCGGATGCGTGTGCCGCACGGCCCGTAGAGCCCGTCGCGTTGGGAAGTGAGCTCCACGTACCCGAAATGGGACAGCCTTCCCCCGTTCTCGCTTGCGCCCTCAAGGGCGCCCGCAACAGGCCAGCGCCGCCCCTCGCTATCAGAGATTTCGCGCTGCAGGTACAGAAACCCACCACATTCGGCGACCGTCGGCATGCCGGATTCAACCGCGCGCCGCATCGCCTCGCGCATCGGCGCGTTCTCGGAGAGCTGCCGCGCATGGAGCTCCGGGTAGCCGCCCCCCAGATAGAGGGCGCTTGTCCCCCGGGGCAACTCGCTATCACACAGGGGGCTGAAAAAGGCCAGCTCGCAACCCAGGTCCTCGAGCGCGCGCAGGTTCTCCTCGTAGTAGAACGAGAACGCCTCGTCACGCGCGACGGCGATGATGGGCCGCGCTCCCGCGATCGGCTCCAACCGGTAAGGATCCTCGCGGATATCGGGTGCCGTCGCCGCTATTTCGAGCAAGCGGTCGACGTCGACGCTCTTTTCCACCAGCTCGGCCATCTTGTCGATGCGCGCGGAGAGCCGCTCGACCTCGTCGGCGGTCACAAGCCCCAGATGCCGGCTTTCGAGCGAGAACGCCTCGTCGGCGGGGATATTACCCAAAACCGCGACGCCCGTGTGCTTCTCGATCGCAGGCTTCGCGTAGGCGCAGGCAGCGGCGCTCGTCTTGTTCAGCACGACGCAGCGCACGTTCGCACAAGGCAGGAACTCGGCGATGCCACGGATTACGGCGGCGAGCGATAAAGACGCCCCGCGCCCGTTCACCACTAAAACGACCGGCGTTTCCGTGTCGCGCGCAACCTGGTAGCTGCTCGCGTCGGCCACGCCGGGCGCCATGCCGTCGTAGAAGCCCATGACCCCCTCGAGAACCGCGACATCCGCGCCCGCGGCGCCGCGTGCGAGCAGGGCGCGCAGCGTCGGGGCGTCGGTGAAGAAGCCGTCTAAGTTCCCCGAGCGCGCACCCACGACGCGGCGATGAAAGAGCGGATCAATGTAGTCGGGGCCGCATTTGAAGGCCGCGCATGCAAGGCCGCGGCGCGCGAGCGCGCGCAGGAGCGCGCACGTTACGACCGTCTTGCCGCTCCCGCTCGAGGGCGCAGCGACCATGAAGCGCGGGATGGACGTGCTCACCGGGCACCGCCTTCCCCACCTGCACCACGCGCGCTGACGAGGAACACGGGGTTTTGCGCCTTCATAAGATGATGCGAGCCTACAGCCTCGGCGCGGGCGGCCGACAACTGGCACGCCTCGAACCCCTTAAAGCGCGAACCCGAGAGGAGCGCGCACGCCTCAGTGAGTGTCTCAATGGTGACGCATGGCACACACAGGCGAACATGCGAATTCTTCTCGAGCGCCGCCTCCACGATGGAGGGAAGCTCGCCCGCGCTCCCGCCGACGAACACGGCGTCGGGGACGGGCAGTTTCGCGAGCGCTTCGGGAGCGACGCCGGGGACCGCATACACGTTGCCGCACCCGAATGCATCCGCGTTCTCTCGGATGAGCCGCACGCCGGCCGCGTTGCGCTCGACCGCCCATACCGACCCCGCTCGCGCGACGAGCGCCGCCTCGATCGACACGCTCCCCGTGCCGGCGCCGACGTCCCACACGGTGTCGGTCGCGGTAAGGCGCAGCTTCGCGAGTGCGACGGCTCGCACCTCCTGCTTGGTCATGGGAACGTCACCGCGGATGAAGAGCTCGTCGGGAATGCCCGAGGAAGCGTACGGCCAGCGGGAGCTCGCGGCGCGGGATGCGAACTCGATAAGCATCACGTTCAAGTCGTCGAACGTCTGACCTGCGATTTCACTTGCGGTCGCACAGGTGATGCGCTCGTCGGGGTACGACAGGCGCTCGGCCACCGTCACGCACGCGTCCCCGAAGCCCGCCTGCACAAGCTCGCCCGAAAGCCGCGAGGGATCTTCCCCGCCCGACGTGACGAGGAAGAGCTCACCTGCGCGCTCGGCCTCGGCCACGATATCGCACGCCACGCCGTGAGCGCTCGCGAAGCGCCAATCCTGCCATGGACGCGCGAGGCGCGCGGCGAGATACGACGCTGAGCTTATGCCGGGAATGACGCGCACGTCCACCTGCGCGTCGCCGGAGAGCGCCTCCACCAGGCGGCGCGCGCCGCTGAACAGCCCCACATCGCCCGTCATCACGACCACGGCGCGCTGCCACGACGCCGCATCGGTGAGCGCGGCGACGATGTCCGCCGTCTTCACGAGCTCGCATCTCACCACGTCGGGCGGCACGTCGATGCCGACAAGCGCGCGATGAGCGCCGATGACCACGTCGGCGATGTCGATCGCATCGAGCGCCGCGCGCGAGAGCAAGTCGGGGTTTCCGGGCCCCGCCCCGATGATCGTTACCTTTCGCATGGAATCTCCCGATACCCGCGCGGCGTGACCATACGGCCGCCTACGCGCTTCGTGCCCGCGTTGCCGACGAACACGGTGGTGAACATGTCGGCATCGAGCTCCCCCAGCTCGGAGAGCCTGCACATGCCCGACTGCTGCCCCTCGCGCCCGATGTTACGTACCCAACCGCAGAGCGTGTCGGGGGCCTTCCATTCGAGCATAATCTTCGCCGCGCGCGAGAGCCTGTCGGCGCGCTTTCTGCTGCGCGGGTTGTACAAACAGATGCAGAAGTCGGCGCTCGCCACGGCGGCGAGCCTGCGCTCGATGACCTCCCACGGCGTGAGCAGGTCGGATAGCGACACGACCGCGAAGTCGTGGGCAAGCGGGGCGCCGAGCACCGCCGACCCGCTCTGAGCCGCGGTGGCCCCGGCGATAACTTCCACGTCTACATCGGGGTAGTCCTCCGCAAGCTCCAGCACGGGGCTCGCCATGCCGTACACGCCCGCGTCACCGCTGCACACGAGCGCAACGGCTTCTCCGCTCTGCGCGCGCGAAAGCGCCAGGCGGCACCGTTCGACCTCGTGCATCATCGGCGTCGCGAGATGCGCCGCGTCGGGCACGGCGGCGAGCGCGAGCTCCACGTATTTCGTGTACCCCACAACGATGTCGACCGCCTCGAGCGCGCGCCGGGCCGCAATCGTCATGCCGTCGGGGCCGCCCGGGCCGATCCCCACCACGAAGAGCTTTCCCATCACCGCTCCTTAAACGAAAGTTCGATAGTTACCTTGGAAAACGCGACGGTCACGCCGCCGTGAGCGAGCTTCGGGAAGATAAGTTTGCCCCCGTCCGCGAGCGCCGCGCGCTCGCACACGTTGTCGACCCCCACCGTCGCGCGCACGAAATCAGATGGCGAAACGCTGCCATCGACTTGCGACAACTCATCTGCGGAATACGTCGCAAGCGGAATATTGCGCGCGCGGCAGAAGGCAAGCAGACCCTCCTCGTGCGCCTTCACGTCGATCGTCGCCGCCTTGCGCACGGCCGAAGGCGAGATACCCGCCTGCCCGCACGCGAGAAGAAACGCCTCCCCGATCGCTTCGGCGCACACACCGCGACGGCACCCTATGCCCGCAACGATGCAGGGCACGACAAGGCGAAGCGGCTCGGGCGCAGGCGCCTGCGCCCGCACGCCCGCCGGCTTCCCCGTCTCTCCGGCGGGCACGACCTCGCCCGTTGTCTCCGCCGCGCGAACGGACGCACCTGCATTCGCGCCAGCGAACGGCGACACGACGATATCGGCCCGAGCGCGGTCGGACGCAATGTCAACCCCCTCAGGCGGCTGTCCCGAAATCGGCATGTCGGAATAGAGCGCCACGCGCCCGCCCGAAAGCAGCCGCGCCGACACTCGCTTGATGGCCTCGGGATTCGAAACGGCGAGCCCCGCACAGCGCGCCCACGTATCCACCGCCCACACGCCGCGGACGTCGGTCGCCGTGGTGATGACGGGGATGGCCCCTGCCGCGCGTGCCACAGTTTGCGCAAGCTCGTTCGCACCGCCCAAATGCCCCGACAAAAGCGGGACGGCAAAGCGCCCCGCCTCGTCGATCACCACAACCGCGGGATCGTTTGCCTTCGAGGCGACATACGGCGCGATAGCCCGCACGGCGATGCCCGCCGCGCCCACGAACAGAAGCGCGTCCGACGCTTCCCACGCGAGCGCCGTCCATGCGCGCAGGTCGACCTTCCCCTCGCCGAACCCGCGCGAAACGGAAACGTCCCAGCCAGGGTCATCTTCACCTGTCTGCGCGCAATCGGAAAGCGCGCGAGCGGCGCGCTCCGCCAACGAATACCCCCTCTCAGTGAACGCTATGCAGGAAACCCTCATCTAGCGCACCACCATCGTCGAGAAGTAGCTGCCCCGATCGGGCACATCGTCAAGCGAGCGGTACACGCGCTCGCCCGGAAGTCCACAGTCCTCTACAAGCTCGGCACCGTCGAAGGCGCCCTCCTCGCAAAGAAAGCGCTTCGTGTCCGCAAGCGAGCGGCGCGCCTTCATGACCACCTTCGTCCCCGGCCAGCCGATTGCGCGGCGCACCCCGTACAGAACGCCTTTATTCATACGTCGCCCCCAATTCCCCGATAACTGCATCGGCGCCCGACGTACGGAAAAGCTCGCGGCGCTCGGCGTCGAACACGACCGCGGCGATGTCGCATGCGCCCGCCGCGCGGCGGCGCAACCTGTCCTCGATTGCCGCAGCGAGCGAGGCGCGCGCAGCGTCCCCCACGCCGGCGGCCTCGATTACCTCGAGCGCCGCCGTGGTCGTGACCGACGACATGATCTCGCGCACGGTCTTCGCGCCCGCGCCGGCCAAGGCCGCGTGAGCGGCCAGAATCTCCGCGCGGCAGTCGGCGGTACGCGAATGGGTGTCCATGATGCCGCCAGCGACCTTCACCAGCTTGCCGATGTGTCCCACAAGAAGGACATTGGTGAATCCCTCGCGAACGCAGCAATCAATCGCATCGCCCACAAAGTTGGAGATGAAGACCACCGGCGCACCGTTTAGGTGGAAATGCCCCGAGATGAACTGCCCGCCGTAGTTGCCGGGCGTGAGCACGACTCCGCGCCGCCCCATAGCCGCATGCTGCCGGATCTCGAGCTCGATGCTGTCGCGCAAGGCAGCGAGGCTGCGCGGCTCGACGATGCCCGTCGTGCCCAGGATGGAGATGCCGCCCTCTATCCCCAGGTGCGGGTTGAAGGTCTTTTCGGCAAGGGCCACACCCTCGGGTACCGAAATCGTCACAGCAATATTTCCAGAAAAGCCGTGCGCGGCGCACACCTCACGCACCGCCGAAGTAATCATCGCGCGCGGCGTCGCGTTGATGGCGGCCGCCCCAACCGGCTGCTCGAGCCCGGGCAACGTCACGCGCCCCACGCCCACGCCGCCATCGACGGAAACTTCCGATTCGTGCGCGGGCACACTCTTGCTGCCCACAGCACCCGTGCCCGACCCCGCATGTTCCACGCGCGCGTACACGAGCACGCCGTCGGTCACATCGGCATCGTCGCCTGCGTCCTTTTGCACGGCGCACTGGGCGCACCCCTCGCCGATGCATGCGTCGACCACGTTCGCCTCGACGGGCAGCCCGCCGGGGGTGACGATCGACACGAGGCCGACGGGCTTTCGTGACAAGAGCATCTCGCAGGCCGCCTTCGACGCGAGCGCGGCGCAGCTCCCCGTGGTGTAGCCGCAGCGCAGGCGGGTCGTCCCGGTATATATGTAGTGCTCGAAGGCCACGCTAGCTGCTCGCCTTCCGATACCCCGTGGCAAACGAAGGGTCGTAAAGCTTGCTGCGCTCGTACGACTCCGCTTGCGCGCCGTTGTGCGCAAGCCCGCCGCGAGCTCCGAGCACGCGGCCCACCACCACGAGCGCCGTGCGGTCGATGCCCTCTCGCGCGCCCGCATCGGCGAGCGTGCCCACTGTGCATCGCACCACGCGCTCCTCAGGCCAGGTCGCCTTATACACGAGCGCCGCCGGCTCGTCGGAGCTGCGGCCCGCGGCCAAAAGCTCGGCGGAAAGCTCGGCGAGCATACCCGAGCTCAGGAAGATGACCATAGTCGAGCCGCTTTCCGCCATGGTGCGCATGCCCTCGCCCGCGGGCATGGGGGTACGTCCGGAAAGCCGCGTGATCACGACCGACTGGCTGATTCCCGGCAGCGTGTATTCCTGGCGAAGCGCCGCCGCGGCACCGCAAAAGCTCGACACGCCGGGCACCACCTCGTAGTCCACGCCGCGCGCGTCGAGCGCGTCCATCTGCTCCTGGATGGCGCCGTACAGGCACGGGTCGCCCGTGTGCAGGCGCACCACTTCCTCGCCCCGCGCATCTGCCGCGCACATCACGTCGAGCACTTCCTCCAAGGTCATGTGCGCGCTGTCGTAGACGATGCAGGATTCCTTGCACTCAGCGAGCAGCTCGGGGTTCACAAGGCTTCCCGCCCAAACGACCACGTCGGCCGCGCGCAGAAGGCGCGCCCCGCGCAGCGTGATAAGGTCGGCGGCGCCCGAGCCTGCGCCAACGATATGAATCATCCGAGCCTTCCCTTCCCGTTTCTCATCGCAACCGTTTACGCCGCCATTCGCGCAGCGGGCAAAACACGGTGCCTGCGGCGGCAATCGGCGCAAATACGCAGGCAGGAGGCGCAATGCCGCCCGCCCTGGCTTTGACACGTTCACAAGTGCCCACTATCATAGTAAAAGATTCGGCAACGAGCATATGACAATCGGATAAAAGGAAATGACCGGCGCGGCGCCCGCACAGCCCGCGCTGGCTTGCGGAGGGAACCAGGTGGGAATCCTGGGCAAGGGACATTACTGTATAGGACGCGCGGGCGAACCGCCTCGCGCCCCAAGCCAGACTGCTTCGCCTTTTCCTCACGGCATCGCCGTGGCGTTAGCTCCTTGTGAACCCCGAGGGGTGCGCTTTTCTTTCGCTTGTGCCGACAAGCAACTGTCGCCGGGGGACCGGCAAACCGAGGAAAGGAAAAACCATGTCCGACCAGATGTCACGCCGCGGCTTCATGGGCGCCGCAGCAACCGGAGCCGTCGCGCTCGCCGGAGTCGCGCTCGCGGGCTGCTCCAACACCTCCGCGAGTTCCGAGAAATCGAGTGAAAAGGAGAAGGCCGTGAAGCCGGTCATCCTCGTCACGAGCTTCGGCACGAGCTACAACGACTCGCGCCACATCACCATCGGCGCCATCGAAGACGCTATCCGCGAGAAGTACTGGCAGGACTACGACATCCGCCGCGCCTTCACCGCGCAGATCATCATCGACAAGCTGAAGAAGCGCGACGGCATCACGATCGACAACATGACCGAGGCGCTCGACCGCTGCGTGGAAGACGGCGTGAAGGAAATCGTCGTGCAGCCGACGCATCTCATGGGTGGCCTGGAATACACCGACGTGAAAGACGAGCTCGACAAGTACGCCGACAAGTTCGACAAGATCTCGCTCGGCGACCCGCTACTCACCTCCGACGACGACTACAAGAAGGTGGCCGCAGCCATTAAGGAGAACATGGCGTCCTTCGACGACGGCAAGACGGCGCTGTGCCTCATGGGCCACGGCACCGAAGCCGATTCCAACGCCGACTATGCCAAGATGCAGGAAGTGTTTAAGAACGAGGGCTTGACGCAGTTCTTCGTCGGCACCGTCGAGGCTGAACCGACCTGCGAGGATGTTATCGCCGCCGCGAGCGCCGCAGGCTACAAGAAGGCCGTGCTCGCGCCGTTCATGGTCTGTCTCTTATACACATCTGACGCTGCCGACGAAGCTAGAAGTGTAG
>UQNU01000020.1 GCA_900542555.1 uncultured Collinsella sp.
GTGTCGAGCTCGACATGGTGATAAACGGCACGTGGCACTTCCACTACATGCAGTATCGCGTAATGGATGCCACCGGAAAATACGTGCTTTGCGACTGCACGGGCTACCGCTTGGACGGCACCGATACCGAGCCCGGCATGTATGTGGGCATTATCATCAACCGAAGCTTGGCAGATACGACCGATTCCGTGACCGGCTTGGGCGATATTCACGCCCTGGTCAACGCCATTGGCGAAATGCGTCGCGTGGCGCGCAAGGCTGGTTTGATCGCCATCAAAATCGACGATATCGCTCAGGTCAATGCCCGCTTTGGCTTTGATGCGGGCGACCGCGTTTTGGCAGAATGTGCCGCCTGTCTGGTGGAATGCTCGCGCGGTAAGGGTCGTATGTTCCGCTCGACGGGGCCGATGTTCGTGGCTCTTTTCGACGACTTTGATCCCGAAGAAACCGATGCGATTGCAGAGGAAATCGAGCGGTTCCTGGGTTCGCCCGTGCTCTTTGGCCCATTTGAATATCAGCCACCCATTCGCGTGGCCACGCTCCATCTGGACGCCGTCGACCGTCAGCCCGTTTCCATTTTGAACGAGCTCAAAGCGTTGCTCGGGAAAGCCGTGCAGGTGCCAGGCACCAAACTGGATTAGCGCCGCGCCCGCGCCGCCTCCCTATCGTGCGATAATCCTCTGCAGAAGTCACCAAAAGCAGAGGGAGTTTGTGATGAAAGTTCTTTTGGTCAATGGCAGCCCCAAGGCAAACGGCAACACCGCCCGCGCACTCGCCGAGGTCGCCGAGCAGCTCAACGCCGAAGGCATTGATACCGAGGTGTTTCAGCTGGGCGCCAAGCCCATTCGCGACTGCATCGGCTGTGGTCAGTGCGGCAAGCTTGGCGGGCGCTGCACCTTTGACGATGACGTGGTGAACGAGCTCATCGCTGCCGCCGAGCAGGCAGACGGCTTTGTCTTTGGCTCGCCCGTCTACTATGCGCACCCCAGCGGACGCATCCTTTCGGCCCTCGATCGCGCCTTCTATGCCGGCAGCAAGGCCTTTGCGCACAAGCCGGGCGCTGCCGTCGCCGTCGCCCGTCGCGGCGGTACGTCGACGACCTTCGAAGTGCTCAATAAGTACTTCACCATCAACCAAATGCCCGTGGTTGCTTCCACGTACTGGAACAACGTGTTTGGCGCCATGCCGGGCGAGGCCGCCCAGGACGCCGAGGGCCTGGCCACCATGCGCAACATCGGCAAGAACATGGCCTGGCTCCTGCATTGTATCGAGGCAGGACAGGCCGCCGGTATCGAAGCCCCCGAAGCCGATCGCGAGCGCACCAACTTCATCAGGTAGAACGGCGGAACAAATACATGAACGTGCAAATTTTTGGCACCAAAAAGTCTTTCGATACCAAGAAAGCACAGCGCTTCTTCAAAGAGCGCCGCATTAAGGTGCAGTTTATCGACCTTAAGGAAAAGGAGATGAGCAAGGGCGAGCTCACGAGCGTGATGCAGGCGGTCGGCGGTATCGACAAGCTGCTCAACCCCAAGGCCAAGGACGAGGAGACGCTCGCGCTCATCCAGCACCTCACCCCCAGCCAGCGCTTCGACAAGTTGCTCGAGAACCAGCAGGTTCTAGCCGAGCCCATCGTGCGTAACGGCAAAAAGGCCACCGTCGGTTATTGCCCCGATGTATGGGGAGCCTGGGAGTAGCCTGTGTTATTTGCCAGCGCGTGGGTATAAGAGCAGGCGTTTGGCATATGATTCAACTGTAAGCCATGTCTAACAAAGGAGGGCACATGCCCAACAAACCCGTGAAGATCATCATGCTTACCGGATACCTCGGTGCCGGCAAGACCACGCTGCTCAACCACATCCTCGCTAACGATGGCGGTATCCGCGCCGCCGTAATCGTCAACGATATCGGCGAGATCAATGTGGACGCCAGCCTCATCGCCGACGGCGGCCTTTCCGAGACCGACGACCTCATCCCGCTCACCAACGGCTGCATCTGCTGCACGCTTTCGGATGACCTGGCCAACCAGCTGCAGGGCATCGCCGATTCGGGCAACTTCGATTACATCATCATCGAGGCCTCGGGCATTTGCGAGCCCATCCCCATCGCCTACACCATCTCGAGCTTCTGCGACGAGGCCAAGGTGGGCGGCGAGCCCAAGCTCGCGCTCGACAACATCGTGGCCGTGGTCGACTGCGCCCGCATGTACGACGAGTTCAACGGCGGTCGCGACCTGCTGGCCGAGGATATCGACGAGGACGACATCGAGAGCCTGCTCATCCAGCAGATCGAGTTCTGCTCCACGCTGATCCTCAACAAGACCGATACCGTGAGCCCTGAGCAGATCGCCGAGCTCAAGGCCATCGTGCGCAGCCTGCAGAAAGACGCCGTGATCGTCGAGGCCCAAAACGGCGAGGTCCCCATGGAGGAGCTGCTCGATACCGACCGCTTCGACTTTATGCGCGCCTACAACTCCGCCGCTTGGATCGAGGCCATGGAGCATCCCGAGGAGCACGACGACCCCGAGGTGCTCGAGTACGACATCGAGACCTTTGTTTACTCGCGCCGTAAGCCGTTTGACCTGAAGAAGTTCACCGATTTTGTTGAGCAGGAGTGGCCCGACGAGGTCATCCGCGTCAAGGGTCCGCTGTGGCAGACCGGCGACCCGGACATGTGCTACATGTTTGAGCAGGCCGGCCACCAGATGCGCCTGATGGAGAACGGCCTGTTTGTCGACTCGGCGCCCGAGGGCGAGAAACAGAAGATCATCGACGAGAACCCCGAGATCATGCAGATTTGGGACGACGAGACGGGCGACCGTATGACGAGCCTGTGCATCATCGGCCGTCACATGGACAAGGATGCGCTCATCGCCTCCCTCGATGCCTGCCTGACCGACTGGCACCGCGCCTAGGTTTATCCAAGCGGGTATTTTTCCGCTTACGTAACCGCCAAACCACCACGAAGGTACCCTTCGTGGTGGTTTTTCGTTCTGAGCCAAGGAGATTCATGTTCAACATTGTGCTGTATGCGCCCGAGATTCCGGCCAATACGGGCAATATCGGCCGCACCTGCGTGGTTACCGGCGCCCGTCTACATCTGGTGGAGCCACTGGGCTTTTCGCTCGACGACAAGACAGTACGTCGCGCCGGCCTGGGCTACTGGCAAAACTTGGACGTGACCACCTATGCCGGCTGGGAGGATTTCCTTGCACGCAATGGTCTCTCCCCTGCCGACGAACGCCTGCATCTGCTGACCAAAAAGGCACGCCGCACCTATGCGCAGAGTACCTACCGCGATGACGACTACTTGATCTTTGGCAGCGAGAGCTCGGGCATTCCCGAGCCACTGCTTGCCGCGGCGCCCGAGCGTTGCGAGCGCATCCCGATGCTGCGCGATTGCGACTCGCTCGATAACGCCGAGGCTTGGGAAGCTCACGAGGAATCGCTGGGGCATACCGAGGACAGCCACGAGGCCATCCTTCGGCAGGATATCTGCGGCAACTTCGTCAACCCGGACGACTACCGCATCAGCGCACTCAACCTCTCCAACAGCGCCGCCATCGTCCTCTACGAAGCCCTTCGCCAGACGAACTTTGCCGGCATGTAAAAACCTGCCATTAGGGGACGGGGTAGAAATGGTAAGCTTTCAAACTCTCTAGTCCTTGACAAAATGGTTTTGACATCAAATGCGGCAAAGGAACAGTCCCTTTGCCGCATTTGGCTGCTGGCAATTCACGTCAGAATTCAACTTCAAATACAAACGACTGCCGGAGTTCTCGCTTAGCTTGGCTTGTCAGGCTCGAATTCGCCCTTATGTTCAGTTTGCTGCATGCCTCATCGATAGCCATAGCAAGCGATACGGACATGGTCATGGTCGTCTCGCTTTTCAATTCAACCCGATAACTCTTCGCCTTGTTTTTATCCTCTCCACCGCATCTCGTTTCGATTAACAAGAGAATGTCAGAGTCATGGGCATACCAATGGAGTTCAGGGCGCTGTGGAACCATGTCTCCCTCGAATTCCTGTGTAAACAGGATTTTCTTCTCATTTCTCGTTAAATCGCTCAAAGAGCCGTTGATTCGAGCCGAGCCCTTCTTTCCCGCTTTGGCATTTCCCTTAACCTGGTGGCCTCTCCGAGTTTCCTCGTACTCCGTCACCTCCAACTTGCAGCGCTTCGCGCCAAGCATGAACGCAATCCGTCTCAACTCGGCCATCTTGTCTTGTTGCATGGTTGCGAAATAGGAGTCAAGATCAACAAAGCGAGACCGATCAAAAGCATCTATGTAATATGTGGAATAAAGAGATGGTTTAGGGTAGAAAGACAGCTCGCTATCCCCAATTGCTTCGCGGTACAAATTGAAAATCTGCGTGCCCTTAACAGTATCCAACCAACCAATAGCATCCCTACAGACATCGATGCCCCGACGCTCATTTCCGTCAACAATTCGAATCATGTTCGGCAAATGGAATGAAGGGCTCTGATAGACCTCTTTGGTTACAGGCCTGTACCTATTGAGCTGTTGCTGGTATGCCCAATCGTTGACGGCGTCACCAATATCCGCAGCAGCACCTGCCGCACCATCGGCCGCATCAGCAATAGCCGCCAAGGCGTCATCGACCATCGGAGTTGCAGCACGCATTGCACCATCGGCAACTTTCTGTACGGTTGCAACCGCGCCCGCCATCGCGCTTCCGGCGCCATCAACCAACCCGGCAGCGGCCTTACGGATATCAAAACTCTGCTTATGTCGCGACAGCTCCTCCCTTTCGACAACAGCTAGATCGTCTTTATCCTCCATAGTGACCTCCTATTTCCGATAGTCGAAATCAACCGTATATTCATCGCCAAATGCCGAGTTGAACATCGCACGGATATTTGCTTCGGCGTTCACTCGAGCCTCTTCGAGCAGCTTGCCATCCTTGATGGCCTCGCTTTCACTCCGCTCCTTGCACTGCGCTTCAAACGCCGTGACGTCTTTGACCTCAATGGGATTGAGGATGTTGTTGCGTTCCTCGAGAGCACCCGACTTATTCATATCCGGCGTGTTCGAGATTACATAAGGCTCATCCATCGTAATGGTCAGCTTTTTCTTGTTTGTATGTATCTCTGCCGTCTCGAGATTCACACCCGCCTTAATGGTTCCCACATAGCGGTACCAAAAGCTGTTTTCCGTAAACGGGATATCAAACCAATCGAAGAACCTCTTGGTATCCGTCACCTTATCGACAATCGCATAGTTCTGCGATGCAGAAACCATCTCGTTCTGGGAAGCGATGCGTTCAAACACGACCGACGGGGAAAGCGTATTGGGGGTCGTTTCTTTCGCGCCCGCAGCTTTGCCGTTATTAAAGATGGTAATGAAAAGTACAGCCACAATCACTCCACCAAGCACCAGGCCCGCAAAGAATACCTTAGGCTTTGTCAGGATTCTCCCGAGTTTCGCTTTCAGCGCCCCCATGCCTTCCTCTATCTCATCCATCCCCTATTCCTTTCAAAATCCCTGTTATTTAAGAAACTGCCGTGGGTTATACCTCATGCCTTAATTGTCGTTTTCAGCATGTCTTTAGACGAGGGCAGCTGTTTGCAATCCGAAATAATACACATTCGTTCGCAGCACTTGTTGTTCAATAATTGGCATAAAACGGGCAGGTCAACCATTCATTGCCGATTAACCCGCCCCTTCCGTGCAGAACTTATTTATTTACATCGTAGCTGGAAACAGATGCGACAACGCGCGCAGCGTCAACATCGGACATTGCCTCGAACTTGACTTTCTCACCCGGCGCCCACGAAGAAGTGTCCGCATAGGTCTCCTCCGCTTTGATGTCGTCTGCATCATAGAGAGCAAGTGTCAGGCTGACGTTAGAGAACGATATACCAGAGGTGTTCTCAACTACCGCCGTATACGTATACAGACCGTAACCGTCATCCGATTTTTCGAAATTTGCTCCCTGAATCAAACTGTTGATGGCATCCTCGTAGCGGGTCTTCTCTGCTACGGACTTTCCATTCTTAATTAAGTCGTTGAAATCATCCTCGTATTTCTCCCCGACTTCCAGCCCGTAATTATCAACAAGCTTTTTGAGCTGCGCAGACCGCTTATCGTAGACCTTATTCCACTCTTCGTAATAATCCGAAGACGATTGCGAGTAATCCTCGGTCACTTTAAGCTGGTCATCAAGCAGATTCAGATACGTGATTACGTCCTGTTGCATCTTGGAATCCTTAAACCTAGCGTTCTTGAGTTCCTTGTCGTTCTTGATTTCGGCCTCAATAGCTTCCTGGATATTCTCGGTTGAATGAGGATCATCATCGTTTGCATTAGATTCAATGACGTCGGACCTTCTCTCAAACCCGGCAGCGATAACATTCATCGCCTTATCGTCGACATATTTCGACTTTGCAGCGTTTGCATCATTCTGTGAACAGGCCGAAATGAACCCCAGAGAACAGATGAGTAGTACAAGCAAACCCATCATGGGCATCTTTTTAGTAATATTTCGTTTCACGACTATTTCCCTTCGATTGACGTTGCAACTCATAGCCCCTCATCAAAAAGCAGACGAATTGACAACGCGGTGGCACTATTTGGCTTAAGGGCGTGAACTGGATAAATGCTGAGGGAAGGAGCGGGCCCGCGTAAGAATACTACCCTCATCAAAATGTCTAGTTAAAGCGAACGATTAAACGGCGGGCGGTCAACAATAGTTGAATCCGCCCGTCTCCAACGATCAAACGTCGACGGACTAACGCCCAATAGTGCGGCAGCATCCCGCCTTGTCACCCCACCTCCTTTAAATGATTGGACAACTGAGCGATAGTTTTCTGGACGCTCGATCATTGGGCGTCCAAATCGAATGCCGCGTGATCGCGCCGAAGCAATACCTTCAGCTTGTCTTTGCTTTATGTTTTCGCGCTCCACCTGAGCCACGTAGCTCAAAACTTGAAGCACTAGGTCGGCAATAAAAGTCCCCGTAATCCCATTGGGCTGTTCGCGTGTATCAAGCAATGGCATATCGAGTACTACGATGGCAACGCATTTGTCCATCGTTATGCGACGCCATTCATCGAGAACCTCCCGGTAGTCGCGACCTAATCGGTCGATACTCTTAATCACCAGAACGTCCCCCTCGCGCAGACGACGAAGAAGACGCTGGTACTGAGGACGCCTGAAGTCCTTTCCGCTCGCTTTTTCAGCGTAGATCAAATTCGTTTGGACCGGAAACCGCTCCAGCGCATCCAGTTGGCGATCCAGGTTCTGATCTGCCGACGAAACTCGAGCATACCCATAGATTCTGTTTTTCATGATTGCCCCTATCAGCCGCACGATGGCAGCATCAGCTCATTTGAGAGCCCACTCACAATAGGGCGTGCAAATTTCGCGAATGGGTTGAACCCATTTTCGGGCTCCAACGTAAGTTATTCAAGCACCACTTCGATAACGCGCGACGCTAACCTGATACTTTGAAATAAAATTAATCATTTTTAACTGAAATTAACTAAAATAAAATGAAGTTAACTCGAGACGCTGAAGGAGGGCACAGTGGAGTATCTCGAAAACCCGTTTACTCCTAGTTTTGGTGAGGTTCCCGCACATCTTGCCGGAAGGCAGGAGATCATTCGTGATCTGGACCGTGCCTTCTTGAGCCAGCGCAGGCGCCCAGAATTGACCTCGATCTTCTCAGGCGCGCGTGGAACCGGTAAAACCGCTCTCATGTCGTCGCTCGCGACGAGGGCGGAATCCCACGGCTGGATAGCCGTAAAGGCGACCGCGCTCCCGGGAATGCTTGAGGAAATCGAGTTCGGGGCGAAACGTGCCGCAGGCCATCTCATCGACCCGTCTCACAACTTCGAAGTCACCGGTCTCGGAATTGCACCGCTCGGCAGCATCGAGGTCAATCGCGTTCACGATGCCTCTACCTGGCGCTATCGCATGAGCGACATCATCGACCGGCTCAACGAAGCGGGCACCGGGCTGCTCGTCACGGTTGACGAGGTGGACCCGACACTCGGCGAGATGATTCAGCTCGCAGCGACGTATCAGCACTTTGTGACCGATGGAAAACGCGTCTCGCTGCTCATGGCGGGACTTCCCAACAACGTCTCGACATTGCTGAACCACAAGACGGTCTCGTTCCTTCGCCGCGCCCAACAATATCATCTGGGTCGCATTGCCGACTATGACGTGCGCGAGGCCTTGATTCGCACAATCCAGGAAAACGATCGCCTGGCAGATGCTGAGGGAATCGATAGAGCCGTTCGCTCGATCTCTGGTTTTCCCTTCCTATTGCAACTCGTAGGCTACCGTGCCTGGGATCTCACAAGCGATTCGAAGGAAATCTCGTCACGCGACTTTGACCTGGGAATCAAAATCGCGCGCGACGAGATGGATGACCGAATCCTCGCGGCAACCTATCGGGAACTCACTGCAGAGGACAAGCGATTCCTCATCGCCATGCTCGATGACGAGGAAGAGTCCACCACCGCTGACCTTGTCGAGCGCCTTAAGCGTTCGCCGCAGCAGGTCTCCCGCTACCGACGCCGCATGATAGATGCCGGCATCATCGGAGAACGAGGACGAGGGCTCGTCGCATTTGAATTGCCATTCTTCCGCGACTATCTCGCGGCTCAATGCGTGAAATAGAAATCAATGTGACAAAGAGGCAGCCCCTTTGTCACATTGCCTATAGGTAGCGACCGGTGATGCTCTTGGAGCAGACTGCGATGTCGCCTGGCGTACCGGCGCAGACGATTTGCCCGCCCGCATCGCCACCGCCCGGGCCCATGTCAATCACGTAATCGGCGTTACGGATAAGGTCGAGGTCATGCTCGATCACGATAACTGTGGCGCCCTTGGCAACGAGGCCGTCAAACACGTTCAACAGCACCTGAACATCGAGCGGATGCAGGCCGATCGTGGGCTCGTCGAACACGAATACGGCATCGTCCTGCACACGGCCCATCTCGCTCGCAAGCTTAAGACGCTGCGCCTCGCCGCCCGAAAGCGCCGGTGTGGGCTCGCCAAGCGTGAGATAACCCAGGCCCAGGTCGTGCAAAGTCTGTAAGCGCGTCTGAACCTTCTTGAGTCCCAGTGTGACGTCGATGGCCTCGTCCACACTCATGTCCATAAGCTGCGGCAGCGTAAGCAGACTCCCGTCCTTGCCCTCGCGATGGATATGCGAGGCGGCCTCGGCGTAGCGCGAACCACGGCATGCCGGGCAGACGATCTCGACGACGGGCAAAAACTGCACGTCGAGCGAAATCGAGCCCGTTCCATCGCACGTAGGGCAGCGCAAGGCGCCAGTGTTGTAGCTAAAGGCACCCGCCTTGTAGCCGGCTGCCTTGGCCTCGGGCGTACGGGCGAAGGCGCGACGCAGTTCGTCATGGATGTCGGCATAAGTCGCCACCGTCGAGCGCACGTTGGCGCCGATGGGCGTGGCGTCAATCAGGTTGGCACGGGCGATACCCTCGGCGTCGACCCAACGCACATGTTTTGGCAGGCGCCCACTGGCTGCCTGCGCCTTGAGTGCCGGAATGAGCGTCTCGAGCACCAATGTCGTCTTGCCCGAACCCGAAACGCCCGTCACCGCGACAAGGCGACCGCGCGGGATATCGACTTCGAGCGGCTTGACGGTGTGGATGGTATCGGTTGCCATGCGGATATGTCCCTGGTCGAACATGTCGTCGTCAGTCACCTGCGGACGCAAGCGCTTGGGCTCTGCGCGCAAAAACGGAGCGATGCGGCTGCCCCGCGATTGCTCGACCTCGTCTACCGTGCCTGCAGCAATCACATTGCCGCCGCCTGCTCCAGCAACGGGACCCATCTCAACCAGATAGTCGGCTTCCGCCAGTACGCGCGTATCGTGGTCGACAACAACCACGGTGTTGCCATCATCCACCAGATCGCGCATTACGCCCACCAAGCCGTCGACATTGGCAGGGTGCAAGCCGATCGAAGGCTCGTCCAGTACATAGAGCACGCCCGTCGATCGGTTGCGCACCACACGGGCGAGCTGGACGCGCTGGCGCTCACCCGTGGAGAGCGTGGCACCGGCGCGGTCGAGTGAAAGGTAATCGAGACCCAGGTCGACCAGGCGACGGGCCGCACTCAAAAACGAATCGCAGATATCCGCTGCCATGGGCTGCATCTCAGTCGGCAAGGATGCAGGCACCCCGCGCACCCACTCAATCGCCTCGCCTAGCGTCATGGCCGCGGCCTGCGCCAAATTGATACCGCGCACCTGAGGCAGGCGCGCAGCCTCGGAGAGACGCGTGCCGCCGCAATCGCGGCATGGCCCCTCGCGCAAAAAGCGCGCAACGCGTTTTAAACCCTTATCGTCCTTAACCTTGGCGAGCGCATTCTCGACGGTATAGACGGCGTTGTAATAGGTAAAGTCGAGCGGCGTGGCGCCCTCGCCGTTTTTGGGGACGTAGAGAATGTGCTTCTTCTCGGCCGGCCCGTGAAAGACGATGTCGCGCTCGGCAGGAGTCAGCTGGTTAAATGGCACATCGGTACGCACGCCCATCTCGCCGGCCACCTGCTTCATCAGATCCCACATAAGCGTGCCCCAAGGAAGCACCGCGCCCTCGTTGATAGTCTTTGACTCGTCGGGTACCAAGCTCGCCTCGTCCACCTCGCGCATGACACCGGTGCCGCCGCAGGTGGGACACGCACCGCCGCTGTTAAACGCAAGGTCCTCGGCGCTCGGCGCGTAGAACTCACGACCGCATGCAGGGCACGCGAGCGACAGGCCTGCGGCAACGTTAAGGCTCGGCTCCACACGCGCCCCGCAATGCGGGCACACATGATGGGCGCAACGGCTAAAGAGCAGACGCAGGCTATTGTTGAGTTCAGTCATGGTGCCAAAAGTGGACCGCACGCCCGGCACGCTGGGGCGCTGATGCAATGCGAGTGCCGCCGGCACGTGCAGCACCTCATCCACCTGAGCGTGCTCGGCCTGCGTCAGGCGACGGCGGGTATAGGTGCTGAGCGCCTCCAGGTAACGGCGCGAGCCCTCGGCATAAAGAACCCCCAGCGCCAGCGAACTCTTGCCCGAACCCGACACGCCGGCAATGCCCACAAGCTTTCCCAGCGGAATATCGATATCGATGTCTTTAAGGTTATGAACGCGCGCGCCACGCACCTCGATAGCCTGCGGGCTCATCTTCTGTTCCGTCACCTTTATCACCCTACTCATGCCATAAAACTCGATCGCGAACGTATGCGCCCAGCATGGGCACGGTAAACCGGACGAGGCCGTATCCGGCAGCCTCGATGACGCGCTCGCGAATCAGGCTTGCGCGATATTTACTCGCCCAGCTCTGGGTACGATCACAACGCTCAATGATATCCGCCATGCGCGTCGGTTTGTTCTCGTCAACCGCCATAGCCTCGATAAAAAGGCGCTGTGGACTGCGCAGCCCGTAATACAGGGGCGCGTCAACCGCTTCGTAGAACTCGGAGACGGCATCCGCATGGCCATCCTCGACATCGCGCCTTTCGATGACCTGCGAGCCGCGTCGAACAGCAGACCGCCACATGTAATAGCCCACCAGCTGAACCATATATGGATGCCCCATGCTCTTGCGTGCCGCAAGGTCCGCCGTCTCCGCGTCAACGTAAAGACCAGCGTCTTTGACCGTCTGGATATACGAATCGCGTACCTTGGGCAAAGAGATCGCCCCCAACGTACGCTGCTGGGCACGCCGCAAAAACGTCACGCTCGGCTCTTCGAGCAGATCGTCAACCATACTGGGTAAGCCGGCGAAGACCAGTGCAAGACCGCGCTGGTCGCTATCGGACAAGCCCGTGGCATCCTGGTCTCCGAGCACCTGCTGATAGAGAACGGCAAGAGCCGCCAGTTCCTCGATAGACGCAGATTGCGCCTCGTCAATCGCAAACAGTATGCCCTTGCCTGGACCGAGCTTCTTGAGGCGCTCGTTGACCAGCCCTCGCAACGTTTCGCCCTTTGCTCGCGCCGCCTCGACTGACATCCGGCCAAACGACGGACCGAACTCCATTGACGTCACAACGGGTTTATTCGAGCGAAGCGCGTCGGCCAAGCGGTCGCATAAGCCAGGCGAAGCGGAATCGGAGACAACCGCCCATCCGCGCACGCTGGCTAGACGCTGCAACTCCCGTAGAAGAACCGTTTTGCCACAGCCGCGGTTTCCCGTAATGAGCATGAGCCTACCCGGCGCTCCGGCGCCGTTATCGAGCCCTTCCTCGAAATCTTCGATGACCGACTCGCGGCCGATGAGTATCGGAGGCCGCTTGCCAGCCGTGGGCTTAAAGGGATTTGGATTCATGTCGGCCTCCTCGGATTGGCAAACCCTAGTAATAGTTATACCAACTTATACCGAGTTATACCAATTAAATGCGGAAAGAGTCTGACCCTCTATCACCTATGGCCGAAAAACTCGGCGTCTGCTGCTCGCCAGGAGCGGAAGGTGGCGGGATCGACCTTTACGTGCGCTGCGGCGGGGACGTCGTACCATTTGACCGTATAACCGGCGCCGTGAGAGCAAAAGACCGAATCGGGCGTGTTGGGCAGATCGGCCTCGGGCTCATAGGCAGCCGCCTCGATGACGCGCTCGGCATCATGGCAAGCCGCATAACCGGCGAACTCCAGGTACAGATGCCCGCGACCGCTCGTGTAGGCGGCCACCTCCAGCGCGTAATCCTGCACCTCGGATGCCGGCACGCGACCCACAAGCTTTGCCCGGTCTCCCGCCATCGTCGGCGGCTCGTACTCGGCACCCATGCGCGTGGCATCCGAGAGCGCCCGACCCACGCACTCCCCCGGCACCTCGAGCTCAAAGCGATACCACGGCTCCAACAGCACCGCCGCGCCGGCCTCGCGCGCCTGCATCAAACCCTGGCGAATCGCGCGGTACGTGGCCTGGCGAAAATCGCCGCCCTCGGTATGTTTGGCATGCGCACGGCCACCCGTGAGCGTAATGCGCACATCGGTGATGGGCGAGCCGGTCAGCACGCCCAGGTGATCGCGCTCCATGGCATTGGTGAGCGCCAGACGTTGCCAGTTAAGATCGAGCTCATCGGTCGAGGTCACGGTGCCAAACTGCACGCCCGAACCCGCTGGCAACGGCTCCAGACGCAGATGCACCTCGGCATAGTGGCGCAGTGGCTCAAAGTGGCCCACGCCCTCGACCGGCTGCGAAATGGTCTCCTTATAGAGGATGCCGCCGGGCTCAAACTCGACCGAAAGGCCAAAACGATCGGCCAACACCCGCTGCACGACCTCGAGCTGCACGGCGCCCATCAACTGCAGGTGAATCTGCTCCAGATGCGTATTCCAGCTTACGCCGAGCATGGGATCTTCGTCCGCTAACTCAGTCAGCGCTTTGAACACCACGTGGACATCGTGTTCGCCCGGAAGCACCGTATAGGTGAGGACCGGCGCAATGACAGGCGCATCGCCCGCGGGCTCCGCGCCCAGGGCGTCCCCCGGGCGAACGTGCGCAAGACCCGTCACGGCACAAATACCGCCAGCAGCAACTTCTTGAGCAAGCTCATGCTTCTCGCCGTTATAGATGCGCACCTGGTCGATCTTTTGCTCCCAAGTGGAGGCGCCAGAGCATCCCTCGACAACTTGCTTTGCACGCAGTACACCGCCCGTCACCTTGACCCAGGCAAGACGCTCGCCACGGTCTCCACGACTCACGCGGTAGACACGCGCGGCGAACTCCTGGGGCCATGTTCGCTCGTGCATCAGAGTACACATGCCGTCGAGTAGCTCGTCCACACCTCGGTCCTTGAGCGCCGAGCCAGCAAAGCAGGGAAAGAGCTTGCGCTCGGCAACCATGCGCGACAGCGTTGCGACAGAAAGCTCACCCGCATCAAGAAACTCCTCGAGCGCCGCCTCGTCCAACGCAGCAGCGTCCTCCTGAACGGCGCCGCCCGCCAGCAGTTCGTTGGCATCCAGACAGCCCTCGGAAAGACGTTGCCCAAGTTGTGCCAGCAAAACATCGCGGCCGGGATTCTCCAAATCGATTTTGTTGATATAGATGAACGTCGGGATGTCATAGCGCGCAAGCAGGCGCCACAGGGTTTCGGTATGCCCCTGCACGCCATCGTTGGCACCCACAACCAAAATCGCGTAGTCCAGGGCGCACAACGTGCGCTCCGCCTCGGCAGAAAAATCGACATGCCCCGGTGCATCCACGAGCATGACGTGGGTTTCACCGTGGTCGAGCACAGCCTGTGACGAGAAGATCGTGATACCGCGCTCGCGCTCGATCGCGTTAGTGTCCAGATGCGAATCGCCATCGTCCACGCGGCCGCGCTTGCGAATACGACCCGCGTTGAACAGCATGGCCTCAGCCAGCGTGGTCTTGCCGGCATCGACATGCGCCAAGATTCCAACGACCGCTTGCTTCGACATGGCTCTCCTCTTATTGCAAGCCCATCGCACGCGGCAACGGGCATCCTCGTTCCACACTGGATGATACAATTAACGGGCCGGCGGGCGAAGCGGGCCCTATCCCCCGACCGAGCTCATCGCCCTGCGTTGCCGCGCGGCGATTTTCGTAGGTTCGCGCCTTGCGAAAGCCGGCTTGCAAAACAGCGCAGCGAACGAAAATAGCCCCACCCGGGGCCATTTTCGTTCGTGCAAATTGTTGATACGCGTCCCCGCTCTTATGCCTCGCGCAGCCAATCAAACGCGACGCGCGGCGTACCGTCCGACACATATACGATACCGGCGCGCTTAAACCCGGCCTTGGCGATGGCTCCCTGCATGGGCAGGTTGTCCTGATGTGTGTCGATACGCAGGTGATCGGCGCGCTCCTTGGCAAAGGCAAACATCGCAGCCGTGATACCGTGCACGGTGCCGTCGGATGCCACACGATGCAGCACGGCGTACGGAGTGTCGCTTCGCCATTGACCGTCCTCAATTACGTCATAGCACTCGTCCGGACCCGGTAAAAAGGCAAACGTCGCCACCACGCGACCGTCGACTTCACACACGTAACTACCACCAGCGGCAATATCGGCAGCCAGTTGCTCGGCCGAAGGCGTGCCCTCGGGCCACTGCATGGCGTTGCCATGCGCGCGCATAAAGGCGCGGGCGGCGTCATAGATGGCCATGACGGCGGGAATGTCGGTATCGAGGGTTTTTCTGATCATCACGCGGCGACCTCACGTTTATTGGTATCACTTTGATTGGGCAATGATACCAGCGTTTGGAGAGAGGCGCGAAGCAGATGGGAAGCAAAAAGCGAGCCGCCTGGTCAAAGGCCAAAAGCGAGTTTTTGGGCGCTGCTACCGGCGGCGATATGAGCGACCTGTTTGCGCGCGAGGACGAGCGCCGCGACGCCCTGGACGCCGAGCGCGATGAAGCCTGGCGTTACAAATCGTGCGAACGCAAAAACCGTTACGACACACGCGCCGAGGCCGAGGCAGTAATGGCCGACTGCGAAAACCGCGGGCGGCGTGGTTTGGCCTGCTACAAATGCGAATACTGCGGCGGCTGGCACCTGACGTCGCACCCTTGGAAATAGGGATTGCATCGGCACGGCACTAGCGAAGCCCCGGTAATCGCACGCAAGCTACGGGCGCGGCGGCACCAAAACATCGTAACGAACGGCCTTGCCCGCAAGTTGATAGCTCGGCTTTATGCCGGCGAGCAACGGGCCCTTCACCGGCCGTTTGATAACGACTTTGCGCGGATGCACCGCAAGCGCTGCCTGGACCAGCGCCTCCTCATCGGCGCACGGCTGCTCCAAGTGATGCAGCAGCTGGAACTTCTTTTTCACCGCCGCGCTCTTGGTGCGCTCGGGAAACATGGGGTCCAGGTACACCGCATCGGGAGCGGCAAGCTCGCCCCGCCCGATCAACTCAGCTGTATGGCGAAGGCCGGCAATGCTGTCCTCGCCCGCATGCAAGCGCATTCGAGCCACGGCAGCCGCAAGCGCCGGATCATCCGCCGCGCGATCCAAGGCATCCTTGAGGAGCGCCGCGATCACGCAATCCTGCTCATACAGATCGACGGTAAAGCCCGCGGCCGCCAACAGCAGCGAATCCTCGCCAAAGCCTGCCGTGGCATCAATCGCCCATGTTTGCTCGATGCCTTTTGCGCGCGCAGCCTTTACCAACAGCTCTTGCTGCAGACGGCCCTGCTTGAGCCGCGGAAGCATGCGGTCAAAATCGGCACGCAGCTCCATCGTGCCATCGGTGAGCGTAAGGCCCTCGGACGTCCGCACGAGCTCGAGCCCCGCGGCCCGAGCAACAGAAAAGGGATCGACGACGCCCATGGGTACTCCTTAGCAAGCAAAACGAATACGTGAGCGCCGTTTATGCCAGCACCCAACCGTCCGCTATTGTCCCATATGCGACAAGACCCACCGCCCATTGCAGAATGAGGGCATCCATTTAGCGGTAAAGCACCAAATCCCGTCAGGATTGCCCTCCACCTCAACCCTGCGTTTACCCGCCGCTTCGCGGCTGTTCCATACTTGCCCGTCCGTATCATTAAAGGACTGAACATTCGTCGTGAGGAATGCAAATGGACCATTCAGTCACACGCCGAAAGGCCTGCCGGTTGGCAATCTCGGCAGCCGGAGCCACACTGGCAGCTGTGGTACTGCCAGCCTGCTCGAACAGTCATTCCGGCATGTCCGGCAAGGCCAGGCTGAACGTAGGCGTCCGCTCGGATATCGTCGGGTTTAGCGAGCGTAATCCCAACAACGGCAAATACTACGGATTCGAAATCGACCTCGCCAACGAGCTGGCAAACCGTCTTGGCTATGGAGACTGTTCGTTTATATCCGTAACGCCCGAGACACGCGAAGAAATGCTCTCGTCGGGAAAAGTCGATTGCCTGATCGCGTGCTACTCGATAAGCAACGAACGCAAAAAGCTGTTTGACTTCTCTGCCGCCTATTACACCGACTCGGTAATTCTTGTTGTCGAAAATACATCGCTCATTCAATCCTTCTCCCAGCTTAAGGGCGGAACAATTGGCACGGTATCCGGAACAAACGCCGCACCTCAACTTGCCGCGAAGTTTTTGGAGCTGGGGCTTTCGGACGGCATCCCCCAGCAGCAGGATGCCAAGAGCGGCAACATTGACTACGACACATGGCATCTGAGCCAATATGCAAGCTACGCTGAGCTTTCCCGCGCATTGGAAGCCGGTGACGTCGACGCCATGGCGACCGATGGCGCAATTGCCAAAACCTATCTCGATGACGAGCGCACCGTCCTGCCCGATTTTGGCATCAACCCACAGCGCTACGCCGTCGCAACGCAGAAGGGCTCTGAGCTTTCACCCAAGGTTGCCGCCGAAGTACGCTCAATGCTCAAAGACAAAACAATCGATACGCTCATCGAGAAATGGAACTAAGGAAGTCCACCCATGTCCAAGCGACTAAAAAAGAAGTCCGTGGCGCTTGCCATTGCCGTAGCCGTCTGCGCGTTAGCGATGGGACTCCTACTCGCCTCGATGCAAACGCGTCTATCGCAAGAGGAATACGCTTTAGAATTCGATCGCGTTGCCGCCGAACTCCCCGATCTCGTTAAAACGGCCCAGTCGGAAACAAAAGACAACACCCAAACATTTGATGACTTGTATCGCACGCGTGCCGCAAGCATCGCATTTATGGCAGCCAACGATGCCGGTTATGAAGCGACCGATGCCAAAATGGCCGAGTTCAAGGACCTGCTCAAGGTCGATAACGTTCTCATTGCCCGACGTGACGGTTCCATCATCGCCAAAGCGGTTGACACCAAAGCCGATTTTAGCCGCGCCCGCTTCAACCAGCTACGTCAATGCTTCGAGACCGGCAAGCCCTCCGATCCAGTTGAGGTCGATCTTCCCGATCAAGACTGGCTCATGCGATACTATGCCGCCAAAATCGATGACGACACCATGGTCATCGTAGAGCAAAATCCCCAAGAGCTGCACGCCCTTGTCAAGGACACCGGCTCGGCCGAGAGCATGCTCAAGAACATCTCGCTCGGCAGTCACGGATATGTCCTCGCCGTATCGGCAAAAACGCACCTGATCACCTACCATCCCGATCAGAACATGATAGGTACCGATGCACTCGACAACGGCATCGACGTGGGCAATCTTGAGGACGGCAAGACATTCATCACTTCCGTCAAAAACACAAGCCTGTATTGTCGCGTCAAGTTGGTCGATGACACCTATTACATTCTCGCCATTCCCGAAAGCGATACTGCCTCCGCGCGCAACATCACCGTGGGCGTCATCCTCTTTGCCTTCATCGCAGTCGTCGCCGCCGTGGCACTCTATGACCTGTTTGTCCTAGCGGATGACGAACATGACGACCACGACCATCACGAATACGTCAAGATCGGTCGCGGCCTTCGGTTTAGCCCCTCCGTGGGCAGGCGCGCAACAGCCTTGTCCATTGCAGGACTCGTCTTACTTTTGGCAGTAACCTTCTATATGCAAACGCTCTTTGCCCTTTCGAGCCAAGCAACGGTCAATCGGGAGCGCTTAGAGCAGATTGATCAAACGCTCAAAAATAATGCGCTGCGCGAGGATGAGCTTACGAGGCAATATAGCGAGCACTATGCCACTGCCTGCCACATTATCGCCTACATCGTTGAGCACAATCCAGAGCTCGCCACGCGAGCCGACCTGCACAGCATGGCAAACACGCTCAACATCGAGTCAATTTATCTCTACGACGGCGACGGCAATATGACAAGCTCGAGCACATCGCAGCGATCCTACAGCCTTTCGACCAAGTACGGTGACTCCTCCTACGAGTTCCGCTCGCTTTTGGGCGGCAAGGATGAATATATACAGCCTCTCTCTATCAACAGAACCACCGGCGAGACATATCAGTACATTGGAGTCGCACTCTACGATCAGGATGGCATTGCAGACGGAATCGTGCAGATTGCCGTGCGCCCCATGCGCTTAGAAGAAATGCTCAAGAGCACCAAGATCGACGCAGTGCTCGATGGCATCAAGGCGGGCGCCGGAGGCTTCGCCTTTGCAATCGAGAAAAAAGACGGTACCGTCGCATATCATCCCAACGACCTTCTTCTTGGGAAAAAAGCATCCGAAATAGGACTGACTGACGAGCAGCTTGCAGGTGGCTTTAGCGACTTCGTCTACATCGACAACCAGAAACTCTACGCCTCCTGCTTGGAGACTGGCGACTATTACGTTTACGTCGCGGCACCCGAAGACTCCTTTATGCACCAGCGCGTTCCGCTCACAATCGCAACCGGAATCATCGCCGCCATTTGCTTTGCCCTTATCTACCCGTTGCTGACGCTCGACACCATAAAAGTCGAAGAAAAGCGTTCGAAGCACGAAGGCGATTTCGCGACAAGACGGCACAACATCACCGTCACGACGTCCGACGGCCGTGTCAAACACAGCGAAAGCGCCATTAGCCGATGGCTCAACATCTCCTTTAAATGGGAGGACAAAACCCCCGAGCAAAAACTCGGCACAGTCCTTAAATGGTTTACCGGCATCGCGGTGTTTATCGTCTTTTTGGCCGTCTTGTTTAAAGACGCTCTGTTTGGTCCGCGTTCGGTATTTACCTATATCCTGGGCAACGACTGGCAGCACGGTCTCAACATATTCGCGCTCACCGCTTCGATCATGTACGCCTGTGTGGCTCTCACAGTGTGCGCAATCGCGCAGGCGCTTCTTCGCATGTTGTCCAATGTGCTTGGAGCGCGCGGCGAGACGATATGCCGACTTCTCTCGAGCCTGACAAAATACGGAACTCTCATCGCTATGCTCTATTGGTGCCTCGGCGTTTTGGGTGTCGATACCGCAACGCTTTTAGCCTCGGCAGGTATCATCACGCTCGCCGTCTCCTTTGGAGCCAAAGACCTCATCACGGATATCTTATGCGGGCTCTTTATTATCTTTGAAGGCGAGTTCCGCGTTGGAGACGTCATCTCGGTTGGCGGCAATACCGGCACCGTTATGGAGATTGGTGTGCGAACCACAAAGATCAATGACGGCAACGGCAATGTCCTGCTCCTACGCAACAGCTCGATTTCGAATGTCACCAACATGACAAAACTTAATTCTTACGCCAGCATAGATATCACCATCCCGGTGGGAGAATCTCTACCCTATGTCGAAAAGGTGCTTAAAGACGAGCTCAAAAGCGTGCATGACCGCGTTCCCGCCATTATCGATGGCCCCTTCTACAAGGGCGTGGTCGACCTTAGCAGCACCGCTATGACCATTCGCGTTGTCGCCACCTGCAAGGAGACCGATCGCGGCAGCGTCATGCGTTCTTTGCGCCGTGAGGTAAAGCTCATGCTTTCCCGCCGCGACATCGCCCCCTATCAACTCGTTTTCGATCATTGCGATGCCGACGAGGCCGCTCCAAGGGAAGCTACCGCCGAAGAACTCGCCGAAGCGGACGAGTTTAGCGAAGAACAGAAACTCGCCTCGCAAGACCTGGGTAACGAACCTACCAATCAGTAATTCATGGCACCGGGCAACACCCGCACGGTGCCATTAAGGCTCCAGGGAAAGGAACTGAACATGAGCAACAACCGTAAAGTCCTAAAGGTCATGTCCATCATTTATCTATTGGGAGGTATTTTTAGCATCGCCGCGGGCGCGTTGGCACTCACCGCGGCTTCGGGCGACGCCAGCGGTGATCTCTCGGTTTACAGCGTTGTCGTCATCGTGATGGGCATCGTCGAAATCATCGCTGCCGTGCTGGGCATCCGCGCCTCAAATAACCCCAGCAAGATTGGTGTCGTTTGGGTCTGGGCTATCATTTGCCTGGTTTGCGCCGTTGTGAGCCTGCTGCTTTCCGAGCCCTTCTTGGGCGGAGTCGGCACCAGCGCCACCGATGTCACCGCCGTGGTCGTAAGTGCCGTGTACTTCGTTTTCGCCAACCGCGTTAAAAAGGAAAGCCAGGAGCGCCTGGGCTAGGGTATCTGACCCGCCTGCACAGAGCACCGTATATGAAAGCCGCCCTCCGTTTCTCGAGCAAACAAGAAACGGAGGGCGGCTTGCTGTGGATAGTCTTTGCATTCATTCGATTGCCACGGCACGGCATAATCGACAGCATAACGCCAGACAACCGAGCCGACAGCGGCAAGCGCGTCAACGGATGTGCTAGCGAGTAGCAGACCCGTTGGTACAGCCCACCATGCGAATCAAGTAGTTCTCTACGACGTGATAAGCTTGGGACTTTTCATCTTTAAGGGAAACTAAACACACCGGAACCGTCAGGGCCCCTTCGCCCACAATGGGAACAATCTCAAACCCACTAGCGACCTGACCGGGAACGGGAAGAATGGCATTTAAGAAATAGCCGCGCTCGGCCGTCAAAAACGCCCCAACTTGAGCGGGACTATCGATAACGCGCGTCTCATCTAGGACACCGAGGCTTTTGTACTGCCAAAAAATCGAGTTGTTAAAGCTATCGAACGCAGTCGATTGTCCTACCGGATAGGAGCTCAGATCAGCCACGGTCACAAAGGGCCTCTTGCCGAGCGGATGGTCGGCGGCAACGAGAATACCCGTGGGCAGGGTTCCCAGCTGTTCGCAGTCATCATTGGTATTGTCATATGTACCCACCGTAAGCAAGGCATCAAGGCCGCCCTGCTCAAGTTCCTGCTGGGCAACTCCGGGATGCACAGTGCAAAACTTCACCCGCACGCGCACACCACGCATGATAAGCGCAGATAGCCCCTTATATAGCTTATCCTCGTTATCGAATGCGGGAGCGCACAGGCCAATCGAGAGTTCCGGCATCGCTTGAGGACCAGAGGCCGATGAGACGGTCAGGTCGCATCCGGACGGGTCAAAGTTTTCAACCTCACGATATGCTTCGACGGCGGGGCGAGCCTTGGCATAAAAGCTGCGACCGGCCTGAGTCGGCCTGACACCGCTACTCCCACGCTCAAAAAACTGAACGTTAAAAAACTGCTCGAGCTCGCTAATTGACTTGGAAATGGCCTGAACAGTCACGTGGCGCTGGTGCGCCGCAGCAGTAAAACTCTTCGTCTCGAATACGGCGACAAAATAGCCGACCTGATTGATATTCACCATTCGCCCCTAAAAAATGCACAGTTTAATCCAGTTAAACAAAAAGCTAGCACAGTGCAAGTGCCACCCCCGTCGCGAGCGGAGCGTTCAACTATTAGATGAACGTGCACAGCACCTTGTTGAATTACAATATGCTTCGCGACATGCGTCATGCGTGCGCGTCAAATACGTCATGTCCACTTCGAAAGGACCAGCCATGAGCAACACCTGTAAATTACTCAAAATCCTATCGTTCCTCTTCTTTGTCGTCGGCATTCTAAGCGCAGGCATGGGTGCTACAGCGCTCTTTGCAGGCAGCGCGGCAGGCGATATCACGAGTGCTATGATCGTCTCTTGCGTCGTCGTCATCGTATTGGGCGTCGTCGAAATTGTGACCGCTGTCTTTGGCATCCGCGCGGCAAATAATCCCGCCAAGGCTGGCGTTGTCTGGATCTGGTCCATCGTCTGCCTAGCATGTTCGGTCATCAGTCTGCTCCTCTCCCTGCCCCTCTTGGGTGGGACCGGCTCAAGCATCCCCGATTTTACCGGCCTGATTGTCAGCATTATCTACTTTACACTCGCCAACCGCGTCAAGAAAGAGGGCATGGACCGTTTGAGCTAAGCCGCATCCGTGTCAATCGCTCAGCGACTCTGGTATATACGCCAATAAAAAGGGCCGATCGCACATCTCCGCGGTCGGCCCTTTGCATTTGCCCAGATAAAACCTGCCAAAATAAACCTGTCCCTTTTTGGTAGGTTGTTAGCTGTGGCGGTACTCGGCGATGATGAAGTCGATATCGGTCTGGAGCGTGTCCAAGTTTGCCAGGCGCTCTTTATCGGCAGGTCGTGTGCGGTAATAGTACGGCGTCATCTGGAACACCGCCTCGATATCGGCCTGGGTCTGAAGCGTAATATTCGCAGATACCCGCTGCGTTCCGACTAACTCGAGCTCAGTAGTCTTCGGCAGTTTCTCGTCATTGAGATATGGCGTGTCGTAGAGCACCTCCTTGAGCCCAAACAGATGACGGGCACCTGGCACCACGGTGCAGAGCGAGCCTTCGGGTGCCAGCACGCGAGCAAACTCGCGCTCGTTAAAGGGAGCAAAGAGCTCGGTCACCATATCGAAGGCGCCATCGGCCACGGGGATATCCTTCATGTTGGCCACAAAATAGGTCGCATCGCCGCGCTTGGCGGCTAGGCGCACCATCTCTTTGCCCAAGTCGAACCCGTAAGCGTCTACGCCCGGCACCGCGCCCATGGCGCTGGTGTAGTAACCCTCGCCGCAGCAAATATCGAGCAGCGTCATGGGGCCGCTCGTAGACGCAGCACGCCCAGACACCTGTTTGCGCACTAGCTCGACCATCGCATCGCGCAACGGCGCATAGTATCCACGGTTCAGAAAGTCACGACGGCTGCGTGCCTGCGACTTGGGATCGCCCATGGAGTCGCCGCTCTTGGACGAGCGCAGTAGATATAGATAGCCCTCGCGCGCACGGTCAAACCGGTGCCTGCCCGCGCATGCAGCACCGTGTTCGTCATCCACCAGCGGCTCATGGCAAACGGGACACAACAACATGGCAACTCCTTAGCGCGAACAACACAACGCCCACCATTGTCGCACGCCTTCCCCACCTAGTCATAGAAGAGATAAGGAGTGTCCCCAGCTGCCGGCAGAAAAGGAACGTCCCTAAGTGCCGACTGGTTGCATTAGGAGTATCATCGTCTGCGCAAATAATGAGTAGCGAATCGCATAATTAGAGATTGAGAGCGCATGGCTGACACCGTATCTAAGCACATTGACATGACCACCGGCTCGCTGTGGCGCAATATTCCTTTGTTCGCCTTCCCCGTGGCCGCCACGAGCATCTTGGAGCAGCTGTCGAACCTCATCGCCACGGTCATCATCGGTAACTTCTCGGGCGACCAGGGAACCCTCGCCATGGCGGCGGTCGGCTCCAATGTTCCGCTTACCAGTCTTATGCTCAACCTGTTTATCGGCATGTCGCTTGGCTCCAACGTGGTCATCGCCAACGCTATCGGCCGCAACGATCAGAACATGGTCAAACGCGCCGTCCATACCTCGATTTTAATGGCGCTCGTGGGCTTTGTCGTCATCGCACTGGGCGAGATCTTTGCCGAGCCCATGCTCGCCGCGCTCAACGTCCCTGCTGAGACCATGCCGCTCGCTTCGCTCTACCTACGCGTCTTTTTGCTCAGCATGCCCTCAATCTTGCTCTACAACTTTGAAGCCGCGATCTTCCGCTCCGTCGGCATCACCCGCATGCCGCTGCAGGCGCTTGCCGTGTCCACCGTCCTCAACATTGGCCTGGACCTTATCTTTGTCCCCGTACTCCACTGGGGCGTCGCGGGCGTAGCCATCGCCACCGCCATCGCCTACACCGTCAGCGCCGCTACGCTCTTTATCCGCCTGCTCAAGACTGACTCCGTCGTCCGCGTCACCCCGCGCGACCTGGCTATCGACCCCGTCGCCCTCAAGCGCATCGTCAAGATTGGCCTGCCCGCCGGCATCCAAAGCGCTGTCTTTGCCGTCGCCAACATCATCATCCAGTCTGCCATCAACAGCCTGGGCACCGAGGTCATGGCCGCCTCGAGCGCCGCCATGAGCCTGGAGTACGTGTGCTACAACCTGCTCAACAGCTTTAGCCAGGCGTGCACCACCTTTGTGGGACAAAATCACGGTGCTCGCCAGATCGACCGCTGCACCAAGACGCTCAAGGTCTGCCTGGTCGAAGGCGGTATCGTTGCACTCACCACGATTATCGTTATTGTCGGCCTGGGGCGCGAGATCCTGTCGCTCTTTAACAGCGATCCCAACATCGTCTCGATCGGCTATATCCGCGTGTGCTCGATCTTCCCGGCGTACGCCTTTAGTATGTTCTACGAAAACATGTCCGGCTACCTGCGCGGCTTTGGCATCTCGCTCATGCCCGCCCTCATCACCATGATCTGCGTCTGCGGCATCCGCTTCTATTGGGTGTTCTGCGTGTTCCCGCACTTCCGCACCTTTGCGAACATCATGATGGTCTACCCCATCAGCCTGGGCACCACGGCGTTCTTTATGGTCGTGGCGGTATTACTCTGCCACCCGGCACGCACCTATCGCGCCACCAAAGCCAAAGCGACAGCCCGCTAAACGCCGCACTCAACGCCACGCCAGTCATTAATTGACAATATGCGAGCTCATATAGTCGATAAAGCGCCTCGTGGCGATGGGCATGGTGTCCCAGCTGCGCCAGGCGGCCACCACGTCGCGCGAGGGGGCATGCACGATGGGCCGCACGCGAATATCGGCCCGCATGCCCTCCACAGTACGACGGTAGAGCATGCTCACGCCCAGGCCCTCCTCCACCATCGCCATGATGGTGTAGTCGTCGGTGACCTCGCTCGTCACGTGCGGCGACAGCCCATGCGCCGCGAATGCATCGAGCACCAGACTCTGTTCGCCCTCATCCAACAGTACAAACGGCTCGGACGCCAGGTCGGCGAGCGTCACCTTTTCCTTTGCCGCCAGCGGATGCGCGGCCGGCAACAATGCCACCAACTCGTCGTGATAGACCACGCGCTTCTCGAGCCCAGCGGTAAATCCGCGCGCCGTAAAGCAAAAATCAACCACGCCATCGTGCACCCATTGAGCGTTGCGCGTGTAATCGCCCTGTTTGAGGGTGAAGCGTACGCCCGGGTGCAGCGTACCAAAGTCGCGAATCACACGCGGCAGCACGGTACGACTCACGTTGGTAAACGTCGCGATACGAATATCAGTCGAGGAGAGCCCCAGCAACTCCTGACGTTTGCCCTCAAGCTCGGCCTCGGCAGTTACGATCTGGCGCAGGTACGGCAGATACTGCTTGCCATCGCGCGTAAGCGACACGCCCTGCTTACCGCGCTCGATAAGCGTGGTACCCAGCTCGCGCTCGAGCGCCTTGACGGCCTGGCTCACCGCGCTTTGCGTATAGCCCAGCTCGTCCGCCGCGCCCTTAAGACTGCCGCGATCGACCACCATACAAACAATCTGATACCGCGATGCCATCGTGCCTCCGCATCAATGCAGCCGTAAAACGTTTTGCCAGCGCTTTTCGTGCCTACTTTAGCATTTCTTAATCATACTGAAGATACATTCGCTTTACTACATCCAAATCTGGGAGCAGAATCCTTTTTGCGAAACCGTTCTGTAACAAAAGGAGTCCCATGGATCGCAAAAAAGCAATCGCGCTCTCATTTTCCGTTCCCGTCGCATGGGGCTTTTCGTACCCCCTCATGAAGATCGGCATGGACAGCATGAACGCCACAAGTATCGTCGCGCTACGCTGCATCATCGCCTTTGTGGTCTGCCTGCTGCTCTTCCACAAGCACGCGCTGCGCATCAACCGCGACCTTATGGTCCGTGCCGCCATCATCGGCGCCATTATGGCAACCGAGCTCACCTGCATGTGCCTGGGCTCCAGCCTCACCTCCGCCTCCACCGCCGGCTTTTTGCAGAGCCTGACGGTCGTGATCGTACCGTTTGCCAACGCCGCCCTGCTGCGTCGCGCCCCCGAGCGCAAAGTGCTCGTCGGCACCGCCATCGTCACCTGCGGTATGTTGCTGCTCTCGGGCGCCGACTTCACCAGCCTGAACCCGGGCGCGCTCATCATGCTGCTCTCCGCCTTTGTCTACGCCGGACACATCATTGTCGCCAAGCGCTTTGCCGAAGAAGTCGATCCGCTTGCTCTGGGCGTTTGGCAGCTGGGCTTCGGCGGCTTGTTCTCGGGCATCGCCGCATTCACCTTTGGCGGTTTCACGCTTCCCAGCACGCCGAGCGAAATCGTCGTTGTCGTCGCGCTCGCACTCATCTGCTCTGCCTACGGCTTTATCACCCAAACGCTCGTGCAGCCCCACGTGCCTGCCGAGACCACCGGCTTCGCTTTCTCGCTCGAACCAGTCTGCTCCGCCGTCTTCTCGTTCTTCCTGGTCGGCGAGGTCCTGAGCCCCATCGCCTTCTTTGGCGCCGCCCTCATCCTCACCGGCGTCATGGTGGCAACCGTCGAGCTTCCGCACCTTCGCGCACATGGACAGGCTCGCATGGCAGGAGCGCCCGAGCAAGTCTCGTAGACCCCGCTCTTCATACAGCCATGGCATAAAGGCAACCGGTGCGCCTTTACAATAGATACCGACAGAGCATCTGACGTAAAGGAGCCCCATGGACGCCGCGACCCGCGACCGCAACATAGCAACTTGGTTGGGCGATGCGCCACAGCCGGTACGTGACACTACGAACCAGCTGCTCGAACGCATCGCCCTTTTGCGTGCCGAGCAAACCATCTACCCGGCACAAGACGACATCCTCAATGCCCTCGCCTACACGCCGGCCGGCCAGGTCAAAGTTGTCATCTTGGGTCAAGACCCCTATCACGGACCCAACCAGGCCATGGGACTGTCGTTCTCGGTCCCCGCGACACAAACCAAGCTGCCGCCGAGCCTGCGCAACATCTACAAGGAACTCGATGCCGATCTGGGCTGCCCCATTCCCGCCACGGGAGACCTAACACCATGGGCACGACAGGGCGTCCTGCTCCTCAACACTACGCTCACCGTGCGCGAGCATGCCGCGAACTCGCACGCCAAGCTGGGCTGGAGCACGCTCACCGACTACATTATCGAACGCTGCTGCCAGCTGCCCCAGCCGGTAGTTTTTTTGGCATGGGGTCGCTTTGCCCAGCAGATGGTCGAAGGCAAGCTCGCCGCGACCGGCGCGGGCAAGGCAACCGGCAAGTTCTGCCTGGCATCCACGCACCCCTCGCCGCTTTCGGCCAACCGTGCCACGGCAGAACTCCCCGCCTTTATGGGGTCGCGTCCCTTCTCGGCAGCCAATCGGCTACTCGAACAGCACGGCTCGACCCCCGTCAACTGGACTTGCCTCGGCTAAAAATCGATACATCAAAAACGCGCCCGACGGCTTTCCATCGGGCGCGTTTCCTATTCGGGCCAAATAAATTGTGTGCGGCCGGCCTCGCCGCCATCGATCAACAGGCTCTGCCCGGTCATAAACCGGTTAGTCACGCCCACAAAGTAGATCCACTCGGCGATCTCTTGGGCAGTGGCCCAGCGTTTAAGCGGCGTGAGCTCCATAATCTGGCTCCACAGGTGTTCGTCTTCCATCACGCAACGGTTGAGCGGCGTGATAACGCCGCCCGGGTCCACACTGTTGGCGATGGCCTGCGGCGCCAGACGGTTTGCAAGGTTCTTGGTGTAGGCGATAACGCCGCCCTTGCTGGCGGCATAGGCGGGAAACTCCGATCCCGTATGTCCGCTCGCCGACCCCACATTGACCATGGATCTGATAGCCGGCGCCGGCTTGGCGGCAAGCCCCTCCCCCACAAAGGCGTAGCGCTCGGTCACATTGATGGTGCCACACAGGTTAGCGGCGATGTCGTCGGCCGAATCCTGCGTACCGGCAACGTTCACGATTACCTGGGGTTCAAGGTCGCCTGGAAACGAGTCCGGCTCGCGGACATCAACGATCAGATGGCGGTAGCGCTCGTGTTCGATCGCCGCCGGCAAAAGATCAAAGCCCACGACCTCGTGGCCCTCGTCCAAAAAGCGCTGCACGCACGCGGCTCCGATACCGCCCGAAGCGCCCGTGATCAAAACCCGCATACTTGCTCCTTAGGCGGTTGCATGGCGCTCGAGGTACTCGGAGCCCACGTTCTCACGCTCCCAGCCGCGCACGACCTTGTAGCCCACGGGGCTCAGGAAGACCTCGCACAGCAGCTCGGCAACAGCGCCGGTCAGCGAGCACATAAGGACCTGCACCCAGGTCCAACCAAAGAACGTGTGGCTCACCACAATGGCAAAGACCAGGTTGTCGATAAACTGACCAACACCCGTGGACACATAGGAACGGAAGGCAAAGCTCGCAAAGTTATTCTTTTTGAGCATACGGCCGAGCGACTGGTTGAGCGTGGAGTTAACCACGGCAGAAACGAGCATTGCCAGCGAAGAGCCCAGCACCACGTACCAGGTGCCGCCGATGGTGGCGTTAAGGGCGTTGTTGACCTCGATCATGCCCGTGTCGTAGTAGGCGCCCCACATGCCGGGCGTGAGCGAGCATGCCCAAAAGCACAGACTCACGGCCAGGTTGACCAGCAGCGCGAGGATAGAGATTTTGATGGATGCCTTGGCGCCAAAGCGCTTGCAGATCATGTCCTGGCACAAAAACGAAACCCAGCTCACCACAAAGCCACAGTCGAGCGCCAGATACGGTAGGCTGATGAGCTCTTTGTTGGCCAGCAGGTTCATCATGATGACGCTCACGAAAAACAGCGAAACCGTTGCCGCGGGAATGCTCCGCAACAGGACCTTATAGTCCTCCATGACCTTCTTGATCATTATGTACTCCTTTGGTTTTAGGTTTAACGAGCAGGATATCGGACCCGAACTGCTCGGACGCCCCGGTCTTGAGACGACGGTGGGTATGATAGCCGCTCACACGGCATCAGGCAAGCAAACGGCGCGGAAGCCCCGCAGGACCACCGCGCCGATGCGTTAAAAGGCTACGTTGCCAAACTCCGACAGGATAAGGTCGGGGTTGTGGTCGGTTGCCCAATCCACGTTCCACGGGCTCGTGAACAGCAGCAGCTTACCGCCGCGCATGTCCTCGACACGCAGCGTGTCGCGCGTGAGCGAAAGGCCCGGGATATCGATAGTGTCGGGGTCGTTCTGGATCCAGCGGATGTCCGTATAGGGCAGCGGCTGGCGACGAACCTCAACACGGTACTCGGCCTTGAGGCGGCGCTCGAGTACCTCAAACTGCAGCACGCCGACCACGCCCACGATGACGCTCTCCATGCCGGCGCCCAGCTCGCGGAAGATCTGAATGGCACCCTCTTGGGCAAGCTCCTCCATACCCTTGACGAACTGCTTGCGCTTGAGCGTGTCGACCTGCGTAATGCGAGCGAACATCTCGGGGGCAAACGTCGGGATCTGCGGATACTGCACGTGGCGCTTGCCGGAGCACACGGTGTCACCGATGCTAAAGATACCCGGATCGAACAGGCCCACGATATCGCCCGCGTACGCCTCGTCCACGATAGCGCGGTCGTCGGCCATCATCGACGTGCCCGTGGCAAGCTTGAGTTTGCGGTTGCCCTGCACGTGGAAGGCGTCCATGCCGCGTTCGAACTTGCCCGAGCAAATGCGCACAAAGGCGATGCGGTCACGGTGGTTCTTGTCCATGTTGGCCTGGATCTTAAACACAAAGCCGCTAAAGTCGTCGCGGTAGGGATCGACCGGCTCGCTGGTGAGCGTATCGGTATAGGCGCGCGGCGTCGGGGCCAGACGCAGGAACTCCTTGAGGAAGGGCTCCACGCCAAAGTTGGTGAGCGCCGAGCCAAAGAACGCCGGGCTCAGCTTGCCGCAGGCCACGGCATCCAAGTCGATGTCGTCGCCGGCGCCATCGAGCAGCTCGATGTCGTCCATCAGATTCTTATGGTTTTCTTCGCCGATAAGCTCGTCCATGGAAGGATCGCCCAGCTCGGCCTCGACCTCGGCGACCTTCTTGGTGGCGTTGGCGTGACCGTCGCCCTCAAAGGCGATAACGCGACGGGTCTGACGATCGAACACGCCGCGAAAGTTGCGGCCGCTGCCGATCGGCCAGTTCATGGGATAGGTGTTGATGCCCAGAACGTTCTCGATCTCTTCCATGAGCTCAAACGGATCGCGAGCCTCGTGGTCGAGCTTGTTCACAAAGGTGAAGATGGGAATGTGGCGCAGCGTACAGACCTTAAAGAGCTTTTTGGTCTGGGCCTCGACGCCCTTGGCGCCGTCGATGACCATGACAGCGGCGTCGGCGGCCATAAGGGTACGGTAGGTATCCTCCGAGAAGTCCTGGTGGCCGGGGGTATCGAGGATATTGACGCAGGCGCCGTTGTAGGTGAACTGCAGGACCGAGGAGGTAACGGAAATACCGCGCTCCTTCTCGATGTCCATCCAGTCCGAGACGGCATGCTTGGCCGAGCTCTTACCCTTGACCGAGCCGGCGGTCTGGATGCTGCCGGTATAGAGCAGCAGCTTCTCGGTAAGTGTGGTCTTACCGGCGTCCGGGTGGCTGATGATCGCGAATGTGCGGCGCGACGAGATTTCATCCGACAGGCTTGCCATGCGGATCCTTTCTTGCATTAAGTGCATTACGTCGATGTAACCGTACTATTGTAGCCGCGAAATCTCGTCATAGGGCACCTATCAGGACAAATTCATCAGCTGGGGCCTAGGGTAGCAGTCGATGGCGGCACTCCGCAGCAGTATTGTCTCGATCTGTAACATCTAGACGGTTTTTGAACCTCTACCTGTTACAGATTTAGACAAACAGGTGGGCGTCCCAGAAAGATCTCGATCTGTAACATCTAGCCACTCAAAACGGGTCCATCTGTTACAGATTGAGATATAAGGATAGACGGGTGGCCAATGTCTCGATCTATAACATCTAGCAGCCAAAATCTTCTCCAGTTGTTACAGATTGAGACAACCAGGTGGGGCCCGCCAGCATAATCTCAATCTGTAACAGGTAACCGTCCAAATCGGTTCCAGATGTTACAGATTGAGATGACCGAACGAACGGACAATCCCTATTTACCTCTTGCATAACTGTGTATAGTGTATATATACTGTGCTTACCGGTTATATACACGTGTAGCCCAACAGCTAAGGAGCCGCTGTGGACATCATCCTATCCAATTCGAGCGATAAGCCCATCTACGAACAAATATCCTCGCAGATCAAAGCTCAAATCCTTTCGGGCACGCTCGCTGCGGGAGCAAAACTCCCCAGCATCCGTGCGCTCGCGAGCGACCTAGACGTGAGCGTCATCACCACCAAGCGCGCCTATGCCGACCTGGAGCAGCTTGGGTTTATCTGCACCGTGCAGGGCAAGGGCTGTTTTGTCGCCGAGGGCAACCAGGAGCTCTTGCGTGAAAACCAGCTCTGCCATATCGAAGAGCTGCTTGCGAAAGCGGCAAGCCAAGCCGAAGCCTTGGGCGTCACGCGCGACAAGCTGCACGAAATGCTCGACCTGGTAGCCCCCGAAACCATGCAGTAGCCATCTGCAAGAAAGGCTATACCATGCAAAACTTGCTTGAACTCAAAGGTATCTCACGCCGTGTGAGCGACCGCTTTTCACTACGCGATGTCACGCTCGCCGTGGAGCCCGGCCAGATTGTTGGCTTTGTGGGCGCAAACGGCGCCGGCAAAACCACGACGATTCGCGCCGCGCTTGGGCTTATAAAGCTCGATGCCGGCGAAGTGCACCTGTTTGGGCAGCACTGTGGCGCCGACGCGCCCGATGAAGCGCAGCGCTGCTTGCACACTCGTGTCGGCCTCGTGCTGGACACATGCCCCTTCCCTTCCACACTCAAGGTGACCGAAGTTGAGGCACTCGTAAGCCCGGCGTACCCCGCCTGGAGCCATGGCACCTTCGCCGACCTCCTCAGCCAATTTGGCCTCGATCCCAAGGCAAAGGTCAAGGACCTTTCCCGCGGCATGGGCATGAAGCTGCAGCTTGCCTGCGCGCTCAGCCACCAGGCCAAGCTGCTCGTTTTGGACGAAGCCACCGCGGGGCTTGATCCCATGGCACGCGAGGAGCTGCTTGATGAGCTGCTTGCCTTTGTCGCCGACGGCCAGCACAGCGTGCTGCTCTCGAGCCACATTACGTCTGACCTCGATCGCGCCGCCGACCGCGTCATCTGCATCGATAACGGCTCGATTGTGTTTGATCTGCCGCGCGAGGACATTACCGACCGTGCCGGCATCGCCCACTGTACCCAAGCACAGGCCGCCGAGCTTATGGCTTGCGTCGAAGGCGCCCGTGCCGTCCACCACGCCTATAGCGTGGACGTGCTCGTGCCCAACCGTCGCGAAACGCTCGAGGCCTTCCCCGAGATTCCCTGCGATCGGGCAACCATTGACGACTATCTACGCCTCACGCTGAAAGGGGCTTCGAAATGAAACGTGCCTTTATGTCCGAGACCGCCATCATGCGCTCATTTCTCCCGAGCATCGCGGGCGTCGGCCTGTTCATGTTCGTCGTGTTGACCCTCGCCAACGCGACAGACGGCGATTCCGGCATGAGCGCCGGCGCCTGTGCGGTCAGCGCCATGTCGCCCATCATAATCATGAACTCGCTAGCTGGCTACGATAACCAAAACGGCTGGGAGCGTTATCGAGCAACGTTGCCCTTCTCGCGCAAAGACATTATTTGCGCACGCTACCTGTGCATCGTTGTCTTCTCGGTCGTCATGGCATGCGCCGCCGCGCTTCTGAGCATCGTCTCCATCCCGCTTTTCAACAGCGCGGGTATCCCCTCGACGGGACAGGCCGTCTTTGAGACCGCAATGGCCTCGGCGGCATCGATGCTCATCTCCCTTATGATGGTATTCTTGACACAGCCGCTGTTCTTTCGCTTTGGGCACATGGAGGCGCTGCTCGGGCACATGATTGATAAGGGCCTATCGAGCCCGCAGCGCCAGCA
>UQNU01000021.1 GCA_900542555.1 uncultured Collinsella sp.
CTACACTTCTAGCTTCGTCGGCAGCGTCAGATGTGTATAAGAGACAGCATCAAAGCAGTGCCGCGTATGCAGCACTACATGGAGGTGTCGGCGCAAATCTACGGCATCTATCTGGAATACGTCAGCCCCCAGGACGTGCACGTCTACTCCATCGATGAGTGCTTTATCGACGTGACGCCCTATCTGGACCTCTATCACACCGATGCGGAAGGGTTCGCCTGCACGCTGCGCGACGAGGTCTTGGGGCGCACGGGCATCACGGCAACGGTCGGGATCGGCCCCAACCTATTCCAGGCTAAGGTGGCACTCGACATCACCGCCAAGCACGTGCCCAGTCGCATCGGCAAACTCGACGACGAAACCTTTCGCAAAGAAATCTGGCCCCACCGCCCCATCACCGACATCTGGGGCATCGGCCCCGGTGTGGCAGCCCGTCTCGAGAAATACGGTGTCTATGACCTGATGGGCGTCGCCGCACTCGACGAGAACCTGCTCTACGACGAACTCGGCGTTAATGCCGAATATCTCATCGACCACGCCTTCGGGCGCGAGCCGACAACCATCGCCGATATCCAAGCCTATCGCCCGCAAGCAACTTCGACCACCACAGGACAGGTGCTCTCGAAAGGTTATGCCTACGAGCAGGCCTACACCGTCTTGCGCGAGATGGTCGACAACGCCGTGTTGGACTTAGTCGATAAGCACGTGGTGTGCGACAGAATCTCGCTCTTTGTAGGCTACGCGAGCGAGCGCGCCGACATACGCCGCCTCGACGCCAGCGGCACAGCGCAATATGTAGACGGATGCGGGCATTTGCGTTCGAGCACGTCGAGCATCGAACCCGCCGCAACCGCCGGCCCCGAGCTCGCACCCCGTGCGCCCAAGCCCGTCCAGCGAGATGACGAACGGCGCCGCCTGGTGCGCGAGGCGCAGGCAATCGATGGCATCTTTGTGGGAGAGCATGGCGGCAAACCGCGCGGTGGCTATGCCGCACTCTTTGCGCACTCCAACGCTTCGCGAAAGCTGCCCGAGCGCACCAATTCGTTTAAGAAGATCATGGGCTATTTCGATGAGCTTTGGGCGCAGACTGTCGATCCCAAACGACCGGTCAAGCGCATCAACCTGGGATTTGGCAATCTGGTGCCCGAAGAATTTGCCACCATCGATCTGTTCAGCGATATCGAGGCGGATGAGCGCGAGCGCGACTTGGCGCGCGCCGTGTTGGCCGTAAAAGGCAAATACGGCAAGAACGCCCTGGTCAAAGGATTGAGTTTTACCGCCGGCGCCACCGCACGCGAACGCAACGACCAAGTTGGAGGACACCGTGCCTAAACCCAAACAACAGCCCGTGCGCCCGCCGACCGCCTTCGAGCGCCTGGCGGACCCCGAGGGCAGACGCCGCGCCGCCGACCCCAAGCTCACTGCCAACGGTGCCGTGCGCGCCAACCGCGCCGCACAGTTTATGCCCTTTGCCGCCCTCACGGGATACTACGAACTCGTGCGCAAGCAGGAAATCACTGTCGAACCAAAATGCGAACTCACGGAAGAAAAAGCCCTCGAGCTTTCAAAAAAGCTCGAGGGCCTCAAACGTGGCGACTTGGTGCGCGTCACCTATTACGATACATACGGCTATCGTAGCCGCACCGGCATTCTCGACGAGGCACTCCCCGCCTTCAAGCTCCTCAAGCTCCGAGACATCGCCATCGACTTCGACAACATCCAAGACATCGAACTGCGCGGACGAGCCTAGCCAAGGAAGCGCATCCAGGGCGGCGCTTACAGCGTCATGACGTAGTAGCCCGCGTCTTTCACGGCCGTCTCGAGGACACCACGATCAACCGGCTGCTTAGAGCGCACGCGTGCCGTGTGGTCCGCATACGTCACCGTTGCCCACACGCCATCCAGCGCATTGAGGGCATTGGCTACGTTCTGAGCGCAGCCGTCACAGCTCATGCCGCCGATGAGCAGCTCATCGCTATAGGGATAGTGCGACGCATCGATATCCGTCACAACAACCTTTTTGGCCTTCTTGCCGCTCGTACCATCGCTGCAACAACTCTTCCCGTGTGTCGAAGCGGCAATGCGACGCAGTCCAAAAAACATGCCGACGGCAATGACGGCCAGCACGATGAGATTCGCAGGGTTGAGCAAGTCACTCATGCGTTCCCCTTTCAAGTAGCCCTATCTAGATACCCCCATGGGGTGTCCCCATCTTAACCCAAAATCATGTCGGTTCGGTCAATTAGTTTCCCTATTCAAACTTTTTTGTTGACCGTGGCTTACTTTCGTGTATAAGTTTTCCTAGGCTAACAAGTGAGGGCTCGAAAGGGGCAACGTGACTCGAACCATTGACATCTCAACATACCAAACGGCTGTCGTGCGCAACTGCTCCCCTACGCTCGCAGGTATCAAACCGGCTTCGCTCTTTACCTATCCCGGCGTTTACGCCAACCAAAACGGAAAACCCAGCGCCGCCCATATCGAAGAGCGACGCTCTCGCCTGCTCGCCGTCATAGCCCAATGCAACCGCGAGCTCCAACCGCTCGGGATCCATATGAGCGTTTTGGTCTGGCGCCCCTGCGGAGCGCTCATCTATGTGTACCGCCCTGCGGACCTCATGCGATACCTCTCCGACCCCCGCGCCACGACGACGCTTGTCGCCGAAGGTTACGATGTCCACAACCTGCCCGCATCCCTGGTGCATCTCGCCGCGCGCATCACGCTGGCAAGCAGCAATGCCGCAGAAAGCGCCTATGACGGCAGTGTCTGCGCACTCGCGCGAAATAGGCACTGCGATACGGGGTGCATGTGCGAGTTCCCCCACGAAATTGGCTATTTTTTGGGCTATCCCTACGAAGATGTCCATCAGTTTATCGTCCAGCACGGCGAAAACTATAAGGTCTTTGGCGCCTGGAAGGTATACACGAACGTCGAACAGGCGCTCACGACCTTTGACTCCTATCGCGCATGCACGCAATACCTTACCTATATCTATCAACAGGGCTGCACCCTGGGACAACTTGTCCAGGCAACCCGATAGAGTATACAAAACGCGGCCACACGCCGCACAACCGAAAGGAAAACATATGAGCAAGATCGCCGTCGTCTACTGGAGCGGCACGGGCAACACCGAGGCCATGGCAAACCTCGTTGCCGAAGGTGCAACCGATGCCGGCGCCGAGGCAGAGGTCATCTCCTGCGCCGACTTCTCCGCAGACAAGGCCGCTGGCTATGACGCCATCGCCTTTGGCTGCCCCGCCATGGGCTCCGAGGAGCTCGAGTACGATGAGTTCCAGCCGATGTGGGACGAGGTCAAGGAGACTCTCGGCGACAAGAAGGTCGTCCTCTTTGGCTCCTATTCGTGGGCCGAGGGCGAGTGGATGGACAACTGGAAGGCCGACGCCGACGAGGCCGGCGTCAACGTCGTAGACTCCACCATCTGCTACGACGCGCCCGACGACGAGGGCGAGACCGCTTGCAAGGCCCTCGGAGCCGAGCTCGCTTAACGAACCCAGGGCCTCCAAAAGACCCTGTATCAAAGCACATCCCCATCCCTACAAAAGAGCGGGGGCTGGATTCAAGTCCAGCCCCCGCTCTTTTGTAACGGCAGTTACATCAACCGGCTACGAGATATTGCCCAAGAACGCCTTGGTGCGTTCGCTCTTGGGATGGTCGAAGACCTCGCTCGGCGTACCCTCTTCCACAATGACGCCGCCGTCCATAAAGACGACGCGGTCGGCGACATCGCGGGCAAAGCCCATCTCGTGCGTCACGACGATCATGGTCATACCGTCGTGCGCCAGGTCGCGCATGACGCCCAGGACGTCGCGCACGAGCTCAGGGTCGAGCGCCGAGGTGGCCTCGTCAAAGAGCATGACGTGCGGGTTCATCGACAGGGCGCGGGCGATGGCAACGCGCTGCTGCTGGCCGCCCGAAAGCTGACTCGGCATAAAATCGATGCGCTCGGCAAGACCGACCTTGGTCAGCTCCTCGACGGCGATCTTCTCGGCCTCTTCCTTGCTGCGCTTGAGCACCTTTTGTTGCGCAAGCATGACGTTCTTTTTGACCGACAGGTGCGGGAACAGGTTGAACTGCTGAAAGACCATGCCCAGGTGCGTACGCACTTTGTTGAGGTCGACACCCTTGGCGCACACATCCACGCCCTCAACGATAATCGAGCCACTCGTGGGATGCTCCAGACGATTGATGCAGCGAAGCATCGTCGACTTGCCCGAGCCCGAGGGGCCCAAGACCACAACGACCTCACCCTTGTGCACATCCAGATCGATATCGCGCAGGACCACGTTGTCGCCAAAGGCCTTCTGGAGGTTCTTGATGCTGACGACGACCTCGTTCGAGTTATTGGTTTCGCTCATGATAGGACCTCCTTACAGACCGGCGATGTGATCGGCGGGCGTCGCGACAACCTGTCCGGCGCTCTTGGCGGGACGCTTCTTCTTGGTCTCGGTCGTGCCCAAAAGCCTCGCCTCAAGACCGCTCACCAAGCGAGCGAGCGGCAGGGTGATGACCAGATAGAACAGGGCGGCAACCACGTACGGTGTAATGGAGCCCGTCGTAGCCACGATGGTACGGGCGTTCATGACGATCTCGACCACACCCACGGCGGCAAGCAGCGACGTATCCTTGTAAAGCAAGATAAACTCGCTGGTCAGCGTAGGCAAAACATTGCGGAACGTCTGCGGAATCATAACGTAGAGCAGCGTCTGGAACGCGTTCATGCCAAGCGAACGCGCAGCCTCGTTTTGGCCCTTGGGGATCGATTGAATACCGGCACGGAAGATCTCGCATAGGTACGCAGACGAGTTCATGGCCATGACGATAACGCCCAAGACATAGTCGTCCACCTTGACGCCGGCCAACGGCAGACCGAAGAACGCGATATAGATCTGCAGGAACGCCGGCGTACCGCGGATGATATTCACATAGATGCCGGCAAGGCAACGCAGGATGCGCGACTTGGAAATGCGCATGAGCGATAGGGCGAAACCGAAGGGAATTGCCAGCGGAAACGCCACAAGCACGATCGAGAGCGACATAAGGAAGCCCTTAAAGACGATCGGCAGGCTTTGGACCAAAATGACCGGGTTTAAGAACAGGCGCAGGAACATATTGGAGTTCCAGGCCTCGACCCACGGCTGCTCCTTAAGATCGGCCAGGAAGTTATCGAAGGCCGTCACGCCCTTGATCTCCACCGACGGAATCTTGGAGATCTTCTTGGTCGACCCGTCAGCGAGCGTATAGGTGCCGCTAAAGGCCTCATCGCCGCCCTCGACGGGGAAGGTCACGCCGTAAACCTCGACACGGAAAAAGCCACCGGCAGGCGCCGTCTCGCCAAAGTCAATCTTGAGCGTCTGGCCGTCAGCCTTGCACGTGGGCTTCATGGGCGTACGATCCATGAGGTCCTCACCCGAGAGCATCGTCAATCGCGTGTCATCGATACCAAACGTCGTGCCGTCGACAAACGTCAGCGAAAGACCGCTCAGCTCCTCATCGGCATCGGCCTGGACCTCCCAGGTAATGCGCGTCTCGGTACCGCCGACCACAGCGCTGCCCGAACCAGTGTTGGGTCGGGCGGTAATCTTTGCGGTCTCAAGCGCCTGGGCGGTCGTGGGCGCATATGCCCCTGCGCACACCAGCGCGAGCGCCACGGCCATGGCGCAGGCTAGCTTTTGGAGCAAGGCGGGCAGTGGAAAACGCTGCTCCGCGGCTCCTTTGTTCAGTCGAGACAAGGTGGCTCCTATCGTAGAAGTTGCCGGCAAAACGAGACGGAAATACTCTCCGTCAAGAGAAGCGCAAAGGCCCTCTCCGCCAAAACGGAAAGGGCCCGCGAGCAATCAAGTAGCTATTTTACTTGATGTTGTACTTAGCCATGAGGGCGTCAACGGTACCGTCGTCGGTCAGGTCCTTGATGGCCTGGTTGATGTCGTCCTTGAGCTTGGTGTTGCCCTGGTTGATGGCGATGGCGTACTCCTCGCCGGTGCTGACCTGCTTGATGGTCTGGCAGGTGTTGAACTGCTCGGCGGTCAGCTGGCTGGCAACGGAGCGGTTGGTGACTACGGCGTCGCCCTTATCGGACTGCAGGGCGCTAAAGCACTCGGTAGCGTCCTTGTAGGGGACAATCTTGGCCTTGGGGAAGTTCTCCTGGGCAAAGGCCTCGGCGGTCGAGCCAGACTGGACGATGATGGTAGCGTCAGCGTTGTTGAGCTTCTCGCTGTAGTTGTCGGCCGTGATGTCGGTGTTATCGACCTTGGTCACGATAGCCTGATCGTCCATGTAGTAGGAATCGGAGAAAGTGACTTCCTTCTCACGCTCGGGCGTGTCGGTGATAGCCGCGATGGAGACGTCATATTTGGCGCCCGAAGCGACGCCCGGAACCAGCGTGTCAAAGTCATTGTTGACATACTCGACATCCAGGCCCAGCTTGTCGCCGATAGCCTTGATGAGCTCAAGGTCAAAGCCCTGATAATCGCCGTTGTCATCCTTGTACTCAAACGGAGCGTACTCGGCAGAGGTGCCGACGGTCAGCGTACCGTCCTTGACGAGCGCGTACTCCTTGGAGCCGTCGACCTTCTCGACCTTGGCGTCGTCAGAGCTGCTGGAACCGGCATCAGAACCAGAGGTGGCGTTGGACGAGCCGCAGCCCGTCAGAGCGAGGGCGAGCGCCATAGCACCCGTGGCGGCAAATGCGCCAAGCTTCTTCAGCTTCACAATAAATCTCCTTCCGGTGACCTCGTTTGATTCAGAGGTCTGCAAAAACTGTTGGCTATTATGCACCCGGAATTACGAATCTGCAATGAGAAAACTGATTGAAACAAACCCATAACGTGAATTGAATACTCTACTTTGTGACAGTCGTTACTGCTGCAATGACCTTAATAGTCTAATTTCAGCTGCATAACCTGCAAGTTCGTTCGGAGTCTCCAAAATAAACGGCAGCGAACGCAAACGGCCATTCGATACAATATTCTGCATAACCTGCATACCGCCACCAAATTCCTCGCTGCCAAGGTATCCCTTGCCGATGCACTCGTGACGATCTTTATGGGCGCCACAAGGGTTCTTCGAATCGTTGATGTGTACGGCATGCAAGCGATCGGTACCCACCACGCGGTCGAACTCGTCGAGTACGCCGTCCAGATCATGGATGATGTCGTAGCCGGCATCGCTCACATGGCAGGTGTCCAAACAAACGCCCAGCTTATCGGACAGCTCTGGGCGCTTGGCGGCAACGCCCTCGATAATGCACGCCAGTTCTTCAAAGCTACGGCCCACCTCGGTGCCCTTGCCCGCCATGGTCTCGAGCAATACCGTCGTCTGCTGTCCCTCAAACATCACCTGGCACAGCGTGTCGACAATCATCTGAATGCCGGCGTCTGCCCCCTGTCCCACATGCGCACCGGGGTGGAAGTTGTAGTAGTTGCCGGGCAGTGCTTCCAGACGCTGCAAGTCCTCGGCCATTGCCTCCAAGGCAAACTCGCGCGCCCGCTCTTTGGCAGAACAGGGGTTGTAGGCATACGGGGCATGCGCCACCAGCGGTCCAAAGTCGTTTTGCGCCATAAGCTCGCGCAGAGCCGCCACGTCATCCATGTCAAGTTCTTTTGCCTTGCCACCGCGCGGGTTGCGCGTAAAGAACGCAAAGGTATTGGCACCAATGGACAGTGCCGTCTCCCCCATTGCCCGATAGCCCTTCGTCGTCGAAAGATGGCACCCGATCGTCAGCATCTCCAACTCCCCCTCATCAGTTGCGGTGAAATACGGTCTATTGGTGCCCTATTTTGGCGCAAACAGACCGTATTCCACCGCAAGTTATAAAAGGGGCATCAGAGATGTGGGCCGCCAGGCACCACGGGCGCCGGCGTCATGATCCCCTGCGCGTCAGCGCCAAGTCCTAGAGGGCTAGACGGATCGCATCGATGATGTGCGCACAGCGCTGCGTGGCGGCAAGGGGCATGACGGGACTCTCGAGTTTCCCCGCCTGAATGAGCTGCGTCGCATGCTGGATTTCGCCGTAGAAATCATCGATCTCAAACGGGGCATTTGTTTCTAGCGTTCGACCGTCGGAATACTTCACATGAGCGCGCTCGGGGCGATGGAGACGCTCGATTTCCAACGAGCCCCGCTCACAGGCAATCGTTAAGCGGCTTTCATATGTTGCTTTGCCGTCGCACGCCATATGAATGGGTATACCGCCGACGCTCATATGGATCTCGTCGGCCCAATCGACGCGGCCGCCTGATACGTCACGCCAGCGAACTTCACGGGACGAAACCTCGCACGCGCCCGAGAGCAAATCCTCAAACCAACCGACCGCATAGCAGCCCATGTCATATAGACAGCCGCCCTGCAACGAATCAAGCAGATAGCCCGAAGGAGGCTCGCCGTAATCGAGCTTTTGCACGCTTTCAATCGAGACAATACGGCCAAGCTCACCCGACGCAAGCAAGTCCTTCACGCGAGTGCGCATCGGGCAAAACCGATTCTTCATCGCCTCCATAAACAGCACGCCGCGCTCACGAGAGGTGGAGGCAATCGAGAGAGCCTCTTCCTCACTCAAAACGGCCGGCTTTTCGCACAGCACGGCCTTTCCGGCGCGCAGCGCGCGACAGGCCCAACGCGTATGCATGCCATGCGGAAGAGCCAAGTAGATTGCGTCGACATCGGGGTCGGCAATCAGCGCGTCATAAGCCGCATTGCCGTTATCGTCGACCGAGACATGGCCATGCGCAGCATCGATCGAAAACGCTCGGCAAAATTCCTCGACATGTGCAGGAGTGCGGCCGGCCGCAGCCACCAGCCGTGCCCCGTCGACCTTCTTGAGCGACGATGCAAATCGATGAGAAATGTGCCCGGCGCCCAAAATGCCCCAACGAACCTCACGCAAATCATCACATGAATCTCGATGACCCACGACAGCCCCCTTCAGTTGCGGTGGAATAGTTCCTGTTTGGTCCCTATTCTGCCGCAAACAGGAACTATTCCACCGCAAGTTATAAAAGGGTCATGAGGAGCGAGTTTTGCTGAAGACTTTAAGCACGGCCGTTACGGGGCCCGGCTGGAAACGTCGGCGCACGTCGTCGAAACGCTCGGGGATATTGATGTGTTGCGGGCAGTGACGCGCACATTTGCCGCACTTGACGCAATTGCTCACGAGTTTGGGCTCGCTCGTGCGCACCGCACTCGCCGTAAAGTATTGCGACAGCCCCGTAAACCAGCTGTGCGCATAGCTCGCGTTGTAGGCGGCAAAGCAGCCGGGAATGTTGATACCCTTGGGACATGGCATGCAGTAGCCGCATCCCGTGCAGGGCACGCGGTTCGTTTTCTCAAACTCTTCCAGCACGCGCGCGATGGTATCAAGCTGACCTGTCGTCATCGAATCCGGCAGAGCCCGATCGGCCAACACCGCGTTCTCATCCACCTGCGCGGTATCGGTCATACCCGAAAGCAGCATCGTCACCTGAGGATGATTCCACACCCACGAAAGACCCCAGGCGGCAGGAGTGCGCAAATGCGGGTCACGGGCACTATCGAGCACAGCGCGGGCCCGTGGCGGCAGCTTGCCCGCTAAACGCCCGCCCAGCAGCGGCTCCATCACAAACACCGCGAGGCCTCGCTCGGCGGCGGCCATGAGCCCCGCTGTTCCCGCCTGATATCGCTCTCCAGCGTAATTGTACTGGATCTGGCAAAAGTCCCACTCATATGCATCGAGCATTGTCAGAAAGTCCGCTGCGCTGCCGTGGTACGAAAAACCAATCTGGCGAATGCGCCCCGCCGCCTTTTGACGCGCGATCCAGTCCTCGATGCCCAACGCCACCACACGTTCCCACTGGGCGGGCGAGGTAATGTTGTGCATGAGGTAATAGTCGATATGGTCGGTCCGTAGGCGGCGCAGTTGCTCGTCGAAGAACCGGTCGAAATCCTCCGCGCATTTGCACGAAGCATGCGGCAGCTTGGTTGCGAGCAAAACCTGGTCGCGCAAGCCCAGGCGCTCAAGCGACGCACCCACGCACGCCTCGTTGCCGGGATAGAGATAGGCCGTGTCCAGGTAGTTAATCCCCTGCTCCACCGCACGGGAAATAATGGCATCGGCTGTCTTCGCATCCGGACGTCCCGGCGCACCGGGAAACCTCATGCAGCCCAGACCCAGAGCGGATATTCGGTTACCACTTTTGGGGTCAACGCGGTATTGCACGGCCCCTCCCTTCGCCATCAGCGCCCCGACAAGGCGAAACACAATGGTCACGCAGCCGAAACATCGTGGAATCGCAATCGAGAACGTATCGTAACGCAGCAGAAATCGAGCCGTCACGGCACCGCTTTAACATCAGCAAAAAGCCCGATGAAAGGAGACGAGCGTGACCACGCGTGAGGACGCCTACCCCTACCCCGGCGAGCAATACATCCTCTCGGTCGACCGCTATCAGATCGAGGTCATGGACCATCTGGACGAGCTTCCCGCCACGGGTGCCGTCATCTTCTGCACCTTCCCCAAGGTCCGCGATGGCGTCGGATACCCCGCCCGCGTCTTTGCGGTCTGCCCCGCGGCATAAGCGCACAGCGCAATAGTTTCTTTTTCATAACAGCCGCCCCGCGCACCCACCAATCACCCTGGCAGCATACAATCCATCAGGCGCCCCTTACGCGGGCGCCTTTTATATGGGGAGATGATTCACATGCAGATCAACAAGGTCGCTTTTATCGGCAAGGGCGGCGTCGGCCTGCTCTACGGCAGCATGATTGCCAAGGCCCTCGGCAATGACGCCGTCGAATACGTCATGGATGACACCCGCTTTGAGCGTCACGCGGGCGATGCGCTCACTGTCAACGGCAAGCCCTGCGATCTCACGTCCGTCCGCGCCAGCGAGGCGACGCCCGCCGATCTGGTCATCCTGACAGTCAAGACCACCGGTCTCGACCAAGCACTCAAGACTATGGAGCGCGTCGTGGGACCCAACACGCTCATCGCCTCGCTATGCAACGGCATTACGAGCGAGCAAAAGATTGCCGAACGCTTTGGCTGGGAGCATACCGTTCTTGGTATCTGCCAGGGCATGGACGCCGTGTTCCTCAACGGCGCTCACCTTTACCAATGCGGGCGAGATCCGCTTTGGCGCGGCGGCCGGCACGGACCCCGCGACCGTCGCCGCTATCGACGGGCTCTACACGCGCTGTGGCATCGCCCATACCGTCGAGCGCGACATTGCGCACCGCATGTGGGCCAAACTCATGCTCAACGACGGCATCAACCAGACTTGCTTGGCCTACGGCGGGACCTACGGAAGCGCCACGGAGCCGGGCTCCGAGCAGCGTCGCTGCTTTGTTTCCGCCATGCGCGAAACGCTTGCGGTCGCCAACGCCGAGGGCGTTGAGCTGACCGAGGCAGACCTGACGCAAATGGTGCACCTCATCGAGGGAATCGACCCCGCCGGTATGCCCTCGATGGCTCAAGACCGCATCGCAAGGCGCAAAACCGAGGTTGATGAGTTCGCGGGCACCATCTGCCGCCTCGCAGCCAAACACGATATCCAGGCACCGCAAAACGAGTGGCTCTATCGGCGCATCCGCGATATCGAGAAAAGCTGGTAGCGCCAACGCGCCGCATTCAACAGCCTTAACAGCAAAACCGCCGCAAGGGAACCTTTCCCCTGCGGCGGCCTTCATCTTCGTCTATGACCGGCGGCCGATCTCACAACAGTTAACGTTGCGACCCCGGCACCTCGTCCTCATCGGCGCGGCAAAGAACCACGCCCGCGCTTCCCAGCAGTGCGGCCGCGATCAGCGCGCCGACCACGATAGGAGCAGTCCCGCATGTCCCCTGCATGCCCGCGACGAGCGCGACCGTGGGACCAAGGCAGCCGAGCATCAACGCGACGGCGGCAACGGCAATATCTCGAGCATTCACAAGACCACTTCTTCCAAGAGAAAGACCTTATTTCTCATGAACTAGTGTGCCCCGCATCCATACGCCCAGCGTACCGCCACGGTAAGGGCTCTATTAACTCAAACGCGCATAAAGAACGGGCGGCTTTACGTTGCCTAAAAGCTCAGTAAAGACGTCCGCCCATCATGTGCCTATTTTGCTTATGGCAGATTACCAACCGGTGTAGTAGTCGGTGGTTCCGGCAGCGCAGCCGGAGTCATAGACCTTGCAATCACCCTTGGAGCCCGTAAAGGTCGAGCCCTGGGCCATATCGCCCGCGGCAACAACGTAATAGCCGTCGGAATCGCGCCAGAAGCCCTCAGAATCCTGAGTCCATTCGCCCGTGCGATAGTGATAAAGCACATTGCTGCTGTAATAGGTCTCGCGGCGCCCGTTGTAGTTATTGACACCCGCAGAGCGCGTCAGGCCCGATCCGTTCGCGTAGGACGGAGTGTAACCGGCGTTGTAGTACGAAGCCTGGGCAACCTCGGCAGCCTCCGCCTCGGCGGCAGCCTCGAGCGCTTCGCGCTTGGCATCCTCAAGCGCAGTGCGCAGCTCATCGAGCTCGGTCGACTTGGCGTCGACCTCCTCCATCGTCAACAGGCTACCCGCACCGTCGATGCAACCCTGCAGCACAGCGCGCTCGTCATCGGTGGCATAGTCGCCATACATATTCATGATGATCTGAGCGCGCATCTCCAGGGAATCGCGCTTGGCCTCCATCGAGGCGTTCCACTCCTGCATGGAACCATAACCATCGCCGCGATAGTCAACGGGCTGTACCAGCGTCGTCTCGGACGGCGTAGATCCAACCGTATCGGATAGTGTTGCCGCGTGGGCATCAGTTGCACCGGCGCCCGCCAAAAGTGCCACGGTCAGAGCGGCGGAAAGGGCGGCGGCTTTCGGTTTTCGTGAATCGATCCTCATGTAGCTAGAAACCTCCGTAGTGCGTTTTTGCTGCGTTTGAGCTGCGTGTGATTCGATCGCGCTGCATAGTACCCCGAGCAAATCGCGACCTGCGGTTTTACTCAAAAGGCGCACGTCAATTGCGTAAAACTCACATCCTCTCAACAGGAGTTTTCCACAACTCGAATGCATAAAGCGTGTCAAAAACCCTGTTTTTGCGCCCTCTCTATGCAAAAAAGGCGCCTGTGCAACCATTGTTCGCACAGGCGCCTTGAGCAGGCATTTTATGCGGTTATACCTATCGAGTCGCAAGGGGTCCTTGCACAAGTCGCCTTACTCGTCCAGCGCGGCGAAAGCCTGCTTCAGATCCCAAATGATATCCTCGGCGTTCTCGGTACCGATGGAAAGACGGATCGTGGAGGGCGTGATGTTCTGCTCGGCGAGCTCCTCGGCAGAGAGCTGGGAGTGCGTGGTGGTAGCCGGATGCACGACGAGCGACTTGACGTCGGCCACGTTGGCGAGCAGCGAGAACACCTGCAGATGATCAATGAACTTCCAGGCGGCCTCCTGGCCACCCTTAATCTCAAAGGTAAAGATCGAGGCACCGCCGTTGGGGAAATATTGCTTGTAGAGCTCATGGTCGGGGTGCTCAGGCAGGCTCGGGTGGTTCACCTTGGCAACGTGGCTGTCACCAACCAGGAACTCAACGACCTTCTTGGTGTTCTCGACATGACGGTCAACGCGCAGCGACAGGGTCTCGGTGCCCTGGAGCAGGACCCAGGCGTTGAACGGGCTGATGCAGGCGCCCTCGTCACGCAGCAGGATAGCGCGGACATAGGTCGCGAAGGCGGCGGGACCGGCAGCCTCGGCAAACGAAACGCCGTGGTAGGAGGGGTTGGGCTCAGCGATCTGGGCGTACTTTCCGCTCGCCTTCCAATCGAAGTTACCGCCGTCGACGATCACACCGCCCAGCGAAGTGCCGTGCCCGCCGATGAACTTGGTTGCGGAGTGGACGACGATGTTGGCACCATGCTCCAGCGGACGGAACAGATACGGGGTGCCGAAGGTGTTGTCGACGACAACCGGCAGACCGTGCTTCTTGGCAATCTCGGAGATGGCGTCGATGTTGGGGATGTCGGAGTTGGGGTTGCCAAGCGTCTCGAGATAGATGACCGTGGTGTTGTCCTTGATGGCCCCCTCGACCTCTTCCAGGTTATGAGCGTCGACAAACGTGGTCTCGACGCCAAACTGGGAGAGTGTATGCTCCAGCAGGTTGTAGGAGCCACCGTAGATGGTCTTTTGAGCCACCACGTGGTCACCGGCCTGGGCAAGAGCCTGCAGGGTATAGGTGATGGCAGCGGCACCGGAGGCAACGGCGAGGCCAGCAACGCCACCCTCGAGTGCGGCGATACGGTCCTCGAAGACGCCCTGGGTTGAGTTGGTCAGACGGCCGTAGATGTTACCGGCGTCGGCAAGACCAAAGCGGTCGGCGGCGTGCTGGGAGTTGCGGAACACATAGCTCGTGGTCTGGTAGATAGGCACGGCACGGGAGTCGGATGCAGGATCGGCGCTCTCCTGGCCAACGTGCAGCTGCAGGGTATCGAAACCAAAGGTGTGCTCGGGGTTGTTGATGAACTGGCTCATGATGATCTCCTTGATCGAACAAAAGTTAATAAATTAGAGAGAAGTAAGTCGCTGTCTCCTGATCACGCCGACGGGCGCAAACAGGAGCCCGGCATTCGTCTTGGTAAGCAATTCATATGCGGGCCTCCTTTCGCATCCCGGTTCCGTGGTTGGCTTAATTACCTACCGCCTTTGTGTGTTTTGAATAGTACGAGCATTGTTTCCCTCGGTCAATCACTTAAAAGCGCTAACCTGTTATCGGTTTTATAGATAACACTCGAAAGGATGGCGCCGATGACCCTCCAGCAGCTTCGTTTCCTGATCGCCGTAGCAGAGTCCGGCTCAATCAATGCCGCAGCTCAGCGCCTCTATACCGCTCAGTCCAACATCTCAAACGCCGTCAAAAGCCTGGAACAGGAGCTCCATCTGGAGATCTTTACGCGCTCCAGCCGCGGCGTCACGCTCACCAACGACGGCACCGAGCTTTTGGGCTATGCGCGCCAGGTCGTAGAGCAGGCCGACATGCTCGAGGCGCGCTACGAGGACGGCGGCACCCCGCAAGCCCGCCTCGCCATTTCCGCCCAGCACTACGCCTTTTCGGTCGAGGCCTTTGTCAACGTGGTCGAGCGCTGCCGGGACGACAAGTTCGAGTTCATCATGCGCGAGACCACCACGTCGCAGATCATCGATGACGTCCGCGCGTTTCGCAGCGACATCGGCATCCTGTATCTGGACGACTTTAACGCCCGTGTTCTGCAGAAGGCTTTTGCCGATGCGCGCGCGAGCTTCCATCCCCTATTCGACGCGACGGTCCACGTCTTCGTTAGCGAGCGCCACCCGCTTGCCCGCCGCCCGCAGCTGTCCCTTGCCGACCTCACACCCTATACGCGCTACAGCTTTGAGCAGGGAACCTCAAACTCCTTCTATTACGCCGAGGAACCTTTTAGCTATATCCCTTGCGACCGCAACATACGAATCTCGGACCGCGGAACACTTACTAACTTACTTATCACGTCGAACGGTTACACCCTGTCGACCGGTGTCCTCTCCAATGAAATGCAATGGGGTATGGCATCGATCCCGTTAGCAGACGCCCCAACGATGCACGTAGGCTATATCATGCACGACGAGCGCAAGCCCTCTCCCCTCTTGCAGCAATACCTCGACGAGCTCAACCGCATCATCCATGCCAACTAACTGTCGGAAGACGGGGTAGAACTCGTAGATTGCTAGCCCCCGGCGGGCATGGCGCTACAATGGTCACTCACACGAAACGTACCCAACGAAAGGAAGCCCGTGAAGGTCATCATCTATACCGACGGCTCGGCCCGATCAAATCCGGGACGCGGCGGCTACGGCGCCGTGCTCAAATACACCAACCCCGCCGGCAAGACCTTCACCTCCGAGCTTTCGCGCGGTTACGCCAAGACCACCAACAACCGCATGGAGCTCATGGCGGTCATCGTGGCGCTCGAGGCACTTAACCGCCCCTGCGAGGTCGAGGTCCATTCCGATTCGCAGTACGTCGTCAACGCTTTCAATAAACACTGGATCGACGGCTGGAAAAAGCGCGGGTGGAAAACTGCCAACAAGCAGCCCGTTAAGAACCGTGACCTGTGGGAGCGCCTGCTTGCCGCAAGGAGCAAGCATAAGGTGGAGTTCATCTGGGTTAAGGGCCACGCCGGCCACGAGCTCAACGAGCGCGGCGATGAGCTCGCCACCACGGCGGCCGACGGCAGTAACCTCGATATCGACACCGGCTTTAACGAGAGCGACCTGTAACGGCGTTTTCGCACGCTTTTGTGTCCTCCCGCGCTACACTCGTCCTGTAGGCCAAACAACGCAAGGGGGACACATGCTGCGTATCGCAACCATCGGCACGTCCATGATCACCGACGACTTTATTCAGGTCGTCAATGCCAACGACCAGGCCGTATTCGTAGGCACGCTCTCGCGCAATGCCGAGCGCGGCGCCGCCTTTACTGCCGAGCACGGCGGCGAGCGAAACTTTACGTCACTCGATGAGCTTGCGGCAGCCGCCGGCGTCGATGCCGTCTACATCGGCAGCCCCAATGCGCTCCATTACGAGCAGGCGCTCGCCTGCATCGCCGGTGGCAAGCACGTCATCGTCGAGAAACCCTTCTGCGCCACCGAAGCACAGGCGCTGGAAGTCTTCCGCGCTGCCGAGGCAGCAGGTGTCGTGGCCCTCGAGGCCATGCGTCCCCTCCACGATCCCGCCTTCCACGCCATCGAGGACGCCCTGGGCGAGATCGCCCCCATCCGCCGCGCCTCATTGCGCTTTGGCAAGTATTCCTCGCGCTACAACGAGATTCTCGCGGGACGCGCCACCAATATCTTCGACTGCAATATGGCATCGGGTTCCCTCATGGACATTGGCGTCTACGCCGTCGAGCCCATGGTCGAGATTTTCGGCATGCCCTCCGGCCTTACGAGCATGACTACTCTGCTCGACCCCACCACGCGACAGCTCACGCACGGCCCCATCGACGGCTGCGGTTCCATCCTCGCCAGCTACGGCGGAGGCCGCATCTCCGTCGAGCTCGCGCACTCCAAAATTACGAATGACCTGCTGCCCTCGCAGATCGAAGGCGAGCGTGGCACTATCCAGATCGACCATCTGTCCACGCCCCGCAACGTCCGCATCGACTATCGCGGCGATGTCGTACGCGGCTCGGCGACCGAGGCACCGCGCGAACAGGGCGACAACGGCCGCGTGCTCGACCTACCCAAATCGAGCAACACTATGGAATACGAACTCACAGACTTTATCACCGCCATCGGCGGCATCGATAACGTTAAGGAAGAGATTTGGGAGACCCCGGCAGGACGCCACGAGCTTGGCCACTACCGCGATGTCACTCTCGTCTCACTGCGCATCATGGATGCCGTGCGCCAGCAGGCCGGCATTACCTTCCCGGCCGACGCAGGCAAGCAGGCATAGCGATGGGCCTCTTCGATACGTTCTTCTCCAGCGTCACCGGCGGCAGTCGAGAGCCTCAAAAACCATCAAACGTCGAGCTCGAGCTGCGCCGCAGGCTTACCGTACTCGCAAGCGACGAGGCCACTCAAGACACTCCCCTGCGCTATTTCCTGCACTGGACGGGACAAGTCCAAGGCGTTGGTTTTCGCTTTACCAACACCAACCTCGCGCAGGCACGCGCACTCACCGGCTGGGTGCGTAACATGGAAGACGGCTCAGTCGAGATGGAGATACAGGGAGCTCCGGCAAACATCCTATCTCATCTCGAGGCACTTCACGCCTCCTACGAGTGCATGGGAACGCGTTTTCGCCTCGTAGACGCCCAGGCCCGAGCCCCACTTGCCAATGAAGACGGTTTCACGCCTCATTATTAGTATTGTGTGCTAAATACGGTATCATTTACCTACGACCGTTGATAGAAAAGAGGCGAGGCGCATGGCGGTGCAAAGAAGGAATACCAGGCAGCGAAAGCTGGTTCTTGACGCCGTGCGCCAAAGCTATAACCATCCCACCGCCGACGAAATCTACAACGTCGTGCGCGCGCAGGATGACAAAATCAGCCGCGGTACGGTCTACCGCAATCTCAATCTCTTGGCCGACGCCGGCGAAATCCTCTCCATCAAGACACCGGGCGGCAGCCGCTTCGATCGCACGATCGAGCCGCATGCGCATATCATCTGCACCTCGTGCAGCCGCGTCATCGACGTACCGCTCCCCTTCGATGCCCAGCTCGACGCCAAGGCGTCCGAGCAAATCGGCTGGCACGTCACGTCGCACTACACCATCTTCGAGGGTCTCTGCCCCGACTGTAGGTAGATGTTTGGAACATGCCTTAAAATCCACCTTTCCGCACTTTGCAGCAAAAAGTAGATTTCTAGACATGTCCCAAATGTCTACTCAGCAAGTAGACGACGCAGCTCTTCTTCGACCGTGCGCACGTAGCGGACGCGGTCGTTAATGCCACGCATAGAGGGGTTGCAGCTCTCCATCAGATAGGGATGGCCCACGACGTTGAGCATGTCGCGATCGTTTTCGTTATCGCCAAACGCCATCATCTCATCGGGCGAAATACCCAGGGCACGACCGTAATCGGCAAGCGCGGAGCCCTTGCCCGAACCGAAACCGATAAAGTCCGTCCATTCGGTTCCCGACGTCATCACGTCAACACGGTCGCTAAAGAGGCGCTCGAAATACTCCAGGGCCGCCGGCTGATCCACCTCGGGCGTCTGGAAGGCAATCTTAATGACGTCCTCGTCGATGTCCTCGGGGCGATCGACCACCGCCACATCGCAGTGGACCTCATAGCGCAAATGATCGACGAACGCATCGTTGCTGCTCATGGTGTAGAGGTGTCCCTCACATGAAAGGGTCACGTCGGCATGGGGATACGCAACCACGGCATTCGCGATATCCATAGCAAGGCTACGCTCCATCGAACGCTTGACAACGGCACGCCCCTCGCTCATCACCAGGGCTCCGTTTTCGCATACATAGGCGAGCTCATCGGCCACCGGGGCAAACAGGTAGCGCAAGCTCGCATATTGACGGCCGCTCGCCGGCATAAACACGATACCGCGACGATGCAGTTCATCGATGAGCTCAAAGGCCTCGGAACGCGGCTCGTGCTCCCCCGGATGCAGCAATGTGCCGTCCAAATCGCATGCAATCAGCTTGATTCCCTCAAGACCCATATGCTTTCCCCCACAGCATCTCATCAACAGAAAGACGGACTTTGAATAGTTGCCTCTCAAAGTCCGTCTTACTTATACGCACGTTAACCGCGCGCCTTCTTTACGATCGTAAAGTCTGGAGCCATACTCACAACGGCATCCGCCGCACTCGACGCAAAGCGCCGGTCCGAATCGAGTTCACGGATAACCCTCGAGAGCCGAACGCCCTCGACGCCCCGGAGCATGCGGCCCAAAACAGGCTGCACCGGCGTATACATGCGCACGGTATGCTCGTCCGAATCGCCTCGGAAAAGCGGCGCATGCATATTGCCGATCTCCCAGCACGCATGCGCGAGCGCAATCGGGTCCATGCGGTCAACTTCGACCAAATAAACCTCGGCGCTGCGCAGGCGCACGACAACCGCCACGGGTACCGCACCCGTGTGGTCGACGGCGAGCACGTCGCCGTCGACAAGACGACCGCCGTCGGCAGTATCCAGCCGAACATCGACCGTGCGCCCCAGCTCCGTCACGCCCACAAACGCGCATACATCAGCCTGGTCCCAATCGAGCAGCAGATCGTCAACTTCAAAGACGCCGCCCAGCTTCCGGCGAAGCAGAAGTTCATAGGACGGATCGTTGAGATTTCCCAAGCATGTCGTCGAAACCAAGCGTTCAGGCATACTCTAACCCTCGACCTCGACGAGCTCGATATCAAAGTTGAGGTCCTTGCCGGCCAGCTCGTGGTTGGCGTCGAGCGTCACAGCCTCGGGCGTTACGTCGATGACCACGGCGGGAACGGGCATACCGCTCGGCGTGGACAGGAAAAGCTTCATGCCCTTCTCGATCTGCTCGATGTTGGGAACCTGTTCGGCCGGGAAGGTAATAACCATCTCGGGATTGTGCTCGCCGTAGGCATCGGCAGCAGGAATGTGCACGGTCTTCTTCTCGCCCACCTGCATGTCGACAACAGCGGCGTCGAAGCCCTTGATCATCTGACCGGCGCCGCAGGTGAACTCCAGCGGCTCGCCGCGATCGTAGGAGCTATCGAACTGCGTGCCGTCATCGAGCGTGCCGCGATAATGGGTCTTGACCTTCTTGCCCTGGTTGGACATGGTAACCTCCGTGATAAGGGCGGCGCACAACGCGGGCCGCCGTGAACATATGGCGCTAACTATACCCTAGTCATACAATTCAATGACAGTTTGCAAAGAAACGCTGCAACCGGAGGAACCATGGCATATCCCGTATTTGACCTACACTGCGACACCGCCGACCGAATCGGCTGGGCCACGCTCGATCTCGACCTGCGCTTTACCGCCGGCACCGACGGTTATTTCCCCGGCGACGAAACGCATCCGCAAGATTTCGACCTCATCGAGGGCAACGCCTGCGCCATCTCGCTCGCAAAGATCGGCAACACGCCGTGGGCACAGTGCTTCGCCACGTTTGTCCCCGACGAGATTCCCACCGCCCACGCCGCGCGCTTCCAGGCGCAGATCATGGCGCACATGAGCGGCCAGGCAATGCTCAACCACGACCGCATGGTCAACGTACGCAGCGCGGCAGACATTCGCCCTGCACTCAAAGATGGCAAGGTCGCCTGCATCCACACCATCGAAAACGCCACGTTCTTTGCCGAGGACCCCGCGCTGATCGAGGTGCTCAAGAGCTTGGGCGTACTCATGTCATCGCTCAGCTGGAATGCGCAGGGACCGCTCGCGAGCGGACACGATACCCACGCCGGCCTCACCGCCGCCGGCATCGAGGCGCTTACGCAGATGGAGCACGCCGGCATGGTGCTCGACGTCTCCCACCTCAACGATGAGTGCTTTGACGAGGTTGTCGCCCACGCCACGCGCCCCTTCGTCGCCAGCCACTCCAACTCCCGCGCAGTTTGCGGCGTTAAGCGCAACCTTACCGACGACCAGTTCCGCACCATTCGCGATATGGGTGGCATCGTCGGCCTCAACTACTGCAGCGAGTTCCTATCCAACGACGCAACCGACAAGACAGCCGCAGACGTCACCTTCGACCAGCTGGCGGCACATATCGAGCACTGGCTTGACCTGGGTGGCGAAAATGTCATCGCGCTCGGCGGCGACTGGGACGGTGCCGCGGTGCCCGCTTTCCTCTCCGACGCCAGCAAGATGCCCGAGTTCCAGAACATGCTTTCCAAGCATTTTGGCAAGACCGTGATGCAAAAGCTCTGCAGCGACAACGCGCTTGCCTTCTTTGAGCGTTATTAATTTCACATCCCTTGAGCGGGCCGGCATGCCGAACGGTCGACATGCAGGCCCGTCCCCAATCTGAAGGACCGCTTTTGACGCAGCAATTTACGATTACCGTATCCCGACCGGATGGCACATCCATCCCCGTCGTCGTTACCAAAAAGCGCGTCAAGAACTTCAACCTACGCGTCACATCGAGCGGTGAGGTCCACGCCAGTGCACCGCTCGGCGCCAGCCGCGAGCGTATCGAAGCGTTTGCGAAGCGCAACAGCGCCCGGATTATCAGCCGGCTTGCCCAGCGCGAGCAACGTCAGGCGACGCGCGAGAGCCGCTCAGCCCCTCGTCCATCATTGCACTTTGGGGCAAGCCCATCACGGTACAAGATGCGCTCGATCACAACTTTAAGTCACCCGCACCGCGGCCCAAGCAGGCCACCTTCGCAAGTTTTATAGGTGCCGACAAATCGAACGAACGCCCACAGGCCAAGCGGCGCGCAACCCTCGACGGCCTGACGTCCGATGAGCTCCAGACCCGCATCGACCAACTCTATGCATCCGAGGTCACCACGGCGCTGCGCGATATGGTACGCGCGTACGAAATCGCAATGGGTGTCGCCGTTTCCCGCGTTTCCGTACGTAGCATGAAAACGCGTTGGGGCTCATGCACGCCCAAATCCGGTGCCGTTCGCATCGCACGCGAACTTGCCGCCTATCCCATCGAGTGTCTCGGCATGGTTGTCGCCCACGAGCTCGTCCACCTGCTCGAGCCAAGCCACAATCAGCGGTTTCACGCCCTGCTCGACACGTACTGTCCCAACAATAGAGCTCTATCGCAGCGGCTCAAGCAGCCGCCCATAGAGACGTATTAGAACCGGTTAGCGCACGCGCTCGATCTCGACGCCGCAGCTTGCCAGGGGAAGACCGACGGGAGCCCAAGGCTTATCGAGCTTAACACGCACGCCAAGCAGCAAGGGGTAACGACGCAGCAGCATCTGGGCCACACCCTCGGCTGCCGCCTCGATGAGTTTAAACGTATGCTCGCGCAGATAGCCATCGACATCGTGGCACACCGAGCCGTAGTCAATCGAAGCGTCCAGGTTATCGTGCTCCCCCGCTGCACGCAGGTCGGCATAGAGCACCAAGGACACGATGAACTTCTGGCCCAGCGCATTCTCTTCGGGATACACGCCGTGGTTGGCAAAGACCTCAAGACCGTCGATAGTAATGCGGTCAGCATGGCGCAGATCGTCATAACTCACGTGGGGCACCGCCGTTGCGGTGGATATTTCGCCCCTTCCACGGCGGGCGAGCTCGGCGCCTTCAGTCTTGGTTGCATTCTCGGGCAGTTTCTTGTTGCTCATCGCGATCGTCTCCTTCGTTTAGAACCCCGACCGCGCAAACTAACTACACGCGAATCGACAGGTTCTTTTTATCATCGCTCCAGTTGCAAGCATTGCGCGCGGGGCATGCAAAGCAGGCGCGCGACGCTTTGTCGGCTGCATAGAGCAGACGCTCAAGCGGTTGGCTGTTCACACGCAGCTTTCGATGGCCCAGAATGGCCGTCTTAATGGCTGCGGCATCGGCCGGCTCAAACGCCACATCATCGGGCATGCCGCCGAGAATCGCATCAGCGACGCGTTCGCTTGCAACATCATGGGATATACCCGATTCATACTGTTCATCTTTGCCGATATCGTGAAGAAGTGCCGTGGCGTAGATGACCTCACGGTCAAATTCGAGCTGTTCCTCGAGATTCTTGATCCACATAATGCGAGCGACATCGAGAAGATGGTCAATACCGTGGCGGCAGAAGATGCGCCCCGATTCCAACTGTGCAATGTTACCCAGGTGCCGCCGGAACAGCCCGTTGGCGCAAATGAAATCAATGCGAGGCATGGCACCAAAGGGAGCCAAGCCCGAAGCCATAAAGCCGCGACGCGACGTCCCCTCATCGGTCTTCGATGTAAAGTCGTTGACGACCCTCATGCTAACGGCCCAGCATCCTAAAGAACCGCTCCTCGAGCGCGGGATCAGTCTCAAAGACGCCGCGGCGAGCGAGCGTCACGGTCTTGGTGCCGGGCTTTTGCACGCCGCGCATGGTCATGCACATATGCTCGGCTTCCATGAGCACAATCGCTCCCTGGGGAGCGAGATAATCCATGAGAGCGTCGGCAACCTGCGCACACAGCTGCTCCTGCAGCTGCAGACGGCGGGCATAAACCTCAACCGTGCGGGCGAGTTTGGAAAGCCCAGCCACCCGACCGTTAGGGATATAGCCAATGGCGGCCTTGCCATAAAACGGCAGCAGATGGTGCTCGCACAGCGAGTAGAACGTGATGTCGCGCTCGATAACCAAATCGTTCGAAGCGACGGCAAAGGTTTTGGACAGGTGCTCCTCGGCACTCTGGTCCATACCGCCGGCGATCTCACCATACATACGGGCAACGCGAGCCGGGGTCTCCAGCAGGCCCTCACGAGTTGGGTCCTCGCCTATGCCCTCAAGCAACAGCTTAATGGCGGTCTCGACTTTTTCCTGATCGACCATCTGGGCCTCACTTTTCCGATTTTGCGTTCGCGCTATGGTACCACGCCCTTTGGCATCGGCCACAAGCTACATAGTATGGGTCGAATAGACCGGATCGTCCCGCCAAAGCTCCACAGCGTCGCAAAGCGCAACGCCCTCGCGCACAGCACGGGCGCGCGTGGCGTTCATATCAATCACGCGCTGATTGCTCGAGCCCCTAAAGCGCAACGAGATATCGTACAGATCCTGAACGAACGGGCCGTCCACCAACATGTCGAGGCAGGCAAGGATACGGTCCGTCACCTCGGTATGGTGACGACCACCCGGCATAAGCTCCTCGAGCACGTCGCCGGTAAAGCACCAAATGGTCTTGCCCGACCCCGCGGGATAGGCCGCACGCACGCGTTCGATAAAGTCAACAAGCCCCGCCTGATTCTCGGGCTCCATAGGCTCGCCGCCCAGAATCGTCAGGCCATCGATAAAGGGATGGTCGAGGCTCTCGATAATCTTGTCCTCGACGGCACGATCGAACGGCTCACCCGCAGCAAAGTCCCACGCGACAGAGTTAAAGCAGTTCTTGCACCCACGACGGCACCCGCTCACAAACAGAGAAGTACGAACGCCTTCCCCATCAGCAATGTCGAAATACTTAATATTCGCGTAGTTCATAGGTAACTCTCCCGGGAGGCCGGGACATATCATCCCGTCCTCAAACATTCTCGGCCTGCGGCCTGCGAAACTGCGGTCGGGACGATATGTCCCGGCCTCATGCAAAAGGCAACTCAATGAACGAAACGAACATCGAGTATAGGGTTCGAGGTCCAATAAAAACTTTGTTGCAGCTCAACCGTCATCGCAAGTAAATCGCTGCTGCAGCTCGAATTATTTCCGCTAAGAACTTCGAGGAGTGAGCAGACTGCGAGCTGCATCTCCGCTACGTCAACTTGGCCACCCCGTAGCGAGGCCCCGGACCTTTGCTCGATATGAGTTCCGCACGAACAGGAGGCGCCAGTGGCGCCTCCGTCGTGAGCCAGGACTGTCCGAAATAGCGAGTAAAGGTCCAGGGCCTCGCTACGGGGCGGCCTGGGATGGTTATTAGAGATGCAGCACGCGGTCGCGGATCTCCTCGGTTCGACCCTGGTTCCAGAATTGAGTACCGATGTAGCCGCACGTACGACGGGCGACGTTCATCTTCTCCTGATCGCGGTTGCCGCAGTTGGGGCACTCCCACACCAGCTTGCCGTCATCCTCGACAATCTTGATCTCACCGTCGTAGCCGCACACCTGGCAGTAGTCGCTCTTGGTGTTGAGCTCGGCGTACATGATGTTGTCGTAGATGTACTGCATCACGCGAATGACAGCCTTGAGGTTGTCCTGCATGTTGGGAACCTCGACGTAGGAGATGGCACCGCCCGGCGAAAGCTGCTGGAACATGCCCTCAAACTTAAGCTTATCGAAGGCGTCGATCTCCTCGGACACGTGGACGTGGTAGCTGTTGGTGATGTAGCCCTTGTCCGTCACGCCCGGGATAATGCCAAAACGACGCTGCAGGCACTTGGCGAACTTGTAGGTCGTCGACTCCAACGGCGTGCCGTACAGCGAGAAATCGATGTCGCTCGCAGCCTTCCACTCGGCGCACTTGTCGTTCATGCGCTGCATGACGGCCATGGCAAAGGGCGTGCCCTCCTTCTCGGTGTGGCTGTGGCCCGTCATGTACTTGACGCACTCATACAGGCCGGCATAACCCAGACTAATGGTGGAGTATCCGCCCACGAGCAGCTTGTCGATCGTCTCGCCCTTCTTCAGACGGGCGAGGGCACCGTACTGCCAAAGAATCGGTGCGGCATCCGAAAGCGTACCCATCAGACGCTCATGACGGCACAACAGGGCGCGGTGGCACAGCTCAAGGCGCTCGTCGAAGATCTTCCAGAACTTGTCCATGTCCTGATGCGAGCTCAGCGCGACATCGGGCAGGTTGATGGTCACAACGCCCTGGTTAAAGCGACCGTAGTACTTGGGCTTGTTCGGGTCATAGTTCAGCGCGTTGGCCACGTTGTTAAATCCGTTACCGGAGCGGTCGGGCGTCAGGAAGCTACGGCAACCCATGCAGGTATAGCAGTCGCCGTTGCCCGCGGTCTCGCCCTTCGACAGCTTGAGCTCGCGCATCTTCTTCTCAGAGATGTAGTCGGGCACCATGCGCTTGGCGGTGCACTTCGCAGCCAGCTGAGTCAGGTAGAAGTACGGGGAATCCTCGTAAACGTTATCGTCCTCGAGCACATAGATAAGCTTGGGGAACGCCGGGGTGATCCACACGCCGGCCTCGTTCTTAACGCCCTCATAGCGCTGACGGAGCGTCTCCTCCACGATCATGGCAAGGTCGTGCTTCTCCTGCGCCGAGCGAGCCTCGTTGAGATACATGAAGACCGTCACGAACGGCGCCTGGCCGTTGGTGGTCATAAGGGTCACAACCTGATACTGAATCGTCTGGACGCCGCGACGGATCTCGTCACGCAGACGGTCCTCAACGACCTCACGGACCTTCTCGGCAGACGCAGAGACGCCGAGCTCCTCGAGCTCGCGGGCGACCTCGCCGCGAATCTTTTGACGGCTCACTTCGACGAACGGGGCAAGATGGGTCAGCGAAATCGACTGGCCACCGTACTGGGAGGAAGCAACCTGGGCGATAATCTGCGTCGCGATGTTGCAGGCGGTCGAGAAGCTGTGCGGCTTCTCAATCAGCGTGCCCGAGATAACCGTGCCGTTCTGGAGCATGTCCTCCAGGTTCACCAGATCGCAGTTGTGCATGTGCTGGGCAAAGTAATCCGAATCGTGGAAATGGATCAGGCCCTCATTATGGGCATCCACAATCTCCTGGGGCAGCAGCACGCGCTGGGTCAGGTCCTTGGAAATCTCGCCGGCCATATAATCGCGCTGAACGGAGTTGACAGTCGGGTTCTTGTTGGAGTTCTCCTGCTTGACCTCTTCGTTGTTGCACTCGATGAGCGACAGAATCTTGTCGTCGGTCGTGTTCTTCTGGCGCTTCAGGCTCTGAACATAGCGATAGATGATGTAATGGCGGGCAACCTCGTAGCAGTCGAGACGCATGATCTCGTCCTCGACCAGATCCTGAATCTCCTCGACCGACACGGTGTGGCCCGCGTTCTCGCATGCCTCGGCGACGTTTTGTGCCGCGTAAACCACCTGGCGGTCGGTAAGACGAGAGCTCTCCTCGACCTCCAAGTTTGCGGCGCGGATGGCATTGACGATCTTATCGATGTCAAAGACAACCTCGGTGCCGCTGCGCTTGATGATCTTCATCCTCTTGCCTCTTTCGCGTCGTAGCCTCATTGCGCTTCAGAGCCAAACGATGCCCGGCAGGGCTTGCCCCTGTCTTGCGGCGCCGTCGCGCAATCTGTGTTCTCGATAAACCATAGGTCCTCATGCGGACAATCCTCGCGACCGATCAAGCGGCTCAAAGGCGTGTCCAAATGGGACGAATAAGGTCTTCGTTCTCTGTCCGCCATCTATCATACGACAAAGACGCATCTATATCCTGTATTCTTTTTTTAGGTCAAACACAACATATAGTGTTTCAGCAGGTCAAAGCAATTAGTCATTTTGCAGACGCATTAAAAATGAGGGGTTCTTGGCAAGTCGGTAAAACGTTACCAACACGGCTACCTGCATGGCAGTTATAAAACCCCCTTAGTCAAGCCGCTGACAAATCCTACCAAAACCAAGCCGCTCACGCCAAAAGAATCCAAAAGATTATGCTTGACCAACATGTTGCGGTCACGGTCGGCCAGGACGTATGCAACCTGCCGGCACCTCTACGGGGACCTTGGATCAATATTTGCTGGCATATTTGACGGCGTGCTTGGTAGCAAAACAAAACAGCTCAGAGGACATAGCCTCTGAGCTGCGAACATTTGGTGGGCGTTAGAAGATTTGAACTTCTGACCTCTTCCGTGTCAGGGAAGCGCTCTCCCCCTGAGCTAAACGCCCGATCAAGGGTGCGCATGCGCGCAAGGGATAATATAACGGAGCCTGAACTCGGTGGCAAGAACATTTTTAAAAATCGCTTACATTGTGGAATTCGGGGGCTTTGTCATATCCATCTCAAAAGTGCCTGCTGCCGCGATTTGGCTGTCGCATAATGCAAGGCCATTGCGGTATCGAGCTATGGAAAGACGCCTGCGGAATTGTCCTACCGATAAGCGGACAAGCCTCCAGCTGGTGCCTTCGCCGTGGTAAGGTAAGCCGAATTGTTTCCAAGCTGTTTCGGGGGAGTGGAATGAGCAAAGAGTGTGTCGAGCAGGTCGAAGGCACAGGGGCTTCGGTGCCGATGACCGATATATCGAACATTGATGTGCCCGAGGGCACCGACGAGCTCAGCCGCAACACCCGTCGCGCCTGGCGCGAGCGCCTTAACGATGCGTCGTCGCGCAAGATGATCACGGGCGTCTTGGCTACGCTGGTGGGCGGTTCGTTTTGGGGCTTCTCGGGCACCAGCGCGAGCTTTCTGTTCGATATCTACCACGTCGACACCTTGTGGCTTATGAGCGTGCGTCAGATTCTCGCCGGTCTACTCTTTATGGCCGTGGTTGTTACGCGCGACCGCGAGCGCCTGATTAAGCTCTGGACCACACCCGCCGATTGCAAGCAGCTGCTGCTCTTTACCGCCTTTGGCCTGCTGTTCAACCAGTTTTGCTATCTTTCGGCCGTGCGCCTGACGAACGCCGGAACCGCGACGGTGCTCCAGTGCCTGCAGCTCGTTATCATCATGGGCTACACCTGCGCGATCGATCGCCGCATGCCGCGTACTCGCGAAGTCATCGGCATTGGCCTGGCTCTGGGTGGAACCTTTTTAATCGCCACCGGCGGCGACCCCACCAGCCTGAATATCTCGCCGCTTGGCCTGGCAGCAGGTCTTATGTGTGCGGTCAGCGCCGCGTGTATGGCGGTGATTCCCGCCAAGATCCTGCCCGAATACGGTAGCCCCATCGTCACGGGCTCGGCAATGCTCACGGCGGGCGTGGTCTCATGTGTCTTCGTGCAGCCCTGGGCGCATATGCCGGCGCTCGATGCCGCCGGTATCGAGGCGCTCGCGGTGTTCGTGGTTATCGGCTCGTTTTTTGCTTACATGCTCTATATGCAGGGCGTTAAGGACATCGGCTCGGTGCGTGCGAGCCTCATCGGAACTGTGGAGCCGGTTTCGGCGACCATCACCAGCGCCGTTATGCTGGGCACGGTGTTTTTGCCGACCGACCTTATCGGCTTTGCCATGATCATCGTGATGATGTTCCTCACGGTGTAGTTGACGCCGCCGCCAAGACAGAAAAGGTGTTGTGCCGCATTTTCGCCAATTGATGTCCGTGTCTGGAGTTTAGCTGTCGATGCTCAAAATGCCATAAACTAGTAACGTTATGGACTTTTTCATTGCGACTCAATTGCGAGGATTTCTTTATGGCTGGTAATCACTTTAAGGGCAGCGATAGCGGCCGTCCTGCAGTTCCGCCGCGTCCGAACGGGGCTGGTAAGGCCGGCATGCCGGGCGGCGCTGGACAGGGCGGTTCCGGTAAGCGCGTGTCCCCGGGCGAGACGGCGATGTTTACCGCTCTGTACGAGCAGTCTCAAAAGGCAAAAAAGACCGGCCGTGCAAAAGGGAATGTCTTTGCGGGCGGTGCAACCTCCACGTCGCAGCCGAGCGGGGCTCCTTCGGTGCCTGCGAACAACGCAGGTGCTGCCAACGCCGCGAATGGCGCCGGCAACGTTAATGCCGGCAAGGCCGCCAACAATACTCCCTCTGCCGGTGGCGCGGGGCTTACGGGTAACCTTGGCACGATTTACACCGGCGCCTCCGAGACTGGTACGTTCGCCCGCCTGGATGATAGCGGTGCCGAGTTTGCGGGCTCGGGTTCCAAGGAAGATTATTACGATTTTGGCTTGAACTACGGTGGCGACGCTTCGTCGAGTTCGACCTCTGACGGTCTGGTCCGTCATCGCCATCGCAAGGGCGAGCGCAAAAAGCGTCACACCGGCGCCATTATTGCCGCTGTGGTCGCTGTGCTTCTCGTTGCGTTTGGCGCAAGCGGCTTTATGCTGCTTAACTCGGCAAAGACCGTAAAGAGTGAAGCGAAGGAGGCTGTCGAGATCGTCGGTGGCCTTAAGGACAAGGTCATGTCGGGCGATTTTTCGACGCTGCCTGACGACGCGAAGAAGATCGATGAGCTCTGCGACAGCATGAAGGCGGAGACTTCGAGCCCGCTGTGGACGGCGGCTTCGTTTATCCCGGTGTATGGCAGTGACATCAACGCAGCCCGCACCATGATTGACGCCCTGTCCGATGTTTCGAGCAATGCGCTGGTTCCCATGGCCGATAACCTTTCGCAGGCTACGCCCGGCAAGCTGTTCCAGGACGGCATGATTAACGTGTCCGCGCTGCAGGCGGTCGCCGATTCGCTTTCCAGCAGCTCGAAGGTGTTCAAGAGCGCCAACGAGAAGGTCCAGGGCATTGGCGATACTCATATTTCCCAGGTGACCGAGCTGGTCGATAAGGCCAAGGACGGCTTTGCCACCCTCAACGGCGCGGTTGACGCGGCGGAGAAGGTTGCCCCCGTCCTTCCCCAGATGCTCGGCGCCAACGGTCAGACGCGTCATTACCTTGTGCTCGCGATGAGCAATGTCGAGATCCGCGCCTGCGGCGGTTTCCCCGGTTCTCGCGGCGTGATGTCGGTGACTGACGGTAAGCTCGAACTGGGCGATTTTGTCAAAGTCGACATGATGAAAGAGCCTTTGAGCCCGCTTCCCATCACCGATGAAGAGGCAAACTTGTTCACGACCGGATGGGGCCTGACCGGATTCAACACGCTCGGATACACGATGGGCGACGTTACGATGACGCCTGATTATCCGCGTGCGGCTCAGCTTGCCAGCGATATGCAGAAGGCCATTGTCGGAGATGACATCGACGGCGTATTTGCAGTCGATCCGGTATTTTTGCAGTATATGCTCGGCGTTGTAGGCGGCACACAGCTTCCTGACGGCACCGTCGTTGATGGAAGTAACGCCGCAAAGGTGCTGCTGCACGATATTTATTGGAATTACCCGGTAGAGGAACAGGACGCCATTTTTGCGGCGGTTGCCGGATCAGCTTTTAACAAGATCGTGGACGAACTGGGCTCCAGCGATATTACTAAGATTGCTGCCGCCATCGAAAAGGGTGCTTCCGAGGGTCGCATCCTCATGTATTCGAGAAATGATGACGAGGAAAAGGCCGCGAAGGCTCTTGGAATATCGGGCGCTCTCCAAACCGATACGTCGGAGGCTCCGATCTTGGGCGTCTATGTGAACAACTACAGCTATTCAAAGATGGATTGGTTCCTCGATAAGCGAGTCACCATCGATTCTTCGGTTGAAAATGCCGATGGCTCGACGACGTATCGAGTGACCACCTCGCTCAAGAACACGATGACCCCTCAGGAGAAGGCCGAGATGCCTGGCTATTTCCAGGGCCATAACGGCATTAGCCAGGATATTGATGATGAGGTGCTGAGGCTTTATCTCTATGCTCCTGCGGGAGGCAGCATTTCGGATATTAAGACTTCGGGCTCCGGTTCTATCGAGATGAACGAAGCGACGCACGATGGCTTGAAGGTTGCATGGGGCGGTGTCCACATGCTTCTTGGACAAGACATAAAGGTCGAGTACACGGTCACGACTTCGAAGGACTCTGGGCACAAAGAGCTTAAGGTTCGTACCACGCCAACCGCTCAAACGTTCGAACAGGATAAGTAAGATATGAAGTACTTTGGCACCGACGGATTTCGCGGCGAGGCCAACGTTGGGCTGACCGTGGAGCATGCGTACAAGATCGGCCGCTTTGTGGGCTGGTATTACGGCGCCAACCGCGAGCGCAAGGCACGCGTGATCGTGGGCAAGGACACGCGTCGTTCGAGCTACATGTTCGAGGCGGCGCTGGTGAGTGGCCTGGTCGCAAGCGGTGCGGACGCATATATGCTGCACGTGATCCCAACGCCGGGCGTGGCGCATCAGACCGTGGAGGGCTGCTTCGATTGCGGCATCATGATCAGCGCGAGCCACAACCCGTTTTGCGATAACGGCATTAAGCTCGTTAACAGCGACGGCTTCAAGATGGACGAGGACGTGCTGGAGCTCATCGAGGACTATATCGATGGCAAGAGCGAGGTGCCGCTGGCCACGGGCAACCACATCGGCGCAACGGTGGACTACATGCAGGGTCGCAACCGCTATATTGCCTCGCTCATCGCGAGCGCGAACTTTTCGCTGCAGGGCGTCAAGATCGGCATCGACTGCGCCAACGGTTCGGCGTCCTCGGTGGCCAAGCCGGTGTTCGACGCGCTGGGCGCCGATGTGCGCGTGATCAATGCCGCGCCCGATGGCTTTAACATCAACGTTGACTGCGGCTCTACGCATATGGAGCGCCTGCAGCGCCACGTGGTGGAGCAGGGCCTGGATGTGGGCTTTGCCTACGACGGTGATGCCGACCGCTGCCTGGCCGTGGACGAGCGCGGCCGCGTGGTCGACGGCGATCAGATCCTGTACGTGTGCGGCGTGTATCTGAACAAGCACGGGCGCCTCTCGGGCGGTACCGTGGTGCCGACGATCGCCAGCAACTTTGGCCTGATCAAATCGCTGGAGCTTGCCGGCCTGAGCGCCGTGACCAGCGGCGTGGGCGACCGTCACGTGTATGCCAAGATGCGCGAGGGCGGCTACAGCCTGGGCGGCGAGCAGACGGGCCATACGATCTTTGGCGATATCGAGCGCACGGGCGACGGCATTATGACCTCGCTGCGTGTGATGGAAGTGATTCGTGCCGAGCGCGAGACGCTCTCGCAGCTTACGGCTCCGTGCAAGTTGCTGCCGCAGGCGCAGGTTGCCGTGCGCGTGGTCGACAAGGATGCCGCGCTCGAGAACATGGGCGTGCAGAATGCGATCGCCGAGGCCGAGGCCGCGCTGGCGGGCGAGGGCCGCGTGCTGGTACGCAAGAGCGGAACCGAATCGGTGATTCGCGTGCTGGCTGAGGCTCCGGACCAACCGGCCGCCGACGCCGCCATGAAGCGCATCGCAAGTGCTCTGGAAGCTTTATAGTTACGCGGTTTTACCAAACCGCGAAACCGCTCGACGCTGCAAACGGCCCCAAGCGGCAATCTGACGTTCAATTTCAAGGGCGCGACCAGAAGGTCAGCGCCCTTT
>UQNU01000022.1 GCA_900542555.1 uncultured Collinsella sp.
GATGTGTATAAGAGACAGGAACGGGATCGTCAACTTCTTCGGCCGTCTGTTTAACGGCCGCTAGCATGTATTCGACCGCCGCGTGTGCGGTGGGCATAAGGAGGAACCATGGCTTTTAACACGAAGGTCGATGTGGCCGATACCGAGCTCGAGGCAGACGAGACCGTCACCGCCGAGGCCGAGGACGTAACGCTCGAGGACGAGGCGCTCGTCGAGGCAGAGTCCGAAGACGAGGCGGACGAGGATGACGAGGAGGCGGACGAGTCCGAGGATTCGCTGACCTATTCCAACGGCGTGATCGAGAAGATCGTCGCCATGGCCACCCGCGAGGTGCCGCACGTCCTGGGCATGAAGGGCAACCTCATGCACTTTGTGCAGGAGCAGTTCGGTGCCGAGAATCTGACCAAGGGCGTGACGGTCGAGGTCACCGATGACAACCGTGTGGTCGTCAACATTTCCGTCATTATCGAGTACGGCGCCTACGCGCCCGCGATTTTCGACGACGTTAAGGCGCGCGTGACCGAGCGTCTGGCTGCGATGACCGGCCTTGAGGTGGCAGGCGTCAACCTGCGCATCGAGGATGTCATCACCCCCGAGGAGTACGAGCACCGCACCAACCAGCACGAGTAACCTACCAAAAAGGGATGTTTATTTTGGCAGGTTTTATCTGCGAAAACGTCAAACGGCCGGTCGCATGGATGTATGTGCGGCCGGCCGTTATTTGTATGCCCCCGATGTAGGCATACCGCTCGTCTAACTAGGGGTTGCAATCGTCGCGTTCCGCGTTACCCTAATGGGCGCATTGTTTCCAAATTGTTAACGAGGGGTTGCCGTAATGGCTGACGAGCACGAAACAGAAAGCCAGGCATGGGCGATTGAGGCTGCCGCGGCAGAGGCGGCATCGCGAGCTGCCGAGGAGCTACATCGTCCTCCCGTGGTGCCGATGGAGCGCGTGGTCGATCGCACCGATATCGAGCGCGGTGAGCGTGCCGGCCAAAAGCGCAGCCAGGAGCCAGGCTTCCCGCGCTTTTTCGCCGAGCTCAATCTGGGCCTGATTCTTACGGCCTTTGCCATCGTTGCGTTTAAAACCCCTAATCACTTTGCTTTTGGCGGCACCTCGGGCGTGTCGGTCATTCTGTCCACGCTGTTCCCGACCCTGCCCGTCGGCGTCTTTATGTGGATTATCAACGCGGTTCTCGTCGTCTTGGGATTTATCTTTTTGGAGCGCAAGGCAATCCTGTGGAGCGTCTTCGCCTCGTTTGCACTGTCCGCCTATGTTTCGCTTTTTGAGCTCTTTATTCCGACCGATGTCTCGATGACGGGCGATATGTGGCTCGACCTGTGCTTTGCCGTGATTCTGCCGGCGCTCGGCAGCGCCATCGTCTTTGATATTGGCGCCTCGACGGGCGGCACGGACATTCTCGCTATGATTCTCAAGCGCCGCACCACGCTCGAGATTGGCCGCGCACTGCTGTTGGTCGATATCGGCATCGTGACCATCGCGGCCTTTTTGTATGGCCCACGTGTCGGTCTGTATTGCGTACTTGGCCTGTTTGCCAAGACGCTTGTGGTCGACAAGGCCATCGAGAGCATTCATCTTCGTAAGGTCTGCACGGTCATTTGCTCCGAGCCCCTTAAGGTCGAGGAGTTTATCGTCAAGCATCTCAACCGTACGGCGACCATCAGTCGCGGCTACGGTGCCTTCTCGGGCAAGTGCGTGACGGTAATCATGAGCGTGCTGAGCCGTCGCGAGGCCGTGCAGCTGCGCCGTTATGCGCGCGAGGTCGATCCGGGTGCCTTTATCACGATCGTCGACAGTTCCGAGATTGTCGGCAAGGGTTTCCGCGGCACGAACTAGCGCGAACGCATTCATCAAACAATCGAAAAGCGCCTCGCGCGTTGCAAATACGTCGTCTAAGAGTATTTGTCCTCACATTGGGTGATAATGATGCCAAAGACATCGTTTGCGATCCAGGTGATTCGCTCTAGATACGAAGGGATGATTTCGATGTTCTGTTCGCAGTGTGGCGCTCCTATGGGAGATAACGACAAGTTCTGCGGCGTGTGCGGTGCCCCTAATGCTGGTGCTGCAGCCTCCGCCCCTCAGGGTCAGCCTCAGCAATTTGTCCCTCAGCCTCCCATGAACGCGTCCAAGGGCTGTGTGGCTCAGGCGTTTGAGGATATGACCAAGACTCCGGGCGTGCTGCAGCGCGTGTGCCAGATTGCTTTTTTGCCGGCGCTTATCTGTGTCGTGTCGGTACTCGTTCTGTTCATCCCCGTTATCGGCGGTATTGCAGCTGCCATCGGCTTTTTGGCTGCCTACGTGGCGAGCGTGTGCGGTTCGGGCTTTGGCATCGAGTGGGGTCGCGATCTGTCGCTTAAGATTGAAGACGGTATGGATCGTCCGTTGATGCGTTCCACATCGTTTGGCCTTGGAGTCTTTTCGAGCGTTATTTCGGTTGTGCTCGAGGTTATCGCTGCCATTCCCGTTATCGGTGTAGTGCTTTCGCTGGTGGAGAGCGTGGTAATTGGCGCCGCGGGCTCGTATTCGTATTACGGCTCTTATGCGCTCGAGGCTGCGCTGTTTGGCTCGCTTGGCCTGCTCGTTCTGGCTATGATTGCCACGGCGGTCCTGGGGGTTTTCTTTAAGATGTTCGCCGACATTGCCGTGATGCACTTCGCGGTGACCGGTCGCGTCGAGAGCGCGTTTTCGCTCGATAAGGTCTGGGCGGCCTTTAAGAACAACAAGACCAAGCTGTTCTGTGCTTCGTGGCTTCCCGAGTTTTTGACGGGCCTGGTCGCCAACGTTGTCACATGGATCTTGACAGCCATCTTTGGTGCCATTGCCTCTGTCGGGATGTATAGCTACTACTATCGTCCTACGGGTATTGAGGCGATTGTTGCCGGCGGCGGCATCACGCTCGTGCTGTTCCTGGTGCTGATCGCTTTCGTTACCGTATTTCTTACGGTCTTTGGCAAGATGCTCAAATTCCGTGCCGTTGGCTATTGGGTTGCACGTTATGCAAGCGAGTGGGCCGACGATGACAAGGACGACGTCCTGACTTTTGTATTGCCCTTTGAGAAGAAGTCCGCTCCTTCGGGTTACAGCGCTCCGGATGTTGCGCCCACGCCTGCACCCGAGCCCGCGCCCGAGACAGCGCCTGTGCCTGAGCCGGCGCCTGCGTCTGCACCTGAGCCGGCGCCTGTGCCCGATCCTGAGCCTGAGCCCGAGTCTGAGTCAAGTTCCGACGAGGACTCTCAGGACGAGTAGCCATGCTGCCTGCCATTTGGGGACGGGGTAGAAATGGTAGAAATAGCGCTTGACAAATGAGCGGGGCGGACGTTTCGAAACGTCCGCCCCCGCTTTGCTATAGCCAGACTGTTATGGATGGGCGTGACGACTACTCGCCGTGCTTATCCTCGTGACGAGCGGCGGCGCGGGCTTCGTGGATGCCCTTGATCGCGGCATGGCGGGCCGTGCGGGCATCATGGATGGCGTCACGAGCCTCGGCGGTCGTCGCCTTGGCAGAGCGCAACTTGGCGGCCAGATCGGGGTTGGTTTCGGCGACCGCGGTAATCGCGGGGCCGTCGAGCTCCTCTTGCGTGGGCTCGGCCAAAAAGTCGATAGCATACTGGGCTGCCACCATGGAGCCCTTGGCCAGCACGCTCTCGTCGATCTTGTAAAAGCAGGAATGTTGGGCGTACGTGGCGCCAATCTTGGGGTTGCGCGTACCTACAAAGGCGAGCACGCCCGGTACGCGGCGCAGGTACTCCGAAAAATCCTCGCCCGAAAGCGTGCCGCGATAATGGCCTTGGCCGGCGGGGCCCAGACACTTAATTACAGCCTGACGGCAGCGCTCGCTCGAGCCCGCGTCGTTTTCGACCTTGTAGTTGGCGATGGTGTAGTCGGTGAGCTCTGCCTCGGCGCCCAAGGCGGCCGCAGTATGCTCCACGATGCGGCGCATAAGCTCCGGCATTTCCTCGTGGGTCGAATCGCCGTAGGTGCGCACCGTGCCGGCGAGGTAGGCCGTGCCGGCGATAACGTTGCGCGCGGTGCCGCCATGCAGCTCGCCGACGGTGATGACGGCCGGCTCGTAGGGGCTGATTTCGCGCGAGACGATGGTCTGCAGGGCATTGACGATCTCGGCGGCAACCATGACGGCGTCGTGGCCGCGCTGGGGCATGGCGCCGTGGCACGAGGTGCCGCGGACATCGATGCGGAACCAGTCGGTATTGGCCATGCGCGGGCCGGGCTCGCAGCTTACGGTGCCGGCGTCGACCTCGCTCCAGATGTGCGCGGCGTAGGCGCCATCGACGCCGTCGAGCACGCCCGTGCCGATCATGAGTTTCGCGCCTTGGCCGTTTTCCTCGCTGGGCTGGAAGACGATGCGGACCTCGCCGTGGATATCGTCGGTCATATGGCGCAGGATCTGCAGCGTGCCGAGCATCATGGCGATGTGGCAGTCGTGGCCGCAGGCGTGCATGCAGCCCTCGTTGACGCTGGCGAACTCCTCGCCGGTCTGCTCGGTGACGGGCAGGGCGTCGATATCCGCGCGCAGCAGGATGCGGCGGCGCGGCGTGCCGTCCTCGCGATAGGCGTCGGGCGCGGTGCCGCGAAGGGTCGCCACCAGACCCGTCTTAAGGGGGCGCTCGTAGGGGATATTCATGGCGTCGAGCTGGTTGGCGATGTCAGAAGTCGTGCGCTCTTCGGCGAGGCTCAGATCCGGGTGCTTATGGAAGTGCCGGCGCTGCTTGATGATGTAGGGCTCAAACTCGGCGGCGATATCTCGGATGGCCGCGGTGACGTCGTCAGCCGCGCGAGCCTCGGTCGCCGCCATAATCTGCTGTGCCTTGGTCTTCGTCATGGTCGATTTGCTCCTTACTGGTTTATCGCAAAATCGTACAAGCTCTTTCCAGTATGCCACCTGCCACTTGGCCTGGCAAAGCTGCCGTTTGCCGCTTGGGGTTTTGTTGCAAGGGCGGGGGAGTACACTCGGGGGTGTTGTATTTCTTGCCAGAGATGGGGATGCCCATGCAACATGTCGATCGGATTATCCGCTCCAAGAACGTCTTTACCGCGCAAGGCGGCGTCGATACCGCCCGCGAGCTGGCGATTGCTATCGCAGACGACCGTATCGTCGCAGTCGGCAAGCCCGATGACGTAGTCGCCGCCGCGCCTGCCGCCACGCCGGTTATCGATTACGGCGAGCAGTTTGTCTGCCCCGGTTTCCATGACGCTCATCTGCACTTCTTCCATACCTCGGTCGGTTCCTCGCCGTACATGCTCATGGATATGGGCACGTCCGAGGCGGCGCTGGTGCGGCACGCGCTCGAGTTTTCCCAGGATCTGCCCGACGACGCTTGGGTTGTGACGCAGGGCTGGCGCGACTACCGTTGGGACCCGCCCGAGCATCCTACCAAGGCGTCGCTCGATGCGGCATTCCCCGATCGTCCCTGCGCTATGTATTCGGGCGACGGGCACACGCTTTGGCTCAACAGCCGCGCACTCGAGGCGCTCGGCGTCACGCGCGACAGCGAGCCGCCAGCGGGCGGCAGCTACGACAAGGACGCAAACGGCGAGCTCACGGGCATTGCTCACGAAGCGGCTGCCATGCAGCTGTTGCCGCGCTGCCTTGAGTGGCTGGGCGAAGACCGTATCGCAAGCGCCTACGCCGATCAAATGAGGCGCATGGCCGAGCAGGGCATCACCTCGATCTGCGATATGTCGCTCATGCCCATGCCGGGCTGCGATTTTATCCGCGACGATGTCTACGACAAACTGCAGACGGCCGGCAAGCTGGGCATTCGTGCCCATCTGTTCCCCACGCTGCTGGATGACCAGTCGCGTCTAGAAGAGCTCCAGGTACGTTACGCGAACAACGCGCTGCTTTCGGCGCCGGGTTTCAAGCAGTTCTTCGACGGCGTGTCGAGCGAACACACGGCATATCTCACCGAGCCCTATACCAATCCGCGGTTCCCGGGCGACCAGGGCCGTCTGACGGTTCCGGCTGAGCGCATGCGCAAACTGGTTCTGGCGGCTGCGGAGCGCGGTCACACCGTGCGCATCCACGTCATTGGTGACGGTGCGATTCATGCCGCGCTGGATATCTTCGAGGAAGCGGCCGATCTGTACGGCCTGCCTCAGCACGGCCATAACACGCTCGAGCACCTGGAGAACCTCCTGCCCGAGGACATCGACCGCTTGCGCAAGCTCAACGTGGTTGCTTCGAGCCAGCCCTGCCACATTACACTCGACCCGGGTGGACCGGAGCGCGATCTGGGCCTGGAGCGCAGCCGCATCATGTGGCCGTTCGCAACCTATAAGCAGCGCGGCATTCGCCAAGCCTTCGGTACCGACAGCCCTATCACGCCCGTTACCAGCATGAACGTGCTCTACACGGCTATCACGCGCCAAGACCCCAAAAGCCACTGGCCCGAGGGCGGCTGGTTACCGAGCGAGCGTATCGACGCGGCAACGGCCCTGCGCAACTACACCCTGGGCAGCGCCTATGCAGCGGGCGACGAGCAAAACCTCGGCAGCTTGGAGCCCGGCAAGTATGCCGACCTGGTAGTCCTGGACCAAAACCCGCTCACCATCGACCCCCAAGAGCTCCAGGCCACCAAGGTTCAGGCCACCTACCTAGCCGGCAACCTGATCTACGAGCGCTAATATTCATATCGTACCGTTAAACGCGGCTCGTGCAGCCTATTTTGGGATGGCGCTCGAGCCGCGTTTGTTTGCCGATGGGGGTCCGTTGGGAGCGTCCCCGCTCTGCTGGATTTGGGCGCAGGGTGGAGGCGCTGGTGTCCCGCGCGTTCAATTTGGACATCAGCAATGCTGTTTCTTGGTGTTTTGCATACTTCCCATTACAGGATTGCATAAAAAGGCTGGGATGTTCTTCCTGATCCTGATGTACCCCCGCCCGTGCCGTGCAAAAAACGGAGTATTCAGCACCGCGAGCTCTGCCGGTGCCGCTGCGGCTGAGTAACGTTGCGGAGATTGACGTCATTTTGGGCTCCGGTACGGCGCGAAGTACGCCCATTTGTCCCAACGGGGTCTGCCCACCGACCAAAACCGCCCGCTGAAGGCGTTCTTGGGACCAATAAGGTATGTCCGGCGCGTATGCAGCCGTCCTAGCTTGCTGAATACTCCCAAAAATGCACGGTGCTCCCTAGGGGACCCGTGCGCGCAGCGAAAATCATGTCTATGTCGCTATCCGCATCGCCATTTTGCTGCACTGACTTTTCTGAATGCCGGGCCCGATAACGTTGACTCAGCTCCCGTGTGGCGCCGGAGGGGCGGGGCATAAGGTTTATCGCGAGTTCCGCACGAGCCGAAGGCCACTTAATGTGGCCTTCGTGCGAGCAGGACTGCCCGAGCAGGAAACCTTATGCCCCGCCCCTCCGGAGCCACACGGGAGGCATCGCTAAGTTATCCCCCGGCATTCAGAAAATCTAAGTGCCAAAAAATAAGATTTTTTGACTCCGTGTTGTATAACCCGCCATTCGTGGGTACCATTCAACGCGTACGCAAACAAAAAGGGTTAATTCGCGTGGCATAACCACGCGGCCCAAAAAGGAGGAGACAAGCATGTCGTCTTTGAAGCCGCTTGCAGATCGTGTTCTGGTCAAGCCCGACGAGGCCGAGCAGAAGACCGCTTCTGGTCTGTATATCGCCAGCAACGCTCAGGAGAAGCCGCAGCGCGGCACCATCGTTGCCGTTGGCGCCGGTAAGGTCAACGACAAGGGCGAGCGCATCCCCATGGACGTTCAGGTCGGCGATGTTGTCATTTACGGTAAGTTTGGTGGCAACGAGGTAAAGGTCGACGGCGAGAAGTATCTGCTGATGCGCGCCGACGACATCTACGCTGTCGTCGAGGCCTAGTCTCGTCAGAATCTCTGATTCGTCTTTGAACGCGCCCGCCGCATAGGACTCGGAAGCGGCGACGCGAGTCACATTTCTTTTGGAGGATTACCCACTATGGCAAAGAACATTACGTTCAACACCGATGCCCGCGCTAAGCTCGCCAAGGGCGTCAACACCCTGGCCGACGCCGTTACCGTCACCATGGGCCCCAAGGGCCGCTATGTCGCTCTGCAGCGCACGTTCGGTGCCCCGACCATCACCAACGACGGCGTTTCCGTCGCCAAGGAGATCGAGCTCGAGGATAACATCGAGAACATGGGAGCTCAGCTGGTGAAGGAGGTCGCCACCAAGACCAACGACACCGTGGGTGACGGCACCACCACCGCAACCCTGCTCGCCCAGGCCATCGTCAACGACGGTCTGCGCAACGTCGCCGCCGGCGCCAACCCGCTGGCCATCCGTCGCGGCATCGACAAGGCCGTTAACGCCGCCGTCGCCGAGATGAAGAAGCAGGCCAAGCCGGTCGAGACCAAGGAGCAGATTGCTTCCGTCGGTACCATCTCCGCCGGTGACCCCGAGGTCGGCGAGAAGATCGCCGAGGCCATGGAGGTCGTGGGCAAGGACGGCGTCATCACCGTCGAGGATTCCCAGACGTTCGACATCACCATCGACACCGTCGAGGGCATGCAGTTTGATAAGGGCTATGTCTCCGCTTACTTCGTCACGGACAACGACCGCATGGAGGCCGTGATGAAGGATCCGTACATCCTCATCACCGACCAGAAGATCTCCAGCGTTCAGGACATCATGCCCGTTCTCGAGGCTGTCCAGCGCGCTGGCCGTGGCCTGCTCATCATCGCTGAGGACATCGACGGCGAGGCTCTGCCGACCCTGGTCCTCAACAAGATCCGTGGCGCCCTCAACGTCTGCGCCGTCAAGGCCCCGGGCTACGGCGATCGCCGCAAGCGCATCCTCGAGGACATCGCCGTCCTCACCGGTGGCCAGGCTGCCCTGGACGAGCTGGGCGTGAAGGTCGCTGACATCACCGCCGATATGCTCGGTACCGCTAAGTCCGTCACCATCTCCAAGGACAACACCGTCGTCGTCGGCGGCGCTGGCTCCAAGGAGGCCATCGACGCTCGTATCGCTCAGATCAAGGGTGAGATGGAGAACACCACCTCTGACTTCGACCGTGAGAAGCTCCAGGAGCGCCTGGCCAAGCTCTCCGGTGGCGTTGCCGTCATCAAGGTCGGCGCTGCTACCGAGTCTGAGCTCAAGGAGATCAAGCATCGCGTCGAGGATGCCCTGCAGGCTACCCGCGCTGCTGTCGAGGAGGGCATTGTCGCCGGTGGCGGCGTCGCCTTCATGGACGCTGCTCCTGCGCTCGATGCTGTCGAGATCGACGACCCCGAGGAGAAGATTGGCGTCGATATCGTCAAGAAGGCTCTGACTGCTCCGGTCGCTACCATCGCCAAGAACGCTGGTTTTGAGGGCGCTGTCGTGGTCGACAAGGTTGCCGAGCTGTCCGCCGGTCAGGGTCTCAACTCTGCCAACGGCGAGTGGGGCGATATGATCGAGATGGGCGTCCTCGACCCCGTCAAGGTCAGCCGCGTCACCCTGCAGAACGCTGCTTCCGTCGCCAGCCTGATCCTCATCACCGAGGCTACCGTCTCCGATGTGCCCAAGAACACTCAGCTTGAGGACGCTATCGCTGCTGCTACCGCTGGTCAACAGGGCGGCGGTATGTACTAAGGCCGACAAGGTCTAGAACTCCCACCGGGGATCCGGGGGCGTGACGGGGTTTCTCTCCGGAACGTCCTCGGACATGCAAAGAGGCTCCGCATCGCGCTTCGCGTTGCGGAGCCTCTTTGCGTCCTGCGGAATGTTCCGGAGAGAAACCCCGTCACGCCCCCGGATCCCCTGCGTTTACGGCCTTGAGGTCGGCGTGGGCGGAGAATGTGGTTGATGGGGATACGTGTCCCTTTCGCTGTTTCGCGGCTTTGCCGCGAAAAGCGCGTTACTTTGGGATGGGTGGGGAACGTGGTTGTTGCGGCAGCTGATCCCCACCATAAATTACCCTCGGCATACTTGCGCGAAAGCCTACTGGTGCTACACTTGCAATTGCTGTTTCAGGGCGGGGTGAAATTCCCCACTGGCGGTGAATCGGGCGGTGCCAAAGGGGTGCCGTGGCGCAGGCGAGGTGCCTGCGACCACGCCGATGAGTCCGCGACCCGTGTGTGCGTTGGTTCGCATGCCGGCTGAACTGGTGAGATCCCAGTACCAACGGTTAGAGTCCGGATGAAAGAGGCAGGTGATCTTATGTCTGAACAGTCGCAGCATATCCATTTTGAGAACACGAATAGGTGGAGCACCAAACAGCTCGTTACCATGGCGTTGATGTGCGCCTTGGGTGCCCTGTTTATGTACGTGCAGCTGCCCATCCTTCCTTCGGCGCCGTTTTTGACGTATGACCCGTCGCTGGTGCCGGCGATGGTGTGCGGGTTTGCGTATGGTCCTGGCGCCGGCACTGCTGTTGCTGCTATGGCTATCGTTATCCATGCGCTCACCACGGGTGACTGGGTCGGCGCGCTTATGAACCTGGTTGCCACGCTGGGCTATATTCTGCCTGCGGCTATCGTCTATCAGAAGATGCACACCTACAAGGGTGCCGTGATTGGCCTGGTGCTCGGCGTCATTGCCGCTACAGCGCTGTCTATGGTCGCAAACCTTACTATTGGCGTATGGTTCTGGTATGGCTCGGCCGATGTGATTCTGCCGCTCATGCTTCCCGCTGTTTTGCCGTTTAACCTCATCAAGACTGTGCTTAACTCGGTACTCACGCTGGCGGTGTACAAGGCGGTCTCTAATCTCATCACGCCCAAGAAGGACCAGGTCAAAGGCCGCGCATGATTGAGTGTCGGGGCGTTTCCTTTAGCTATGACGGTGCCGCCCAGGCGCTTGACGGCATCGATCTGAGCATTAAGGACGGGGAGTTTTTCTGCATCCTCGGTGGCAATGGGTCGGGCAAGTCGACGTTTGCCAAGCATCTGAATGCGCTGCTGCAGCCCGATGCGGGCACGGTGCGCGTCAACGGCATGGATGCGTCCGATCCCGAGTTGGTCTACGACATTCGTTCGACCGCGGGCATGGTGTTCCAGAATCCCGATGATCAGCTGGTGGCAACGCTTGTCGAAGATGACGTTGCGTTCGGTCCCGAAAACCTTGGCGTGCCATCGGCGCAAATTGCGCAGCGCGTACGCGAGGCGCTGAAGGGCGTGGGCCTGGTGGGCTTTGAGCGCCACGAGACCCATGCGCTCTCGGGCGGACAAAAGCAGCGCGTGGCGCTTGCCGGCGTGCTCGCCATGGAGCCGCGCGTTCTCATTTTGGATGAGGCCTCCTCGATGCTCGACCCGCGCGGACGCAAGAGTCTTATGAAGGCTTGCCGCGCGTTGCACGCTCGCGGCATGACTATCGTGATGATTACGCACTTTATGGAAGAGGCTGCCGAGGCCGATCGTGTCGCCGTGTTTCAGACGGGACGAGTTGCCATGCTGGGCACGCCCGAGGAGATTCTGACGCGGGCGAATGAACTCGCTCAGCTCAACCTTGACATGCCAGAGTCGTGCCGTTTGGGCATGGCGCTTCGTGCGAAGGGCGTGCCTGTTCATTCGCAGGTGCGTGAGGCAGATATGGTTGCCGAGGTTGCGCAGGTCTATACCGAGCGAAGTGAGGCGGGCACCGCGGGGCAGCCTTCCGCGCCCCAGTTGGAAATCGCTGACGGCACTGTTTCGGCAGACAACGAGGAAAACGCGTCGGAGCCCGTCATTGAGCTATCCCATGTTTCGTACAGTTATTCGCTCAGTCCGCGCGAGCGCCACCGCTGGCGCAAGCGCTCGACCACTGCGGACACATCGAGCAAACAGGCTCTCTGGGGAAACGACCCCAGCAGCCCGTGGGCACTGCGCGATGTTTCGCTGACGGTGCGTCGCGGTGAGTTTCTGGGCTTGGCGGGTCATACCGGCTCGGGTAAATCAACGCTGGTTCAGCATCTCAACGGGTTGATTCGTCCGCAGGAGGGAAGCGTTTGCGCGCTGGGGCTCGACCTGTCAAACAAGAAAGACGCCGCCGCGGTTAAGGCCAAGGTCGGCGTGGTGTTTCAGTATCCCGAGCGCCAGTTATTTGCTGAGACCGTGGCGCAGGACGTGGCGTTTGGCCCGCGCAACCTTGGTCTGCCGCAAGACGAGGTTGCGCGCCGTGTCGCATCATCGCTTACGCGCGTGGGCCTCGACCTTGTCGCGATAGGCGATAAGAGCCCCTTTGAGCTTTCGGGCGGCCAGCAGCGCCGCGTGGCGTTTGCCGGCGTGCTTGCCATGGAACCTGAGGTGCTGGTACTCGACGAGCCCATGGCAGGTCTCGATCCGGCGGCCCGCAGGGATTTCCTGGAGCTCATTGGCCGTCTTCATGACGAGGGCCTGACTGTTGTCATGGTTTCGCACAGCATGGATGACCTGGCAAATTGTTGTGACCGTATCGTTGTGATGAACGAGGGCGCGGTGTTTGCCGAGGGAACGCCCTCGCAGGTTTTTGCGCACGCAGACGAGCTCAAGTCAATCGGCTTGGGCGTTCCTGCCGCCCAGCGCATGGCATTGTCGCTCGTGCAAGCCGGTGTGCCGCTCCGCTGCGACAAACTTTATACGGTTGAGGCGCTGGCCGACGAGTTGGCCGGCATGCTGCAAGGCTGCGCAGACGGACCTTTGAGGGCATCGCGTCAGACTGGTTCCAAGATGCCCACGCGAGAGGAGGGCTGCTAATGGAGGCGTTCTCATTTGGCAGCTACTATCCGGGGGAAAGCGCGGTGCATAGCCTGGATCCGCGCACTAAGTTGCTCCTGGGTTTCGCATTTCTGATCACTGTGCTCACCGTCGGTAGCTTCCGCGGACTGGTTCCGGTCGCAATATTTGTCGTGCTGGTCTATGTCATGGCCCGGGTTCCGTTGCGTCGGGTCCTATCGTCGATGGCACCACTGCTAGCGATTGTCGTGGTAGTCGCGGTGCTCAACTTGTTTTCCGATCAGAGCGGCCGCATTTTGTGGCAGCTTGGCTTTTTGCAGGTGAGCGAGGGCTCGCTGCGTTCTGCGACGTTTATGGCGTGCCGCCTGACGTTGATGATGGCCGGCATGAGCGCCATTACGCTCACCACGCCGACGCTCGATCTCACCGCAGGTTTTGAGCGTTTGCTCGCACCATTTGCGCGCGTGGGGCTTCCGGCGCACGAGCTCGGCATGATTATGGGTATCGCGCTGCGGTTTATACCGCAATTTGCCACCGAGATGAAACAGACGGCCGATGCGCAGGCAAGCCGCGGCGCGCGCGTGACGGGCGGTCCGCTCGGCGGTGTGCGTATGCTCGGTAGCGTGGCGATTCCGCTGTTCACCGGAGTGTTCCGTCATGCCGAGACGCTTTCGGCCGCCATGGATGCGCGCTGTTATCACGGCGAGCAGGGACGCACGCGTCTGCATGCGCTTACGTTTGGCCGCGGGGATGCACTGGCCGCGGTGGCGATGGCGCTGCTGGTGACATGTGTTGTCGTTATCAATCTTCAACTCTTCTAAGCTCGATTCGAGCGCAAGAAAGGGGTCTCTATGACCGACATCGATCGCACGGCTCAGCTCGAGCGCGTCTGCTCGTATCTCAGGCGCATTCCGGCGTGGTATCTTGCCACGACCGATGCGAGCGACGGGCATCAGCCCCGCGTGAGGCCGTTTTCGTTTGCCATGGTCGATGACGGCAAGCTGTGGTTTTGCACGTCGCGCGACAAGGACGTGTGGGCGGAGTTGAGCGCGAATCCCAAGTTTGAGGTATCGGGCTGGAAGCCGGGGGAGTGCTGGATCGTGTTAACCGGTGAGGCCGCGCTCGAGGACGATGCGGTCGTGAGCGACAAGGTGCGTCAGGCGGGCTTTAGGCACATGGTGGGCATTGGCGAGCAACACGATAGCGCCAACGACGGCCGCCTTGCATTCTTCTCGGTCCGCAACATCGCCGCGCGATTCTGCGATATCGACGGCAGCGAAGAGCGCCTCGAGCTCTAATTTCCCAAATTGACTACCCATTGCAAAAAGACTGGTCAGGCGACAGGAGGAAACGTGGACGGATTGAATACGGTGCTGGAGTATCTGACGTCGGTGCCTGCGTGGTATCTGGCGACGAGCGTGGACGGGCAGCCGCATGTGCGTCCGTTCTCGTTTGCGCAGATTCAGGACGGCAAGCTGTGGTTTGTGACAGCGCGCACCAAAGATGTGTGGCAGGAGCTTCTGCAAAACCAGCGCTTTGAGGCCACGAGTTGGTGGCCGGGCCATGGTTGGTTGATTCTGCGTGGGCGTGCGGGGCTGGAAGACCGGGCTTCGAGCGAAATGCGCGAAGCCGGGTGGAAGCATCTAGAGCACCTGGGCGAGCACTATGAGGGGCCTAACGACCCCACGCTCGTCTTCTTTAGCATCGAGGATCCCGAGGCTTTTATCTGCAATCACGACGAATGGGTGCCGGTCGAGCTCTAGCCGGCTGGCTCATCCTAACAACTTGGTTTTCGCATGGGCGGGCCCCGTATTGCCCGGTGCCGTTAGGAGCGCCGGTCAATACGGGGCCCGCTCCATTTGTCAATTCCTTCAAGCGAATGTGTCGGGATTGTTTCAATGCATGAATATGCGAGCCATTTACGTGTTCATGCATCTTTTGGTGCTAAAGTTTCAACCCACTTCATAACGACCACTGCGAAATGCGCATCGGTGCATAAATCGCAGACAAGGAGTCTGATATGTCATTGAAGGTTGGAATCGTCGGCGCGGCTGGATATGCCGGAGCCGAGCTCATTCGCCTCGTGCTCGGCCATCCCGAGTTTGAACTTGTTGCCATTACGTCCAACGCCGATGCCGGCCAGCCGCTGACCGCGGAGTATCCGAGCTTTGCTGGCGTGAGCGATCTGGTTTTCACCACGCATGACGCCCCCGAGCTCAAGAGCTGCGATGCGGTTTTTCTTGCCGTGCCGCACACGGCTGCCATGGCACAGGTGCCCGCGCTGCTTGCATCGGGCGTCTCCTGCTTTGATCTTTCGGCCGACTACCGCCTGAACGACGCGTCCGTCTTTGAGACGTGGTATGCCGCCGAGCATACGAGCCCCGAGCTGCTCAAGACCCGTGCCTTTGGCCTGCCCGAGCTGTTCTGCCAGGACCTGGAGACCGCCGAATCCGACCATGCCGACGGCAAACCCGTGCTGGTCGCCTGCGCCGGTTGCTATCCCACCGCAACGAGCCTTGCTGCCGCTCCTGTCGTGCGTGCGGGCTGGGTGGCCGAGAACGGTCCCGTGATTGTCGATGCCATCAGCGGTGTAACGGGTGCCGGCAAGTCCTGCAACGCTCGTACGCATTTTTGCAGCGCCGACGAGAACTTGGAGGCCTATGGCGTAGGCAAGCATCGTCATACGCCCGAGATTGAGCAAATCCTTGGCCTGACCGATCGCATCGTCTTCACCCCGCATCTGGCACCGCTCAAGCGTGGCCTGCTCTCCACGGTGACGCTGCCGCTCACGCCGCAGGCCATCGACTCCCTGGCTCTTGAGGATGTTGTCGACTATTACAAGCAGTTCTACGCTGGACGCACCTTTGTGCGTGTGCTCGACGCCGGCCAGCAGCCCAAGACGGCTTCGGTCGTCGGAACCAACGCCGCCCAGATTGGCCTCGCGCTCAACAAGCGCGCGGGCGTGCTGGTGGCGACGGGCGCCATCGACAATCTGTGCAAGGGCGCTGCGGGCCAAGCGGTCCAGTGTGCCAATATCGTCTTTGGCTTTGACGAGCGACGAGGCTTGCCCACAGTGGCGTGCCCGGTGTAGCACATTCGATTGTTAACGATTTGGTAGTCGGGCATCGAGTGGGGCGCCACTCTTAAGCTGGTCTCATGATCACGACTGGCATGGCGCACCAACCGATGTCCGTTTTTTGTTTGACATAAGGAGTCATAAAGACGATGAATACCGAGCTGTTTGATATCAAGATTCGCGCCGTCGAGGGTGGCGTTACGGCTGCGGCTGGTTTTAAAGCTGCGGGCATCCACGCTGGGTTCCGCAAGAACCCCGAGCGTCTGGATTACGCGCTCGTCGTGCCCGATAAACCCTGTCCCGGTGCCGGCGTGTTTACCACCAATCGCTTTTGCGCGGCGCCCGTGCAAGTGAGCCGTGCCAACCTGGGCGGTGCCGACAAGGGTTACGGTATCATCGCCGGCGTTTCGGTCAACTCTGGCAATGCCAACGCCGCCACGGGTGAGACCGGCCTTGCATACGCGCGCGAGACGTGCAGCATCGCATCGCAGGTCATCGGCTGCGAGCCCCAGCAGATTCTGGTTGCCTCCACGGGCGTGATTGGCCAGATTCTGCCGATCGACACGTTTGAGACCGCCATTCCTGCTGCCTACGAGGCGCTCTCCGCCCACGGTGGCGCCGATGCCGCTCGCGCCATCATGACGACCGACACGCACTCCAAGGAGTACGCCGTGTCCTACGTCAGTGAGGCTGCGGGTCATGCGGGCAATGTCTATACGGTAGGCGGAATGTGCAAGGGCTCGGGCATGATCATGCCCAACATGGCCACCATGATTGCAGTTATCACCACCGATGCCCCCGTCGAGCCTGCGGCACTTCATGCCCTGCTGCTCTCGACCGTCAAGCAGACCTTTAACAAGGTAACGGTCGATTCCGACACCTCGACCAACGACACCTGCATCATGCTTGCTTCCGGCGTCGTTGCCGCAGATGCCGAGCCTATCGTCGAGGGCTCCGATGCCTTCGACGAGTTGGCATTTGCCGTGCACGAGGTATGCGAGAGCCTGGCGCGCAATATCGCCGCCGATGGTGAGGGCGCATCCAAGCTTGTTACGGTCAACGTTACCGGCGCCGTGAACGACGAGGAGGCCGATATCGCCGCCCGTGCCGTTGCCAACTCGCCGCTCGTTAAGACCTGCATCGCCGGCCACGACTGCAACTGGGGCCGCGTTGCCATGGCGCTTGGCAAGTGCGGCGTGAAGTTTAATCAGGAAGACGTTTCCATCGACATGATGGGTATGCCTGTCTGTCGCGATGGTCTGACTGTTCCCTTTGACGAGGACGAGGCTCTACGACGTTTCGAGGCGCCCGAGATCGTGATTTCGGCCGACCTGGGCGCAGGCGACGCGGCAACAACCGTGTGGACCTGCGACCTCACGCACGAGTACATTTCCATCAACGGCGACTACCGTTCCTAGATTCCGGGCACGCTGCGCATCTTGCCGCGATTGCGGACAGCGGAGCACGGCGCGATAACGATACGAAAGACGAGGCAGATTATGAAATTCGCACGCGATTGTCGTTCGAGCGAATCCAACGAAGCGACCGCGCAGCTGCTGTTCGAAGCGCTGCCGTGGATTAAGAACCTGACCGGCAAGACGGTTGTTATCAAATATGGCGGAGCCGCCATGGTTGATGAGCAGCTGCGCCGCGACGTGATGAGCGACATCGTTTTGCTCAAGATCATCGGTATGCGCCCCGTCATCGTGCACGGCGGCGGTAAGGCTATCAACGAGGCGCTGAGCCATTACGATATTCCCGTCGAGTTTAAGAACGGCCAACGCGTGACCACGCCGGCGACTATGGATATCGTGCGCGAGGTGCTGGGTGGTAAAGTCAACCAGGAGCTGGTTGCTGCCATCAACCACCACGGCAACCTGGCCGTGGGCGTGTCGGGCAGTGATGCCGGCACGCTCATCGCCGAGCCGCTCGACCCCGAGCTCGGTCGTGTGGGCAAAGTGACGCACGTCAACACCGACTATATCGAGCGCTTACTCGATAGCGAGTACATCCCCGTCATCGCTACCGTCGCGGCGGGGGAGGACGGCGGTTTCTTCAACATCAACGCCGACACCGCCGCCGGTGCCGTTGCCGCGGCGCTCCACGCGCATAAGGCGATCTTTTTGACCGATGTCGATGGCCTGTACAAGGACTTTAGCGACAAGGACTCGCTTATCTCCAACCTAACGCTCGACGAGGTTAACGAAATGCTCTACGGCGGCGAGGTCGATAAGGGCATGATTCCCAAGCTGCGTGCGGCCGTCGATGCGCTTACCGGCGGCGTATTTCGTGCCCACATCATTAACGGTACTACGCCGCATTCGCTGCTCCTGGAGCTGCTGACCGATGCCGGCGTCGGCACCGTGATTCATTCCACCGAGACGGCTTACGAGTTCGATACGCATCCGCATCCGCTTTCGACGTTTGCTGCGCGTCTGACCGAAAACCTTGACGAGGTCGAGAAGCTTCAGACGGTCTAGCTGACCCGCAGCCGCCCCATTCCTGCACCCATAGCCCCGCGCCGTCTGGCGCCCAACGAAAGGCATCTCATGTCACTTGCAGCTCAGCAATCGCTTGAATCCCATTACGTTATGCATACCTTTGGCCGCTCTCCGGTCGAGTTTGTCGAGGGTCACGGCATGAAGCTCACCGGCGACGATGGCCGTGAGTACCTCGACTTTCTTGCCGGCATCGGCGTGTGCAGCCTAGGTCATGGCGACCCGGCTGTGCTCTCGGCGCTCGAGGCACAGACCAGAAAGCTCATGCATGTCTCCAATTACTTCTACATCGAGCAGCGCGGACAGGTCGCGGCGCTGCTGTCCAAGCTTGCTAACGACGACGTAGATGGTGCGCGCGTGCTTGCCGATGCCATTGTCGCCGGCGATGAGACCACGGCAGCTGCTCTTGGTGCCCCGGCTGCGGATGAGCAGGTTTGGGAGACCTTCTTTGCCAACTCTGGCGCCGAGGCCAACGAAGGCTCGATGAAGCTCGCGCGCCTGTACGCCAAGCGTGCCGGTAATGGCGGCAACACCATCGTGTGCATGCGCGGCGGCTTCCACGGCCGTACGCTCGAGACCATTGCCGCCACCATGCAGGATTGGCTGCAGGACAGCTTCCGCCCGCTGCCGGGTGGCTTTGTGGCCTGCACGCCCAACGATGCGGATGAGCTGCGTGCGATCTTTAAGCAGCTGGGGAGCGAAATTTGTGCCGTGATGCTCGAGCCGATCCAGGGTGAGAGCGGTGTGCATCCCATGACCGAGGAGTTTATGGCTACGGCGCGCGACTTGGCGCACGAGGTGGGTGCCGTGCTTATCGCCGACGAGGTCCAGTGCGGCATCTTCCGCTCCGGCAAGCCATTTGCATTCCAGACCTATGGCGTGGAGCCCGACATCATGAGCCTTGCCAAGGGCATTGCCGACGGCGTGCCCATGGGTGCCGTCGTGGCAAAGAAGGAGATTGCCGACGCGTTTAAGCCGGGCGACCACGGCTCGACCTTTGGCGGTAGCTGCTTGGCCATCGCGGCATGTGCCGCGACGCTCTCCGCGCTTGTGCGTGGCGATTATGCCGACCATGCTGCCAAGGTAGGCGCCTATATGGAGGCAAAGCTCGCCAAGCTGCCGCACGTGACCGAGGTGCGTGGCCGCGGCTTGATGCTCGGCTGTGATTTTGATGATGCCGCGGGCGACGCGCATGATGTTGTTGCCCGCGCGCTGGCCGCCGGTGCCGTGATTAACGCTACGGGTGCCCATACGCTGCGTTTCTTGCCGCCGCTCGTCTGCGAGGAAGCCGACGTGGATAGTCTGATTGAGATCCTGTCGGATGTCTTGGGCTAACGCGGCGCAATAACTCAATTTGGACCGGGTTCCGGACTGTGGGCGTGTCCTATACGGCATGATTCAGCGGTCTGGAGCCCGTTTTGCCTTAGATTTGCTAAGGCAGGGAGACCTGCTGGTCAAAAAACATCAAATATGAGTACTGTTACCGATTTGGTAGCAGCAATTTTGGACTAATAAGGCCAGATAGCAAGTCGAAATGGCGATGAAAGCACGATTTTGATCCAACTGTTAGTCCTTATAATAGACATATGTTGCGTAACTTAAGCAAATACTATCTTTTTATATGTTGCAAACAAAGTAGCAGTACTCATTTTTGCCATTTTTTGACCACGGCCTTTGCGACAGATGTGCTGGCGGGTTCGAATCCCTCTGCGATGGGCCCAAAAAAGAAAGGCCTCCATCGCTGGAGGCCTAACAATTCAGTGGTGGGCGATGAGGGATGTCCGCGTGCGGCTGGCGCCGCCCGCGTCCCGCTTCGTCGCTCCGCTCCTCGCGTGCTGCGCTGGAAAACGCTTCGCGTTTCCTCAGCTTCGCACCCTGTCGGGTTCGAATCCCTCTGCGATGGGTCCAAAAAAGAAAGGCCCCCATTGCTGGGAGCCTATCAAGATCAGTGGTGGGCGATGAGGGATTCGAACCCCCAGCCTTGTGCGTGTAAAGCACCTGCGCTAACCGTTGCGCCAATCGCCCGTGCGGAGAGAGTATAGCAAAACAATCGCCTCATTCACCTCATATCCATTAAAGGTGACTCGCGCGTGTCACAGCGGAGCTGATTCAGTTGAGATTGCCTGAACATTCCGCCCCTCTTTACGCCCTCGGGTATACTCAAAAGCTACTGATTCGATTTGATGCCCAGCAACAGCAGAGGGGATAGTATATGTGCGGTTTTGTCGGTTTTGTCGGTGGGACGGATAACCAATCCGAGGTGCTCACCAAGATGATGGACCGCATCGTCCATCGCGGTCCCGACATGGGCGGTCAGTTTATCGACGGCCGCGTTGCCCTCGGCTTCCGCCGCCTGTCGATCCTCGACCTGACCGAGGCTGGCGCCCAACCCATGGCCAACGAGGACGGTAGCGTCGTCATTGTCTTCAACGGCGAGATCTACAACTTCCAAGAACTCCGTTCCGAGCTCGAGGCCAAGGGCTACAAGTTCCACTGCGGCGCCGACACCGAGAGCCTCCTGCACGGCTACGAGGAGTGGGGCGAGGCCGTTCTCGATCGCCTGCGCGGTATGTACGCCTTCGTCATCTGGGACAAAAAGAAGAACAAGCTTTTTGGCGCCCGCGACATCTTTGGCATCAAGCCGCTCTACTACTATCCCATGGCCGATGCGGGCGACGGCGCTCCGGGCGTGCTCTTTGGTTCCGAGATCAAGAGCTTCCTGGACTACCCGCACTTCCACAAGGCGGTCAACAAAAAGGCCCTGCGTCCGTACATGACGCTGCAGTATTCGGCAACCGAGGAGACCTTCTTCGAGGGTGTCTACAAGCTGCCGCCGGCGCACTACTTTACCGTCGATATCCCGACCGGCAAGATGAACATCGAGCGCTACTGGGATTGCGATTACTCTGCCGTCGAGAAGCCGTTCGAAGAGTATGTCGATGAGCTGGACGAGGTCGTGCACGAGAGTGTCGAGGCCCATCGTATCGCCGACGTCAAGGTCGCGTCGTTCCTCTCCGGTGGCGTCGACTCCAGCTACATCGCCGCTTGCCTCATGCCCGACAAGACCTTCTCGGTGGGCTTTGACTACAAGAACTTCAACGAGACCAACTACGCCAAGGAGCTTTCCGATAAGCTCGGCGTCGAAAACGTTCGCAAGATGATTACCGCCGACGAGTTCTTCGGTGCGCTCGAGGACATCCAGTATCACATGGACGAACCGCAGTCCAACCTGTCTTCCGTGCCGCTGTGGTTCTTGGCCGAGATGGCCCGCAAGGACGTCACCGTCGTGCTTTCGGGCGAAGGCGCCGACGAGCTCTTTGGCGGCTACGCCTACTACGAGGATACGGTCCCGGTGCGCAAGTACAAAAAGATGGTGCCGCTGCCCGTCCGTCGCGCGCTCGGTAACCTGGCGCTGCATATGCCGTACTTCAAGGGACATAACTTCCTGGTCAAGGGTGCCGAGATCCCCGAGAAGTCGTTCCTGGGACAGGCTCTGGTATGGCCGGAGCGCGAGGTCGACGGCGTGCTCAAGCCCGAGTACAACACCGGCGATGGCGCCTTCGAGCTTGCCGCTCCCATCTATGCGCGCGTGAAGGGTCAGCCCGAGCTGGTCAAGAAGCAGTACCTGGACATGAACATGTGGCTCCCGGGCGACATTCTGCTCAAGGCCGACAAGATGTGCATGGCACACTCACTGGAGCTGCGCGTGCCCTTCCTGGACCGCAAAGTCATGGAGTTCGCCGAGCACATTCCCGACCGCTACCGCATCAACGAGAACGGCAACAAACAGGTACTCCGCCACGCTGCCAACAAGTCGCTGCCCGATGAGTGGGCCACCCGTCCCAAGGTGGGCTTCCCGGTGCCGATTGTCTACTGGCTGCGCGAGCAAAAGTGGTACGACTATGTCAAGGAGTACTTCACCGCGCCGTGGGCAAGTGAGTTCTTCAATACCGACGAGCTCATGCACCTGCTCGATCTGCACTTTGCGGGCAAGGGCGATTTCCAGCGCAAGATCTATACGCCGCTCGTGTTCCTAGTGTGGTACAAGCGCTTCTTTATCGACGAGGGCCAGCCTTCTGTTCAGGCTGCCTAGCCTCGGCTTACGAACGCCTGCGCGTAACGGCTCCTCCGGGAGCCGTTTTTGCGTGGGTGCGTTTCAGTTACTATAAAAGCCGTCCCTGCCAAATGGCTGAGAAAGGTGAAAGATGCACCATTCGGATTCCGCGACCGTGACCACGGTCGATACGCTTGCCAAGCTTCTCGATGTGTGCGGCGAGCTGCGCGCATCAGAGCAGGTTGACGAGCGTGCCGTGACCGGCTGCTCGTTTGATTCGCGCGCGGTCTCGGCAGGTGACGTATTCTTTTGCAAAGGTGCTGCCTTTAAGCCCGCGTTTTTGAGCATGGCGCTCGATGCGGGCGCCGTCGCATTTGTGTGCGAGGAGTCGCTGGTCGAGTCTCTGGAGCCGCTGGCGCAGGAGAGCGGTGCTGCGATGCTGGTTGTTGATAGTGTTCGCACGGCCATGGCCCTGCTGCCGCCGGAGGTCTACGACCGTCCCGACCACGACGTCAAGATCGTGGGCATCACCGGCACCAAGGGAAAGACCACGGCCGCTTTTATGCTCCAGTCCATCATCAAGGCGGCGGGCGAGTCCTGCGGCATGATCGGCTCGGTGAGTACCGACGATGGTATCGAGTGCTACGAGAGCACCAATACTACGCCCGAGGCCCCTGAGGTCTGGCGCCATATCGCCAACTGCCGTACGTCCGGTCGCCAGTTCATGGCCATGGAGGTCTCGAGCCAGGCGCTCAAGTACCAACGCGTCGAGAATCTGCCGTTTGACGTGGCGTGCTTCCTCAACATCGGCCGCGACCACATCTCGCCGATCGAACACCCCACGTTTGAGGATTATTTTGAGAGCAAGCTCAGGATTTTTGACCAGGCAAAGACCGCCGTGGTGAATCTGGGCACCGAAGAGGTTGACCGTGTGCTAGAGGCAGCGTCGACGGCCGAGCGCTTGGTGACCGTTGGCGTCGAGCATCCCGAGGCAAGTCTGTGGGCGAGCGACGTACGCATGGTCGGCTTTAGCATCGAGTTCAACTTGCATGGCTTGTGTGCCGACGAGTCCGAGGCGGGGGAGAAGGTCCTGCTGGGTATCGCGGGAGACTTTAACGTGGAGAACGCGCTGGTCGCTATCGCCGCCGCGCGCGAGATCGGCATCGGTATCGAGGCTATCAAGAAGGGCCTCTCCAAACTGCGTGTGCCGGGCCGTATGGAGGTCGTGGAGTCGAAGGACGGCCGCGTGATTTGTGTCGTCGACTACGCGCACAACCAGCTTTCGTTCCGCTCGCTTTTCTCGTCGGTCAAGCGCGCGTTTCCCGCCAGCCCGGTCATCGCAGTGTTTGGCGCTGCCGGCGGCAAGGCGCAGGAGCGCCGCGAGCAGCTTCCGCGCGAGGCCGCACCGTATTCCGACCTGATGATCTTTGCCAATGAGGACCCGGCTCACGAGGACCCGATGAAGGTCTGTCGCGAGCTTGCCGAACATGTTCCCGACGATACGCCGAACAAGATCATCCTCGATCGCGAAGCCGCTGTGTATGCGGCGTTCAAGGCGGCGCGCGAGGAGTACGTCAACCCCGATGCTCCCACCATTGTCTTGCTGCTGGCGAAGGGTGACGAGGAGCTCATGCACGTGGGCGACGAGTTCGTGCCCATTGAGAGCGACCTTTCGTTGGCCAATCGCCTGATCGATGTTATCCAGTTTGACTAATGATCCATGATGGCGGCGGCGCCCTGAGTGCGCTGTCGCCATAAGCGTGTTCCCTCAATCAAAACATGCCGTCCAAGTCCAAACCCTTCTACGTAAACGGAGTAACCATGTCCCACAATACCCTGCCGACCGTCGCTGAGCTTTCGGGCGAGATGCGCGAGCGCTTGGCCAAGGTCAAGTACGTCTTTACCGACCTGGATGCCACGATGCTCGCACCCGGCTCGTGCGTGCTGCGCGACAACGACGGCAACCCCTCGACCAAACTCGTCGAGGCCGTCGTGGCGCTCGCTCGCGCTGGTATTCAGGTGGTTCCCACCTCGGGCCGCAACCGTACCATGATCCACGAGGACGCGCGCGTGCTCGGCCTCAACTCCTACATTGGTGAGATGGGCGGCCTGGTCATGTACGACCTCAAAGCCAACGATTGGGAGTATCTGACCGGCGACATGCCTTACGACCCCGCCTGTGGCCTCACGCCGCACCAGGTGATCGAGCAGACCGGCGTGTGCGAGAAGATCATCGCCCGCTGGCCGCACAAGATCGAGTATCACAACGACATGTCGACCGGCTACAAATACCGTGAGGTCACCGTCGGCATGCGCGGCGATGTGCCCGATGATGAGGTTCAGGCCATCCTGGACGAGGCCGGCTGCGGTCTGATCTGGGCTTGCAACGGCCATCTGACTCACCTGTCCAAGCCGACGACGCTCGAGCTCGATCGCGTCGAGGACGGTCGCGCCTTCAACATCAATCCGGCGGGTCTTAACAAAGGCGTTGCCATTGCGCGCTTCTGCGAGCACCTGGGGATCGAGCGCGAGGAGACGCTTGCGCTCGGCGACTCCGAGTCCGACTTCTACATGGCCGACCATGTTGGCATGTTCTGCCTGGTCGAGAATGGTCTGACGAGCGCCGGTGCCCCGGAGTTCTTGGACGCCTGCGACAATGCCTATATTACGCGCGGCAAGATTGTCGACGGTTGGGTGGCAACGGCCGAGCTGCTGGTCGCAGCCCGTTCGTAGCGCGACGCATCACGATTGGTCGCATTTTTCGAGAGAGAATCTGGTGAGGTAATGTCCGATATCGATAATATGGCCGGGGACACGCGTCCGATCGGCGTGTTCGACTCGGGCCTGGGCGGCTTGACGGTCGCGCGCGCGATCGCAACGGCACTTCCGCACGAGTCCGTCTACTATTTCGGTGACACTAAGCGCTGCCCTTATGGCACCCGCACCGAGGACGAGGTTCGCTCGTTTGCGCTGCAGGCGGGCCGCTGGCTATCGAGGCACGACGTTAAGATCATGGTCATCGCCTGCAACACGGCGACCGCCGCGGCCTTGCGTTTGGCTCAGCAAGTGCTCGACGTTCCCGTCATCGGTGTGATCGCCCCGGGCGCGCGCGCCGCCATCAACAGCACGCGTACGCGTCGCGTGGGCGTGCTCGCCACCAATCTCACCATTCGCTCGGGCGCCTACACGCGCGCCATCCAGGATTTGGATGCTGGTGTCGATGTGTATGGCTGCCCGGCTTCGAGCTTTGTCGAGGTCGTCGAGCACGAGCTCGCCTCGGGCGCGCATCTGCAGGAGCAGTGGCTCGAGAACGAGGATATTTTTGATACGCCAGCCGTTCGCGCGCTGGTTGGCGCCACAGTCGAGCCGCTGCACGATCGTGGCATCGATACCGTGGTACTCGGCTGCACGCATTTCCCGCTGCTCGTGGGGCCTATTCGCCATGCGCTGGGTCCCGGAGTGCGCGTGGTGAGTTCCGCCGAGGAGACCACGCGCGAGCTGACCGATATTCTCACGCGCCGCGAGCAGCTGGCGGGCGACACAGCCGAGCCGCAGCATCGCTTTGCCACCACGTCTGACAACATTGCCGAGTTTGCGGTGGCGGGTAGCTTTATCTTTGGCCAGCCGCTCAAAAGCATCGAACATATCGATATCGATGAGCTGAAATAGATGTAAGGCAGCCGTCAAGGCCTTCGCCACATCTTTTGCCGAAAGGATATTTCTATGGAGTACATGCAGGTCAACCGCGCTAACGGTCGCGCCGCCAACGAGTTGCGCCCCGTTAAGCTCACCCGCGGCGTTATGAAGCACGCCCACGGCTCGTGCCTGGCCGAGTTCGGCGACACGCGCGTACTGTGCGCCGCCACCATCGAGGAGGGTGTGCCGGGTTGGCGCAAGGGCGCCAAGGCCGGCTGGGTAACGGCGGAATATGCGATGCTGCCGGCCTCGACCGGTAAACGCTGCAAGCGCGAGCATGCCAACCGCAAGGGCCGCTCCATGGAGATCGAGCGGCTTATCGGCCGCAGTCTGCGTACTGTCGTCAACATGAAGGCGCTCGGCGAGTACACCGTTACCGTCGACTGCGATGTGATCCAGGCCGATGGCGGCACGCGTACGGCGAGCATTACCGGTGCCTGGTTGGCGCTGCACGACGCCCTTGCCATGTGGGTCGAGGCGGGCAAACTCGAGCGCATCCCGCTCACGGGCCAGGTTGCCGCCATTTCCATGGGCGTCGTCGACGGCAACACCCTGCTCGACTTGGATTATTCCGAGGACAGCCACGCCGAGGTCGACATGAACCTCGTCGCCACCGATTCCGGTGAGATGATCGAACTCCAGGGTACCGGCGAGCAGGCGCCCTTCGATCGCAAGCGTCTCAACGCCCTGCTCGACCTGGGCGACAAGGGTATCGCCGAGCTCATCGAGCTTCAGCGCCAAGCCCTCGCCTAACCTGCCAAAAAGGGATGTTAATTTTGGCAGGTTTTATCTGGGAAAACGTCGAAGTATAAGACTGCCGTTGATTGAGACGGGAGAGAGACCGAAGTCCTCGTCGTCCTCAACTCGGCATTGCTATAGAGACAAGGAGGCCAGTCATGGCACTTGAGAAGATTGACATCGACACCCTCGACCCGGCGGCGACCATCGTCGTGGCAACGGGCAACGCCCATAAGCTCACCGAGATCGAGGCCATTTTGGGCAAGGTCATGCCCGAGGTGCGCTTTGTGGCGCTCGGCCAGCTGGGTGATTTTGAGGATCCCGAGGAAAACGGCACGACGTTTTTGGAGAACGCCATCATCAAGGCCCAAGCCGCGGTTGAGGAGACGGGCCTTATGGCCATTGCCGACGATTCGGGCTTGGTCGTCGACGCGCTGGACGGTGAGCCCGGTGTGTATAGCGCGCGCTATGCGGGCGTGCACGGAGACGATGCCGCCAACAACGCCAAGCTGCTCGTAAATCTGGAGGGCGTGGCCGACGAGGACCGCACTGCGCGCTTTATGAGCGTCGTCGCGCTCATCGACACGGACGGTTTGGTCACCTATGGCGAGGGCGCCTGCGAGGGCGTTATCGCGCACGAGGGCCGCGGCGACCATGGTTTTGGCTATGACCCGCTGTTCCTGCCGGTCGACACGCCGGGCAAGACCATGGCCGAGCTGACGGCTGACGAGAAGAACGCCATCAGCCATCGTTTCCACGCGCTCGAGCATCTGTCCGCCAAGCTGACGGGCGAGGAGTAGACCGTGCGTGCGGTGGTGCAGCGCGTGCTCAACGCCGGCGTGACGGTCGACGGCGAGTGCGTGGGCCGCATTGGACGCGGCTACCTGGTGCTGCTGGGTGTGGGCCATGGCGATACGCGTGCCGAGGCCGACAAGCTGTGGGGCAAGCTCCGCGGGCTGCGTATCAACGAGGACGAGAACGGCAAGACCAACTTGGCGCTTGCCGATGTCGACGGCGAGGTGCTCGTGGTGTCGCAGTTCACGCTGTTCGCCGACTGCCGCCACGGTCGCCGTCCGTCGTTTACGGATGCCGGCGCCCCCGATGTCGCCAACGAGCTCTACGAGTACTTCCTGACGCTCGTTCGTCAAGATGTCGAACACGTGGCGCACGGCATCTTTGGCGCCGATATGAAAGTCGATCTCGTCAACGACGGCCCATTCACCATCGTCTTGGACACCGACAACCTTTAGGTTACGCGGTTTTACCAAACCGCGTAACAACTGGTCATGCGAGGTTGTCGTCTGGTACGTATTTGGGACGGGGCTTATTTAGCTACTTGCGTATGGCCACAACAGGGTGCTATAGTATTAGAGTTTTGTCTATCTTAGGGGTATTATCCCCTTTTTGAATTGCACCTTCTGGAGGCCCTGTTCATGGAAGAGATGGAAGTCAATCACGTCGACGACATCCACGAGAAGCTGACCGATATGGTGGGCGATCGCGTCAAGGTTAAGGCCAACATGGGCCGTACCCGCGTCGTCGAGCGCATGGGCACCATCAAGAGCGTCCACCCCGCCGTCTTTATCGTCGAGGTTGACGAGCGTCGTGGCCGCAAGTCGCGTCAGTCCTACCAGTATATCGATGTGCTCACCGGTCAGGTCGAGCTGTTCGACCCCGAGAGCGGCGAGCACATCTTTACCCCGCTCGGCAATCAGCTCGAGGAGCATTAACGGTGACCGATCGGTCCCTGACTCTTTCCGCGCCGGCAAAGATTAACCTCTACCTGGGGGTTCATACCGAGCGCGATGACCGCGGCTACCACAGGGTCGATTCCCTGATGGCGGCCGTCGGTCTTTCCGATACCGTGACGGTCACGCCGGCGCAGGCGCTGACCGTCCAGACGGTTCCGGCATCAGATTTTCCCATGCAAAAGAATACGGCGTATCGGGCTGCGGTTGCTATGGCCGAGCATTATGGTCGCGAGGCAAACATCTGCGTGACGATTGAGAAGCGCATTCCATTGTGCGCCGGCTTGGGCGGCCCCTCGACGGATGCGGCCGCGGTCATTGTCGCCTTGGCAGAGCTCTGGGGCATTGATCGCACCGACCCAGCGCTCGACGATATTGCGCGGGGCATTGGTGCTGACGTCCCGTTCTTTTTGCACGCGAGTCCTGCGTTCTACGTAGGTGGGGGAGACGTGCTGGCAACTGAGTACCCCGCGCTGCCCGCGACGCCCGTCGTGCTGGTCAAGCCGCGCGAGGCAAGCGTTTCGACAATTGAAGCCTATCGACGTTTTGACGAGGCCCCGGTGCCTGCGGACAAGCCCGGCGCGATAGCTTCTGCCTTGCGTGCTGGTGATGCCGAGACGGCATATGCACTCATCCATAACAATCTGGGTGTCATTTCCGCACAGATGGAGTCGCAGATTCAAACGGTCCTCGACTGGCTGCGTAAACAGGACGGAACCGTTGCTGTAGATGTGTGCGGATCGGGCGCTTGCTCGTTTGCCATTTGCGACACCGCCGCCACGGCCGAAAGGCTTGCCGATGCTGCCCGGCAAAATGGCTGGTGGGCCTGCGCGACTGAGCTTATTCCCAACACGGTTCAAATCGACGCGCCAAAGAAATAAAAATTTCTCTAGCATGCGGCGAAAATCTTTGTTACTATAGTCGAGCTAACGGGTTGTGGCTCAGTTTGGTAGAGCACTGCGTTCGGGACGCAGGGGTCGCTGGTTCAAATCCAGTCAACCCGACCAGAGCATGAGGAGGGACCGCTTCTTGCGGTCCCTTTTTTTAGCTAGTGTTGTGATACCGCGATACCCGCGGTATACTCATTCGAGCTTGTCTCGCTGTATTGTGGAGGTCTACATGTTTGGACTGAGGGCTCCTGAGCTCATCATTATTCTCGTCGTTGTCCTGATTATCTTCGGGCCCAAGAACCTGCCGAAGCTCGGCAAGTCCCTCGGCTCTACCGTCAAGAATATCCGTGAGGGTATGGAGGGCGACGATAAGGCCGAGACCAAGCAGGCCGAGGAGGTCGTGGTCGAGCAGTCCGAGGAGGACAAGGAGATCGCTGAGCTCGAGGCCAAGCTCGCTGCTGCCAAGAAGAAGCAGGCAGAGGACAGCGACGCGGACGCAGAGTAGTCCCATCCCTTTGGGGTGAGCACCTGACCGGCTTGCCCGCAGGCTAGCCGGTCTTTTTCGTTTTGTTGACAGTTGATTGTTTGATCAGAGTTGGGGAGATATCCGTATGGACGCAAGCCAGATCGTACTGACCGCTGAGGGCCGCCAGAAGCTCGTCGAGGAGCTCGCTTGGCGTGAGGGCGATTACGCCAAGGAGATCGTCGAGGACATCAAGGAAGCCCGCGCGTTCGGCGACCTTTCGGAGAACTCCGAGTACGACGCCGCTAAGGACAAGCAGGCCCAGAACGCCGCTCGTATTGCCGAGATCCAGGCCATCCTCGCCAACGCTCAGGTTGCTGCCACCACGGGCGACCTGACCGTCTCCATCGGTTCCACCGTTTCGCTGATTGATCCCAACGGCGAGGTCATGGAAGTCACGCTCGTCGGTACCACCGAGACCAACTCGCTCGAGCACAAGATTTCCAACGAGTCTCCGGTCGGTCACGCCATCATCGGTCACGGCGAGGGCGACTCCGTCGAGGTCGTTACGCCTTCCGGCAAGACTCGCGTCTACACCATCGCCAAGATCGCACGCTAGACCACGGTCCCGCGTAAAGGTATGTTTTCGCTCCCTGGGACCGAATCCTGGGGAGCGTTTTAGTTTGAGGAGCTAACTTATGGCAGAGAACCAGAACGCCGCCGATCAGGCATCGACGCTCAACGACGAGCGCGCCACCCGCCTGGCCAAGCGCGCCGCCCTGTTCGAGGCGGGCCAGAACCCCTATCCCGAGCACTCTGAGCTTGAGGACTACGTCGCCGATATCGAGACTAAGTACGCCGAGCTTGCCGATGGTGAGGACACCGAGGATGTCGTGAAGATCGCCGGCCGTGTGGTCGCCAAGCGCGGTCAGGGCAAGATCATGTTCATCGTCGTGCGCGATGCGACTGCCGAGATTCAACTGTTCTGCCGCATCAACGACATGGACGAGGCTGCCTGGAATACGCTCAAGGCCCTCGACCTGGGCGACATCCTGGGCGTGACCGGCGTGGTCGTGCGCACCCAGCGCGGCCAGCTTTCCGTTGCTCCTAAGAGCGCGACCCTGCTTGCCAAGGCTGTTCGTCCGCTGCCCGAGAAGTTCCACGGTCTTTCCGACAAGGAGACCCGCTATCGCCAGCGCTATGTCGACCTGATCGCCAACGACGACGTTCGCGAGACCTTCCGTAAGCGTTCGCAGATTCTCTCCACCTTCCGTCGCTTTATGGAGTCCGACGGCTACATGGAGGTCGAGACCCCCATCCTGCAGACCATCCAGGGCGGCGCTACTGCCAAGCCGTTCATTACCCACTTCAACGCGCTCGATCAGGAGTGCTACCTGCGTATTGCCACCGAGCTGCACCTCAAGCGCTGCATTGTCGGTGGTTTTGAGCGCGTGTTCGAGATCGGCCGCATCTTCCGTAACGAGGGCATGGACCTTACCCACAACCCCGAGTTCACCACGATGGAGGCCTACCGTGCCTTCTCCGACCTCGAGGGCATGAAGGCACTCGCCCAGGGTGTCATCAAGGCTGCCAACAAGGCCATCGGCAACCCCGAGGTCATCGAGTACCAGGGCCAGACCATCGACCTTTCTGGTGAGTGGGCCAGCCGTCCCATGACCGACATCGTCTCCGACGTGCTCGGCAAGCAGGTCACCATCGACACGCCGGTCGAGGAGCTTGCTGCCGCCGCGCGCGAGAAGGGCCTGGAGATCAAGCCCGGGTGGACTGCTGGCAAGATCATCGCCGAGATTTACGATGAGCTGGGCGAGGACACCATCGTCAACCCGACGTTCGTGTGCGATTACCCCATCGAGGTCAGCCCGCTTGCCAAGCGGTTTGAGGACGACCCGCGCCTGACGCACCGCTTTGAGCTGGTCATCGCCGGCCACGAGTACGCCAACGCATTCTCCGAGCTCAACGACCCGGTCGACCAGGCTGAGCGCTTTGCTGCCCAGATGGCCGAGAAGGCCGGCGGCGACGATGAGGCTATGGAGTATGACGAGGACTACGTGCGCGCCCTCGAGTACGGTATGCCTCCCGCGGGCGGTATTGGCATTGGTATCGACCGCGTGGTCATGCTGCTTACCAACCAGGCTTCTATCCGCGACGTGCTGCTGTTCCCGCACATGAAGCCCGAGAAGGGTTTCCAGTCCGGTGCCGCTGCCGCCAAGGCTGCCGAGGCCGGCAACGCCGCGAGCCCATTCGTTAAGTCGCTTAAGCCCACGCTCGATTACTCCAAGATCGCCGTTGAGCCGCTGTTTGAGGAGTTCGTCGACTTTGATACCTTCTCCAAGAGCGACTTCCGCGCTGTGAAGGTCAAGGCATGCGAGGCCGTCAAGAAGTCCAAGAAGCTGCTGAACTTTACGCTCGACGACGGCACCGGCACCGACCGCACCATCCTCTCCGGTATTCACGCTTATTACGAGCCCGAGGACCTGGTTGGCAAGACCTTGCTCGCCATCACCAACCTGCCTCCGCGCAAGATGATGGGTATTCCCAGCTGCGGCATGCTGATCAGCGCTGTCCACGAGGAGGAGGGCGAGGAGCGTCTCAATCTGATCCAGCTCGACGCTTCCATCCCCGCTGGCGCAAAGATGTACTAACTAGTTACGCGGTTCTACGAACCGCGTAACGGCTCGACGCTGCGCGGGCCGCATTT
>UQNU01000023.1 GCA_900542555.1 uncultured Collinsella sp.
GATTCGGTCGCACGGAGAGCATTTCCCAGTTGACAAAACTATAGGAACACCCCCCTCCCGCCGGCTTGCCGATCAAAGTTAAGTTGTTTAAACATATACATAATTCCACAGGATATAACCGCTTTGATACAAAACTGTCAACAGGTAAATATCAACTGGTATTAAATTAAAATACCTCTTTACCTGCGGTTTACATGACTGGTATCTATATTGTATTTTATGCATGTGGCATAGACGAACCGTCTTAGAAGTTGCCCCCAATGGGTTCTTGCAATGCGCTAGGTAGGTTCTCATAGATGTTGGGGTTTGTGTTCGATCCGACGATTCGCCGTATTCCACACCGTGTTGTAGGAATTAAGGGACAACTATGGACGCACACCGCTCACGGTCGCTGGGTATGGCGACCCTGGTCTTTATTTTAATTAGCCTCACCGCCGCAGTTTTTCACGGTGCAGCCCCAGTGCGCGCCGAGGACGTGAGCACGCCGACGCCGATTGTGATTGATGGGAATACGGCGACGGTTGATGTCAAGCTGTATAAAGATAACAGTCGTACAGAGCTTTTGGGCAATGACGCCGTGACTTCAGTTTCGACCCTCTACGGAACCTTCTCGGCGAACTTTCTGACTGACAAGGCACCTACGCCTAGGAACTATGCCGCCGTCTATAAGTTCCCTGACACTATTGACGTCGATAACAATGATGGCGGCGAATTTAGGGATGGGCCTGGTGCTGACGCTGCAATAGCTGGTACATGGAAGATTGAAGACAACAAGGTTGTCTTTACGTTTGACAAGGGCTGGCTTGAACGGAACTCTGCGAACATTCATGTTGCGGCAAACTTCTCGTTCCAGCTTAAAAACAAGGATGTCGGTTCTGGTAGCAACGCATCCGTCGTGTTCCCTGGTGCGGGAACGATCAATATCCCCACCAAGGACGGTACAGTCACCGGGAAGAAGGCGGGGGCCTTCTCCCAGGGATCCGGCGGCGTGGCCAAGGTTACCTGGACCGTTAAACTCACCGTCGAGTCATATGCCACGAACGTCAAGTTAACCGATACGCTGGGCGAGAACTTTGAATTTGTGAACGACAGCTTTATGCTCGACGGAGAGAAGCTCAATCCACAGCCGAAGATCGACGGCCAGACCGTGCGCCTCGACAGCTTGGGCAACCTTTCCCAGGGAGACCATAAGATTACGTATGAAACGGTGCTGAAAAGCGGTGTTTCTGCGAGCAACGGTGAATTTATCGACAAGCAGGAAGCATCCAAGAACACGGCGTCGTGGGGGTGGGGCGGTACCAACGATTGCCAGAACGGCACGGTTACGTTTGCCCCCAGCCCCTTTCGTTACGACATGATTGGCAAGTCTAGCGACCGCAATAGTACGCCGTCCGACATCACGTGGACGGTCACACTCAACCAAGGCGAGCTCAAGGCCGACATGAGCGGTTATGTGTTCACCGACACGCTGGACGATAAGCAGACGTATGCGGGGAACTATACGGTTTATAAAGGCAGCTCTGGGTCGACTGTTCTTGCCACCGGTGAGCTCGATCAGTCTAAGAAATCCTTTACCTACAAGTTCTCGGACAACCTCGAGGATAAGTACATCACCTATCGCATTGTTTATCAGACCAAGATGAACGACACGAACTCATACGACACCGTGCACAACAATGCAACTATCGAGCATGGAGGTCGTGTCTCGGGAGCGGCCGACGGCAAGTTTACGCCGCAGTTAGTGGGCACACCGATCACCAAGAGGCTTGTGAACGATGGTGAGGCTGCGGCGACGGGCAGAGCAGCATGGGAGACGCGCGTCGCGCTGAAAGCGATCGTTAATGCGGCCAATCCGGATAAGGTGACGGTGAAGGACACGTTTCAGTCGGCGTGGAAGCAAGAACTTGGTGTTGATTATGGCTCTATAACTATCAAGATCGGTGAAACCGAGCTGTCTCCAAAGTCTCCAAATGCCGATTGGAAGCTAACTAAAAATGAACTTGTAGATACTCAGGCTAATAAAGTCGTACCAGAGAATGGTAATAAAAGAAACTTCGACCTAGATATCTATGTTAACGACAAGGTGAAGGCGGCTCTCGAGAAAGAGGATTACGCCGTCATCACGTACACCACCACTTCCGATGCGCTGCCGGGCTGGTATTCGAACTTCGCATCGGTTAAGGTGCCGGGGCAGAACGGTGATTGGCCGTACTACACCGATAGCCCAATGTATGTTGTCAACAAGGAAACGACGCCCGCGGTCGAGAAGCCGGAAGCTGAGACGAAGGTGTCTTGGAACGAGGGCTTCGAATGGAGCGCCGTCGATGGCTCGGACGAGAAGGGCGCATGGATTGTTGAGTGGACGGTGTACGCGAACCATCACAAGAGCGACGCCGGAGAATATTATGGAGCCGGAAAGCTCTATGGTAAATCGCTGAATATTGTTGACAGCCTTCCGGACGGCATGAGCTATGTTGCGAATTCCGCCAAGTACACGCTCGTGCGGAATCCCTACGATCTGCATAAGGATCTTTGGCGCGGAAACGAGGCCGAGGAGGTCGTTACGGATCAGACGCTCGCCGCCGACAACGTCAGCCGCAACGGCAACACGGTCACCTTCTCCATCCCCACGACTGAGCTTGAAAGCTATGCCGGCTACGCAAAGCTCACGTACAAGACGGCGGTCAAGCGCAGCAAGCTCAACACCTCCACGAACAGGGCGGAGTTCACCAACACCGCCAGCATCGAGTCAGGAAACAAAAAGTTCTCCGATAGCGGTATCGTCACCATTAAGAACAACGTCATCAAAAAGTCTGGCGAGCAGGTTGCCAATAGCAATCGCATCAAATACACCATTTTTGTTAACGAGTCTGCCGTTGCCCTTAAAAATGGCACCGACTTCCTCGAGCTCGTCGATACCATGGATGCCAAGTGCACACTGGCGCCGTCGACGCTTAAGGTCTATGAGAGCGTGAGCGGTGCCTGGGTCACGCTGCCCCAGAAGGACTATTCGTCGAAGATGGAGCAAGTTAAGGATGAATCTGGCTCGCGTGCGAAGTTGACTCTTGAGGTGCCCGACGAGAAATACCTCAAGGTCGAGTATGAGGTTATCCCGACCGGAAACCCCGGTGAAGAGGTGTCTCTTTCCAATACCGCCGAGCTTACGGGTGTGACGGAAGGCTCGGCGATCGACGAGCAAAAATGGACCATCCAGAGTGCTTCTGCCAGTGCGGGCGGCAACGGCTACGGCATCACGATGACCAAATACGATGCGCAGCAGGTTGGAGCGACGCTAGGGGGAGCTGAATTCACGCTCTATAGCGTGAACATGGATCAGGTCGCAACGGTAGGTATCGAGAATGCAAGGACTAGGTTTGAAACCGCTAAGACCGACGCCAATGGCAAGATCTCATTCGGTACAAGAGACAAGGCGATGAGCAATTGCGTGCTCTACCAGCTCGTGGAGACGGATGCGCCCGAAGGCTACGCTGTGGCAAGCCCCACGTGGATCATGCTCAAGGGCGGCGTGAGCGACGAAGATTATCAAACTGCGCTAGCTAAGGCGAAGACCATCGCCGGCGGTGCGGAGATCATAGGCGATGACAAAAAGGACGAGATTTGGGTCTATGACAATCGTCTAAAGGGATCCGCAACAATTCGGGCTAAGAAAGTGCTTGAAGGGGGCACATTCAAGAAGGGGCAGTTCTCGTTCGCACTCAAGGACGCCGACGGCAAGGTGCTCCAGACGGTGACCAACGACGCCGAGGGCAACGTCTCCTTCAACGTCGACTACAACAAGGCCGGTACCTACACTTACGCCATCTCTGAGGTCGTCCCCGAGGGCGCCGAGAGCAACGTCAAGGACCACATCGCCTACGACACAATCGGGCACGATGTTACGGTTAACGTGACTATCGACAATGAGCATGAGCAGCTCGACACCGTCGTCACGTATGACAATGGCTCCCGGGAGCCGCCGACTTTTACCAACAGGTACTCGACCACGCTTCCTGAGGCGGGCGGTGCTGGCTTGACTATGACGTATCTGGCCGGCGCTTCGATGCTGTGTTTTGCTGCGACATGGATGCATGCTCGTCGCCATCGCGATCAAGATCGAGGTGGTCGCCGTGAGTAGGCTTTGGCGCCGCTTGTTGGCCGTGACGACGATAGTTACGGTCGCTATGCTCTCTTTTGCGATGCTGCCCGGGACGGCTCATGCTGCCGATACCGGTGCCATCACAGTGGACGGTACAGTCGCGACTCAGTATGACGCGTACCAGCTCTTTTCAGCGACCGTTGCCGACGATGACGATGCCGACCAAGAGGTAGCAACCGATGTAACGTGGGCGAATGACGCCGTTCGCCAGGCCGTTCTCCCTGTGCTTCATGATGCGGGGCTCGACAGCACGGCCTCGACGGCGCAAGCGGCTGCCGAATGGATGAATGCCGACGGGCACATGACGACCGTGCTGACGGCAAGGCTGGCCCGCGCGATACGCAATGCCGGTGCCGCTTCTGTGGCCCTTAACGCGGGCACGACGGCCGAGCTGCCCTGCGGCTACTGGCTCATCGTCGCCGACGACGACGCCATCGCCCAGGGCGAGACCGGCACCGCGCCGATCATGGCCCTGGTGGGCGGCAGCGCCGTCGCCGTCAAGCCCAAGGCGGCGACCCCCAAGGTGGCCAAGCACGTGCTGGAGGACGGCACCGCCGCCTGGGGCAAGGCCGCCGACGCCACGGCCGCCGACGACCTGTACTGGCGCCTCTCTGCCACGGTCCCGGCGGGCCTCACGGCCTACGACACCTATACGGTTCGGTTCGTCGACACCATGAGCGCGGGGCTCGACCCCTCCAAGGTGGCCGCGAGCATGCGCGTGTACGTGGCGGCGGGCGCGGACGGCGGCTTCGACGCCGTCGTATGTGAGGGCGGTAACGCCAACTCGACGCCGGCTAAAGGGTGGACGGACATTACTTCACATTGCAGGGTCTCGATCGAGGGCAATGCCTTCACCGTGCGCACCGGCGACCTGATCGCCGCGCTCGGCGGGGCCGACGCCTTCGCCGCGGGCGCTCGAGTGGTCGCCGTGTACGACGCGCCGTTGGGGGCCAACTGCAATCGAGGCGCTACCAAGGGCAACCCCAACGAGGTCTACCTGCGTTACCCGCGCTCTCCCCTCGCCGACCAGTCCGGCGACACCGGATTCACTCGCACGCCGAGCGATGACGCTGCGGCCTATACCTGGGGACTCAGTCTGATCAAGCGCTCAGGCGCAGACGATAAGCCGCTCGCGGGCGCCAAGCTGCGCATCATCGATGACCGCGGGCGCATCCTAACGACTGACGGCTCGTGGTCGATGGATGCCGGCGCGTGCGTCACCACGGGCGCGGGTGGCCATGTGGAATTGAGCGGTGTGGACGCGGGTGTCTACACCGTCGAAGAGGTCGCGGCTCCCAAGGGATACACCGCCTTTGAGGGCAAACGTACGGTGACGGTTACGGTCGAGGGCCTGGACGTTAAACAGGTGGCGGCCGCGAAGCCCAAGGTGACCGTATCGGTCGAAAGACCCCTACGGGTTGATACAGCCGATGCCGGGACGGGTTCGATTGAACTGTCGGTGCTCAACACCCCAAGTAAAGAAGCAAATCGAGGCTTTATGCCCTCGACGGGAGATAGAACGTTGGTACTGGTGGCGGTTTTGGCTGCCATCGGAGTGGCGGCTATTTTTGTCGCGCTCGCTATCAAGCGGGGAGGAAGTCGCCGTGAAAAATAATTGTCCCCCTTGCTTAATGGCGTGCCGCCTCCGTAGCGAGTGACGCGCAGGCCTACCGACCTGATGATCATTGGTTTTGAAAAAAACTACTAGAGAACCCTCCAAGAAAAGCGGGGCACCCGGTCGATGCGATCGGGTGCCCCGCTTCGTTTGTTGGTGCAAAGTAACCCGACCCCTCTGCATCATCACAAAGGTGCTTGTCCCCTTTGTGGTGGTTGGTGGCTAAGCGGTGGGGAGTCCTGGCGTGTTAGCCGGCTGCTGCGGCTTGAGGTGGGCGTTGCGCCAGATGGTTTGGATGATGTAGCCGAACATAAAGACGAAGGCCACGCCGCTGATGAAATCGCCTACGAGGGGGATTGCCGTAAGCGCGCCCGCGGCGATGCCGCCCACGGCTGCCATGGCGTAGCGGTTCTGGTTGTGTCCGACCATGCGGACAATGGCGCACCCCGTAAATGCGCTCGACACCAACGCGATGCCTATAACGCCGCACAAGAGGGCTCCGGCAAGCGACAGACCAGCGATAGAGATGATCAGCAGTAGGACGGCGGGGACGATAGCAATCGTACCCAGAAGACCGCTCACCCACAGGGGCGTGGGGTGCTGGTGGAGCATGCCGGCGGCGCTGGCAGTCGCACGCGGGAAGACGAGCTCGAGCAGCAGAGCGACAAAGCAGGTCGAGAGTGCCGCGGCGACGATACCGCCGATGACATCGTTAACGGTGGAAGTATCCTCGTTCTCGGTGCGGTCGATCTTGAGCGCGCCGACCTCGGCTCCCGCGGCGCGCTCGGGGTCCTCGGAGACGTGCGCGTTCACGGTGCCGGTGATGTGGGCGTTTTTGCCCAGGATGAGCTTGTCGGCCCAAACCTCAACATCGCCCTCGACGGTGCCATCGATAGTCACCGTATCGCCCGCAAGCGCTGCCGACTTGGTGGAGCCGCGCAGGGCAACCGTTTCGCCTATCGCGTAGAAACAGTTGGCGGTGCTGTCGGAATTGAGTACGACGTGCTGACCGACGACCGTGACGCTGCCATCAACCGTAGTCTTGGCAATGTCGATGGTGCGCGCCGCCAAGCGGACGGCGCCGCCCACCGTGCAGTCGCGGATGGAGAGGCTCTCGCCTGCTGCAATTATGTCGCGGCCGATGGACGCATCGTCCAAGTTGAGGGCCTGACCTGCCCAGTACAGGTCACCTTCGACGCCGGACGAATTGGCGTCATTGTCGGTCGCAAGTACGTTGCCTGCGGTGTCCGTGCCGGCGAACGACGCCGTGGGAAGTGCGGTGACCGCTAGAGCGATGAACGCGAATAAGATCGTGATGCGGCCCCACGCTTTGCGGCGCTGGGTCGACGGGAATTGATTACAGGGCATAGTGAATCCTTCGTCAGATGCTCGACATGCACCTAACAGGGTACCCAACGCGTGGGCGCTCTAAAAGAACCTCTCGGTTGCATTTCGAAGGATGAGCCCGCGCCACCTACTTTTTGCGGTGCAAAAAGCGTGCGATGTCATCCTCGGTGGGGCTTTTGATATCAAAGCGCAGCGACAGCCAGCGCAGTCCCATGGTCACCACGACGCAAACGACCAGTGCGACGACATTGCTGACCAAGCCGCTCATGACAAGGCAAACATAGCTTGCCGATCCGGCGATGGCCGCGATGGCATAGAAGTTGGTGCGCTGGAAGATACCCGGCACCACACCCATAAAACCATCTCGCAACATGCCGCCGCCCACCGCGGTGAAAAAGCCCATCATGATGCACACCGCCGGCGCAAAGCCGTAGACCAGCGCCTTGTCTGCTCCAGTGGCGGCGTAGATGCCGACCGAGATGATGTCGAGCAGGGGAATGAGTTTTTCGGGTTTGTCGACGATTGCCGGGAAAATATAGATGATGGCTGCCGTGGCAATGGAAAGCGGGAGTGCCATCGGCTGGTTGAGGATGTAGACGTTGCCCACCTGCAACGTCATGTCGCGCAAGAGACCGCCGCCCAGACCGCAGACCACCGCGAGCGCGACCGCGCCCACCAGGTCGAGCTTGTGCTCGCGCGCAACCAGTACACCCGAGATCGATGCAGCGACGACGGCGAACATCTCGAGCCAAAACGGAATAGCGACCATGGCATCCGAGGCATGTGAGGTAATGGTTACGGCAGCGACGACGGGCAAGATGGGGTCCTTCTGATTGCAGGTTTAGACAATGCCCGTACATAGTACATGGTTGGCGGGCGTGGCGACCCTATTGCTCGGTAAACGGTCGGGACTGGGTGGGGGCGTAGGTACCATGTTTGGGGATCTGGGTTGATGCTGAACGCGATGGGGGCGTGGCTGAATAGGAGGGATGTCTAAATTTTGAGCAGCGCTCAAAATTTATCCGATCGGCTTACGCCGACCGCGCTGCGCTAAAGACGCGCCACTGGCGCGTTCGAATCCCTCCTCCTGCGCGTAATTGAAATGTGCCCAAAAAGAAAAAAGCCCCATTGCTGGGGCTCATACCATCTAATGGCGGAGGAGGAGGGATTCGAACCCTCGTGACCTTATACAGGCCAAACGGTTTTCGAGACCGCCGCATTCAACCACTCTGCCACCCCTCCGCGTGGGGTAAAAACAAAGCAGGCTCGAAGGCCTGCTTTGGAATTAACTGGCGGAGAGTCAGGGATTTGAACCCTGGAGACGCTTTTGACGCCTACACGATTTCCAATCGTGCTCCTTCGGCCACTCGGACAACTCTCCGTTAAATGCGAAAGTCAGTATACACGAGGAATCGCAAAGTGCAAACAGAAAAGTTGGCATTTTTTAAAACGCTTGGCCGCGCTTGGCGTTGCAGCGGGGTTTGAGGTGCCAAAAAACGGCTTCCGACCAGCGTGGTTGATCAACTCAATTGTTCAAAAGGGGTATTCATAAGCGACTTGGCAATGAATATAAAAATCTTTGGGTGGTGTTGTGGACCACTGGTATGCATTTTGCGACCACAGCCTTGTGCCCGTTGACCTGTGGCTTGGCTCAGCTTGTCCCCACGGCACCGTATCTTGTCCACAGATCCGTCAAGCTTTTGGTCGGCATTTGGTTGGAATGCGCATGAAACGTCGTGCGAGTATGGGCATATGTGGAGGTCATGAGGTTGTAGCTGCAAATTCTTGCAGCCTAGGAGGTTGAAAGATATTATTACCAAGTCTTTTCCTGCTTCAGGCGCACCTTCACGACCTGAAGCCACATTTGCCCAGAGGAGGTGACAATATGAAGGCTTATGAACTGCTGTTCTTTGTTGACCCGTCGCTCGACCCCGAGACTCGTCTCGCTGTTATGAAGCGTATCGATACCACGATCGCTGAGGGCGCTGGCAAGGTCGACTCCGTTGACGAGTGGGGCAAGCGCAAGCTCGCCTACGAGATCAACGACCTCACCGATGGTGACTACACCCTCATCAACTTCCACGCAGATCCTACCCAGATCGCCGAGCTTGATCGCGTCCTGCGCATCACCGACGCTGTGGTCCGCCACATGATCGTCCGTCGCGACGACCAGGAGTAAGACTGTCGTTTTGGACTGGGCTTGTGCCCCAAGAGGAAGTAGTGAGTTATGAGCATCAATCGAGTGAACATCACCGGTAACCTCACCCGCGATCCCGAGCTGCGCGCCACCGCCGGCGGAACCCAGGTTCTGTCCTTTGGCGTCGCCGTGAACGATCGTCGCCGCAACGCGCAGACTGGCGAGTGGGAGGACTATCCCAACTTTGTCGACTGCACCATGTTCGGCACCCGCGCCGAGGCCGTGAGCCGTTTCCTGGCAAAGGGAAACAAGGTCGCGATCGAGGGCAAGCTGCGCTACAGCTCTTGGGAGCGCGACGGCCAGCGCCGGAGCAAGCTTGAGGTCATCGTCGATGAGATCGAGTTTATGAGCTCCCGTGGTGGCCAGGGTGGCTACGATCAGGGCGGTTACGCCCCCGCAGCTCCCGCGCCCGCAGCACGTCCTGCCGCACCGGTGGCCACGCCGCCCGCGGTCGACGTCTACGATGAGGACATCCCGTTCTAAGGGTGTTCACCTATTTTTGAGTGAGAGGCGGCTTCGGTTCGCCGAAGTTGCCAAATGAAAGGTATTTTGACATGGCTAATGATTTTTCTGCACGTCAGCCGCGTCGTAAGTACTGCCAGTTCTGCAAGGAGAACACTGAGTTCATCGACTATAAGGACACTCAGCTTCTCCGTAAGTACATGACCGACCGTGGCAAGATCAAGCCCCGTCGCGTCACTGGCGCTTGCACGCAGCATCAGCATGACATCGCCAACGCCATCAAGCGCGCCCGCGAGATGGCTCTCCTGCCGTACACCGTCCCCGTGGTTTCCTCTCGTGGCAACCGCGACCGCGGCTAAGAAGGGAGACGCATCATGAAGGTTATTCTTCTCGATGAGATCAAGGGCAAAGGCGGCGAGGGTGACGTCGTAGAGGTCGCTCAGGGTTACGCTGAGAACTTCCTGTTCCCCAAGAAGCTCGCTGTTGCCGCCACCAAGGGCAACCTCAAGCAGCTTGACGAGCGTCGCAACAACATCGCCAAGCGCGAGGCCGTCCGTCTGGCTATCGCCAACGAGACCAAGGCTGCCTTCGAGGGCAAGACGGTCACCGTTGACGTCAAGGTCGGCGACGAGGGCATCCTCTTTGGCTCCGTTACCGCCGCTATGATCGCTGACGCCATCAAGGCTCAGCTCGGTATGGACATCGACCGTAAGCGCGTCGAGCTCGGTAAGCCCATCAAGGTTGCCGGTGCCCACACCGTTGCCATCTCGCTGTACCGCGAGATCAAGGCCGAGGTTGTCGTTCTCGTCGGCGTTACCGCCGAGGAGCTCGCTGCCGAGGCTGAGGTCGAGGAGGCCGCTGAGGTCGCCGAGGCCGAGACCGCCGAGGTCGAGACTGAGGCTGCTGCCGAGTAGCATTTGCTGCAACGCAACAATCTTGTTCTAAGAAGGGCGCTCTGGGAAACCAGGGTGCCCTTTTGTTTTTTTGCGCTGAGTGAGTGTCATGGCGAACGTTGCGCCGAAGTCCTATATACAGGACCGTTCATCCGTTTGGTTCGGTGATGATTGGCGGCGCGCGGCGCGTTTTGGGACCATGGCTGATACTATGGATGCTCGCAAGCGATATGAATGAGGATGCTCATGGCATATGACGATAGGGAGACCGGGCTGACGGTTGAGGACCGCGGCTCAAAGTTGGGTCTTCCCCAAAACCAAGATGCAGAGGCCAATGTACTGGCCGCTATGCTGCTATCGCCCGAGGTGGTCGAGGAGGCCCAGGTCGAGCTGCAGCCCGATGACTTCTACCGGCCCATTCATAAGACCATCTATACCGCGATGGTCGATATGTACAACAGCCGCATTCCCATCGACTCCATCTCGCTGATCGATTACCTGCGAAGCATCAACAAGCTCGATGCCGTGGGCGGCGAGGCGTACATTTTGGAGCTGATGGGTCAGACCCTGTCGCTCGTCAACTGGCAGCACCATGCCGCCATCGTTCGCCGCGATTCGATGCTGCGCGAGCTGATCGGCGCCACCAACGAGATCAACGCGCTGGCATATAACGCCCCCACCGACACCAAAGAGGTTGTCGAGCTGGCCGAGAGCAAGCTGCTCAAGGTCACGGCACGCGAGGTCAAGTCGAGCTACAAGACGCTGACCGAGTTTATGGTCGAGGCCTATAACGAGGCCGAGGAAGTGTGCCAGGCCGGTGGCCAGGCTGCGGGCGTGCCCACGGGCTTCCCGTCGCTCGACCGCATGCTCATGGGTTTTCGCGAAGGCCAGCTCATCATCATCGGTGCCCGTCCTGCCGTGGGTAAGACGTCGTTCGCTCTGAATCTGGCGCTCAACGCTGCCGCTGCTGGTTATACCGTCGGCTTCTTCTCGCTGGAGATGTCGGGCAAGGAAATTGCCCAGCGTCTGATTTGCGCCTATGCCATGATCTCGATCAGTGATTTCCGCATGGGCCGCATTAGCCCCGAGCAGTGGGCCAATATCAACGAGGGCACGCAGACCTTATCCAAGCTGGATATTCTGATTGACGATACGCCCGGCACCACAGTGACCGAGATTCGCGCCAAGAGCCGCCGTATGCTCCATAACAAGGAGAAGGCCATCATCATCCTGGACTACCTGCAGCTGGTGAGTCCTCCGCCGGGACGCCGCTCCGAGAGCCGTACCGTCGAGGTTTCGGAGATGTCGCGTGGTCTGAAGATCATGGCCAAGGAGCTCAAGATTCCGCTCATCGCGCTGTCGCAGCTGTCACGTCAGGTCGAATCCCGTACCGGCAAGCGCCCGCAGCTTTCCGACCTTCGTGAATCGGGCTCCATCGAGCAGGACGCCGATATCGTTATGTTCTTGGACCGCTCCGCCGACGAGGCCGAAGCCTCGCGCGACGATCGACCCGACGAGGGCGTTACGCGTATCGTCGTGGCCAAGAACCGTTCGGGCCCGATCGGCGACGTCGATCTGATGTTCCTGCCGGCATCCACCAAGTTTTATGAGCTTGATGGGGCACATGCCGAGGAGTAGGACAGGCGCCCGTTGCACGGGTATACTGGGAATGTTTTGTGCTTCTGCGTGCCGGCGTGGCGCGTAGACAGTCCATGAATGTAAGGAGTAAACATGCCGTCAACCGTTTTGGTCGGTGCCCAGTGGGGCGATGAGGGCAAGGGTAAGATTTGCGACCTGGTCGCCGGCGACTTCGATGCCGTCGTACGCTACTCGGGTGGCAACAACGCCGGTCACACCATCGTCGTCAACGGCAAGAAGTACGGCCTGCACCAGGTGCCCTCCGGCATCATGTATTCCGACCACGTGTCGGTGATCGGTAACGGCTGCGTCGTCAACCCCAAGGTTGTCCTTGAGGAGATCGACATGTTCGAGGCCGACGGCATCACCACCAAGAATCTCAAGATTAGCGGCAACGCGCATGTCATCATGCCGTACCACATCGATCTGGATGGCGCCTTTGAGCAGAAGCTCGGCAAGAAGAACATCGGTACCACCAAGCGTGGCATCGGTCCGTGCTATCAGGACAAGATGGCCCGCATTGGCCTGCGCATGCAGGACATGCTGGACGAGGCGCTGTTCCGCGACAAGCTGGAGACCGCTCTCGCCCGCGTGAACCCCGAGCTCGAGCTCATCTACAACCTGCCCACCTACACCGTGGACCAGATTTGCGACGAGTACCTGCCGATGGCCGAGCGCCTGCGTCCCTACATCACCGAGACGAGTCTGCTGCTCAACAACATGATCGACGAGGGCAAGGACCTGCTGTTTGAGGGCGCCCAGGCGACGCTGCTCGACATCGACCACGGCACCTATCCGTACGTGACGTCTTCCAACTGCACCGCCGGCGGCGCCATCACCGGCTCCGGCGTGGGCATGAAGAATGTCGACCGCGTGCTGGGCGTCATGAAGGCCTATATCACCCGCGTCGGTTCGGGCCCCATGCCCACCGAGCTTTCCTATGAGTCCGAGGCCGGTCACACGCTGACCGAGGAGGGCTACGAGTACGGCGTGACCACCGGTCGTCGTCGTCGCTGCGGCTGGTTTGACGGCCCCATCGCCAACTACGCCTCGCGCGTCAACGGCCTCACCGATATCGCCATGACCAAGCTCGACGTGTTTTCGGCCTTCGACACCATTAAGGTGTGCGTTGCCTATGACGTCGATGGCGAGCGTTACACGAGCGTGCCCGAGCATCAGGTTCGCTTTGAGCACGCCAAGCCCATCTACGAGGAGCTTCCTGGTTGGAAGTGCGATATCACCGGCTGCCGCAGCTTTGAGGAGCTGCCGCAGGAGGCTCAGGACTACGTGTCGTTTATCGAGGATCTGGCACACACCCGCGTGACGTTCATTGGCGTTGGCGCTGGTCGCGAGCAGATCATCAACCGATTCTGGAAGTAATCGGGACTATTTGGTTATTGCGATATACCCCTTTGCAGCCCGGACGGGCGGCCGAGGGGTATATTTGCTTGCAAAGGGCTCGCGCGGAGCGGGCCGTTCATCCATAGAGGAGGCACCCTTGAAGGCGGACACTCAAACCATCGACATCCTGTTGTTGGGCAGCGGCGGCCGCGAGCATGCTTTGGCAGCTAAGCTCGCAGCATCACCGCGCGCCGGCAAGCTCTACATCGCGCCGGGTAACGGCGGCACTGCGAGCTGCGGCGAGAACGTTGTTCTCGACGACTGCGATCCTGCGGCCGTGGCGGCGTTTGCGCAGAGCCACGGATGCGGACTCGTGGTGATTGGCCCCGAGGCTCCGCTCGTGGCGGGCGTGGCCGACGCCGTGCGCGCGGCGGGTATTCCCTGCTTTGGCCCGGGTGCCGAGGGCGCCCAGATGGAGGGCTCCAAGCTGTTCTCCAAGCAGCTCATGGAGCGCGCCGGTATCCCGACGGCAGCCTACGGCTCGTTTACCGACGAGGCTTCGGCTCTTGCCTATGTGCGTGAGCAGGGCGCTCCGCTGGTCGTCAAGGCTGACGGCCTGGCCGCAGGCAAGGGCGTTATCGTGGCGACTGAGCTCGAGCAGGCCGAAGAGGCCGTGCGCGAGTGTTTTGGCGGCACCTTTGGCGATGCCGGCAATACCGTGGTCATCGAGGAGATGCTGACCGGCCCCGAGTGCTCGCTGCTGGCCTTTACCGACGGCAAGACCGTGCGCCCCATGGCCACTTCGCAGGACCACAAGCGTGCGCTCGAGGGCGACAAGGGTCCCAACACCGGTGGCATGGGCGTTTACAGCCCGGTACCCATCGTGACCGACGAGGAGCACGCCACCATGGTGAAAGTCATGGAGCAGACCGTGGCCGAGCTCGCTGCCGAGGGCATCGACTACCGCGGCTGCCTGTATGGCGGCTTTATGCTCACCCCCGCCGGCCCCAAGGTGCTGGAGTTCAACGCCCGCTTTGGCGACCCCGAGACGCAGGTCGTGCTGCCGCGCCTCAAGAACGACCTGGTCGAGGTTATGCTCGCCTGCGCCAACTGCGAGCTTGATCAGATTGAGCTCGACTGGCGTGACGAGTGGGCCGTGGCTGTTGTTCTGACGAGCGCGGGCTATCCCGGCAGCTACGAGAAGGGCAAAGTCATCACCGGCATCGCCGACGCCGAGGCCATGGAGAACGTGACCGTGTACCATGCCGGCACCGCCGTGGTGGACGGCCGGCTCGTGACCAACGGCGGCCGTGTGCTTGCCGTGACCGCGCTGGGCGATACGTTCGAGAACGCTCGCAACCTTGCCTACGAGGCCTGCGAGAAGATTGATTTTGAGGGCAAGACCCTGCGTCACGACATCGGCCTGCGCGCGCTGCGCGGCCGCGACGCCTGGGATGCCTAAAATCCGAGAGGAATGAGACGGATGGACGAGAAGAACGAAGAGCTCGTGGACGCGCAGATCGTCGAAGAGGACAGCCGCATGTATGGGCACGCCGAGGGCGAGCCTGGTGGCGAGGTCGCTGACGAGCCGGCACTGGTGCTGGGCGACGACGACCCGCACGATGCCGAGCTGCACGAGAAGATTCTTTCGGAGGAGTGCGCCTGGAAGGGCAAGATTCTCGACGTCCACCGTCTTGAGGTTGAGCTGCCCAACGGTCACCGCAGCGCCCGCGATATCGTTCGCCATCCGGGTGCGGCGGCCGTTGTGGCACTGACCGAGAGCGGCAAGATCGTACTGGTGCGTCAGTACCGCACCGCCATCGACCGCGTGACGGTCGAGATTCCCGCCGGCAAGCTCGATCCAGGCGAGGACCCGCTCGATTGCGCCAAACGCGAACTGCACGAGGAGACGGGCTTTAGGGCCGGTCGTATTCGCTTTTTGACGTCGATTGTCACGTCCTGCGGTTTTTGCGATGAGATCATCCACATCTACTTGGCTACCAAGCTCGAGTTTGATGCGCCCAACCCCGATGATGACGAGTTTGTCAACGTGGACCTGGTGCCGCTGCACGAGCTGATCGATGCCGTGCTCGACGGCAAGATCGAAGACGCCAAGACCGTCGTAGGCGCGCTTGCCTGCGACAGCATCGCACACCGCCTTGGGGGCACGGAGCTCTAGGTTACGCGGTTTTGCCAAACCGCGTAACGAGTCGACGCTGCAAACGCCCCTAAGCGGCAATCTGCCTTTCAATCGTCGCTCGCGTACCGAAGTACGCGTCGCTCCTCTTTCAAGGCACCTTGCTCGCTTGGGGACGTTTTCGCTGACGTTGCTAGAACATCGGCGTTATGTTTGTTGGGACGCTTTGTTTTCAGCCCGACCGGCTCAACCGGATTTATCACGCTATTTATTTCTCTTCGAGGACTGCATGTTTAAGAGGTTTCTTTCGTACTACAAGCCCCAGATGGGGCTTTTTGTTGCTGATACTGTTTGCGCTCTGGTGCTCGCCGCCATTGACTTGGCGTTTCCTATTATTCTGCGCAATTTGACCGGTGGGCTGTTTACCCAGGGCCAGGCTGCCATTATGCAGGCGCTCGGTATGATCGCGGTGGGGCTGGTGCTGATGTATGCCGTTCGCTGCGCCTGCCGCTACTTTGTGAGCTACTGGGGCCACGTGATGGGTGCGCGCATGGAGTCCAAGATGCGCGAGGACCTGTTTGACCAGTACGAGCGCTTTAGCTTTGCGTACTTCGACCGCAACAGTTCGGGCGACATGATGAGCCGCGTGGTCAACGATCTGTTCGATATCTGCGAGGCGGCGCATCACGTGCCCGAGTGGATCATCATCTGCGGCATCGAGATTATCGGCTCGTTTGTGATCCTCTTTACCATCGCCCCGGTGCTGGCACTTGCCATGGCTGTGGTGACGGCGGCGTTTGCGGTCATCATGTTTTGGCAAAACATGCGTATGCGCGAGGTCTTTAGCGACAACCGCAAAAAGATCAGCGGCATCAATGCGCAGCTGCAGGATTCGCTGGCGGGCATGCGCGTGGTCAAGAGCTTTGCCAACGAGGAGACCGAACGCTTCAAGTTCCGCGCCTCCAACAATCGCTATCTTTCGTCCAAGGAGAACATGTATCACGCCATGGGCGTCTATACCGCGACGTATGGCCTGCTCTCGGGTGTGCTCTATGTGATCGTGGTGCTGCTGGGCGGCTGGCTGGTCGCCCAGGGACAGCTGCAGGCGGTCGATATGGCGACCTTTGCACTCTATATTTCGCTGTTCTGCACGCCGCTCGAGACGCTCGTCAATTCGGCCGAAACGTATCAGAAGGCTATCGCCGGCTTTAAGCGTATGGACGAGGTGCTCTCGACCGCGCCGGATATCCAGGACAAGCCGGGCGCCACTGATCTGCAGGTGACTGCCGGCGCCGTGGAGTATCACGACGTGTGCTTTAACTACGAGGACGTTGAGCTGGGCGAGGGCTATGCCGACGAGCGTCCCGTTATCGACCACATGGACCTGTCCATCAAGCCCGGGCAGACCATCGCTTTGGTTGGCCCTTCGGGCGGCGGCAAGTCCACGACCTGTTCGCTGCTGCCGCGCTTTTATGACGTGGCTACCGGATCCATTAGCATCGACGGTCAGGACGTGCGCGATGTGACGCAGCAGAGCCTGCGCCGCGCCATCGGCCTGGTGCAGCAGGATGTCTACCTGTTTGACGGTACGATTGGCGAGAACATCGCCTACGGCAAGCCGGGTGCTACGGCAGAAGAGATCTCCGAGGCGGCCCGTCGCGCCAATATCGATACCTTTATCGAATCGCTTCCGCAGGGCTACGACACCGTGGTGGGCGAGCGCGGCAGCCGTCTTTCGGGTGGTCAAAAGCAGCGCGTTGCCATCGCGCGCGTGTTTCTCAAGAACCCCAAGATCCTGATTTTGGACGAGGCGACGAGTGCTTTGGATAACGAGAGCGAGGAGGCGGTGCAGGAGTCGCTCGAAGAGCTGGCACGCGGCCGCACCACGATTATCATCGCCCACCGTCTTTCGACCATTAAGCATGCCGATGAGATTGCGACCGTTGAGCATGGTCGCGTTGTGGAGCGTGGCACGCACGAGGAGCTTCTCGCCCGTGGCGGCACCTATGCCCGTTACTATCGAATGCAGTTCGAAGGTGCGCGTGCGCACGAGCTCGACTGATTGATATGACAGGAAGTTTATGGCTGACAAGAACCCTTTGACTCCGGAAGAAGTGACGGAGTTATTCTCCGAAATCGATGCATCCGGCGTCTTGGATCCCACGCTCGCCAAAAAGCGTACCGAGCGCATGCGTGAGAAGGAGGCTGCGGCCAAGCGCGGTGACAAAGCGGCGCTAGCGCAGCTGCGCAGCGAGGACCGCGCGAGCCAGGCAAAACATATCGACCCGCTGTCCGAGGACGATCCTTCGGGCTCGCAGGTGAGCCATACCATTACGAAGACCGCGATGGCCGTGGTCATCGGTATTTTGGTGCTGATCGTGGGCATGCAGATCGGCTACGGCGTGATGCGCCGTCTGAATACCGCCAACCTGTCCGAGAGCGTTTCGGTTGATACCGTTTCTACAGCACTCAAGGGTGGACTCGAGTGGGGCAACGGCTTTACGCAGTTCCCGCTCGACTTTACCGTCGATGAAGCCGATGAGCGTACGGGCACGGTCGAGGTGACGGTGTTGGACACATCGTCTGCCAACGAGCTCGAGCTGCTGTCCAACGGGCAGATCCAGGCCGCGGCGCTTGCGACCAACGCGCTGCTCAACGACAAGATCGACCGCGTGGTGTATAACGTTCACGCCTATATCGACGAGGATAGCAACATTCAGCACGATTCCTTCTTTGGCATGTTCCCCGCGCGGGGCCACCAGAGCGCCATTTTGACGTTCGTGTGGACCAAGAGCTCATCCAACGCCACGAGTATCGACTGGAAGATGCGCATCGTGAGTATGGATGACACCATCGCCGAGCGCATTCAGAAGCAGGTGAACTCGGTGTCGTCGTTGATTGAGGACCCGGTGGTGAGCCAGACCAAGATTGACGAGGAAAAGGCCGAGCGTGACCTGGAACATCGTCTGCATGGCCGCGAGATTTTCCGCGGCGGCAAGCCCGATCGCACACCGTCCGAACTGCTGGAGCAGGACAAGAAAAAATAAGACGCCATCATCCCGCGTGAGCCACAAGCCCCGCGGGATGATTTTTTTGGGACGGGGATTAAAAAACATTATGCATAGAAAGTCATAATTATCATTTCGTAAACATTTCGATGAAATTAACGCCATGAGGCATGCTTGCGGTTACAATACCGCGAGGCCTAACTACACACCTTTAAGCCGGTCCTGTGAGACCGGGAAGGAGAATTATGGCGAACAACCATACCGCGGGCGCTGCCGCCCGCACCTTCGCGCCCAGCGAGCTTTGCCAGCGTATGCTGGCCAAAACCAGCAAGGGCACCTGCGGTCCCTGCATCCTGTATCTTGAGGATGGGACCATTTTTTATGGACGTGCATGCGGCGCCGAGGGCACCGCGACCGGCGAAGTCTGCTTCAACACCTCGCTCGAGGGCTACTTTGAGGTCATGACCGACCCGAGTTATGCCGGCCAAATCGTAACTATGACCTATCCGCAGATCGGCAATTACGGTATCGACGAGACCGACGTCCAGTCGGCCTTCCCCGGCGACGCCGTGCGCCATGCGAGCGCTCCGGCTATGCGCGGCATGATCGTTCGCGACATGTGCGCCACGCCTTCTAACTGGCGCTCGGCCGTCAGCGTGCCGGAGTACCTGCGCGCTCACGGCATCGTCGCTATCGAGGGTGTCGATACCCGCGCCCTGGTGCGCCATCTGCGCGATAATGGTTCCAAGATGGGCATTATCTCGACCGAGATCTTCGACGTCGACGAGCTTGCCGAGCGTCTGGCCGCAGCGCCCACGCTGGTAGGCGAGAACCTGGTCAAGACCGTGAGCTGCCCTGAGCCCCACGCCTTTGCCGCCGTCGACCTGCCTGCCACGCATGACTTTGCACTTGCGGCTGCCGCTCCTGCCCGTCACAAGGTGGTCGCCTACGACTGCGGTGTGAAGCGCGGTATTCTGGAGGGGCTGGTCCGCGCCGGCTGCGACCTTACCGTCGTGCCGTGGGATACGCCCGCGAGTGAGGTGCTCGACATGAATCCCGACGGCGTCTTTTTGTCCAATGGCCCCGGCGACCCCGACGCCGTGGTGGAGACCTACGAGCAGGTGCAGCAGCTGATCGGCAAGGTGCCGGTCTTTGGTATTTGTCTTGGTCACCAGATGATCAGCCTGGCCTGCGGTGCCCAGATGGAAAAGCTTAAGTTCGGTCACCGCGGTGGCAACCAGCCGGTCATGAACCTGGTAAGCCGTCGCGTGGAGATCACCGCACAAAACCATGGCTTTGGCCTGCTGTTCCCCAGCTTGGGCAAGCTTGTCCCCGAGCTTTCCGGCGGCGAGACCGAGCATGCGGCCGATGGAGATCTGCGCGTCTGGGTGCGCCGCGGAATCGCGCCGGTCGTGATGAACGAGCGCTTCGGCCGCATTCGCCTGACGCACGTGAACCTCAACGACGGCACCGCCGAGGGCATCCAGCTGCTCGACGCACCGTGCTTCTCGGTCCAGTACCACCCCGAGGCCTCGCCTGGCCCCACCGATGCCCACTATCTCTTTACCGCCTTTACGCGACTCATGGACGGCGAGGAGAACTACCTGGACATCGACACCGCGAAGGACCGCCTTGCCGGCTGGAACTTTGCTGAGTCCGAGACCGCTGAGACCGAGGAGAACTAATATGCCTAAACGTACTGACATCAAGCGCATCCTCGTCATTGGCTCGGGCCCCATTGTCATTGGCCAGGCCTGTGAGTTCGACTACTCCGGTGCCCAGGCCTGCAAGGTGCTCAAGGAGGATGGTTTTGAGGTTATCCTGGTCAACTCTAACCCGGCGACCATCATGACCGACCCGGGCTTAGCCGACCGCACCTATGTCGAGCCCATCACCGCCGAGTTTATCGAGCGTGTAATCAAGAAAGAGCGCCCGGACGCGCTGCTGCCCACGCTGGGCGGCCAGACCGGTCTGAACGCCGCCGTCGAGCTGGCGAAAGACGGTACGCTCGACAAGTACGGCGTCGAGATGATCGGCTGCGACCTTGCCGCCATCGAGCGCGGCGAGGACCGCAAGCTCTTTAACGAGGCCATGGCCGAGATCGGTCTGGAGGTCGCGCGCTCGGGCTATGCCTACAGCGTGGCAGACGCCGAGGCCATCGCCGAGCGCGTGGGCTATCCCTGCGTACTGCGCCCGAGCTTTACCCTCGGCGGCGCCGGCGGCGGCATCGCGCACACCCACGAGGAGCTCGTCTCCATCGTGAGCCAGGGCCTGGAGCTCTCGCCCGCCCACGAGGTGCTGGTCGAGGAGTCCATCGAGGGCTGGAAAGAGTACGAGATGGAGGTCATGCGTGACCACGCCGGCAACGGCATCATCGTGTGCTCCATCGAGAACCTCGACCCCATGGGCGTGCATACCGGCGACTCCATCACCGTGGCGCCGGCGCAGACCCTTTCCGACCTGGAGTATCAGCGCATGCGTGTCGCCTCGCTCGCCATCTTGGAGAAGATCGGCGTCGAGACCGGCGGCTCCAACGTGCAGTTTGCCGTGAACCCCCAGACCGGCCGCCTGATCGTCATCGAGATGAACCCGCGCGTGAGCCGTTCGTCCGCGCTGGCCTCCAAGGCCACGGGTTTCCCCATTGCCAAGGCCGCCGCGCGCCTGGCAGTGGGCTACACGCTCGACGAGATCGTCAACGACATTACCAAGGCAACGCCCGCCTGCTTTGAGCCCACAATCGACTACTGCGTCGTCAAGGTGCCGCGCTTTGCCTTCGAGAAGTTCAAGGGTACCGACCCCACGCTCACCACGCGCATGAAGGCCGTGGGCGAGATCATGGCGATCGGCCGCACCTTTGAGGAGGCCTTTGGCAAGGCTATGCGCTCGCTGGAGGACGGCCGCCAGGGCATTTGCGCCGGTGGCAAGGAGGGTGCCGACAAGCTGGGCGACGACGAGCTCGCTCAGGCCGTGGCAACCCCGACCGAGCACCGCATCTTCTTTGTGGTCGAGGCCCTGCGCCGTGGCTGGGACATCGCCCGCATCCATGCCATCTGCGGCATCGACCCGTGGTATCTCAACCGCATCAACGACATGGTGCAGGTCCAGGAGAGCATCCGCGGCCTGCGTGTGGAGGATATCGACGCCGACGCGATGCGTCTGCTCAAGCAGTACGGCACGAGCGACGCCGAGATCGCTGCGCTGACCGGCTCGGACGAGCGCTTTGTGCGCGCCTATCGCAAGGGCCTTGGCGTGGTTCCCAGCATGAAGACGGTCGATACCTGCGCTGCGGAGTTTTCGAGCGCCACGGAGTACCACTACAAGACGTACGAGAACATCTACCGCACGAGCCCGGATGCCAAGAAGTGCGTAGCTCCCGACGAGACCACGCCGGCGGACAAGCCCAAGGCGATGATCTTGGGCGCCGGCCCCAACCGCATTGGCCAGGGTATCGAGTTCGACTACTGCTGCGTGCATGCGAGCTATGCGCTGGCGGCCCGCGGCTTTGAGACCATCATGGTCAACTGCAATCCCGAGACCGTTTCGACCGACTACGACACGTCCGACCGCCTTTACTTTGAGCCGCTCACCTACGAGGACGTCATGGACGTTATCGACGTTGAGCGTCCCGATGGCGTCGTGGTGACGCTCGGCGGCCAGACCCCGCTTAAGCTGGCGCGCATGCTCGAGGAGAGCGGCGTGAACATCATGGGCACCAAGCCCGATGCCATCGACTTTGCCGAGGACCGCGAGCGCTTCGCCGCTCTGCTCGACAAGCTGGGCATCATGTACCCGCCGGCGGGCCAGGCCACCTCGTTTGAGGAGGCCGAGGCCGTGGCCGCGCACATCGGCTACCCACTGCTGGTGCGTCCGAGCTACGTGCTGGGCGGCCGCGGCATGATGATCGCCTACGATGCCGAGCATCTGCGCGATTACATGGCCGAGGCTGCGCGCATTAGCCCCGACTACCCGGTGTACCTCGATCGCTTCCTGGAGGGTGCGATCGAGTCCGATGTCGACGCTCTGTGCGATGGCGAAGAGGTCTACATCGGCGGCATTCTGGAGCATATCGAGGAGGCCGGTATTCACTCCGGCGACTCTGCGACCTGCATTCCGCCGTTCAGCTTTAGCGAGAGCCTGCAGGCAAAGCTTCGCGAGACCACGCGCCGCATCGCGATGGCGCTGGGCGTGCGCGGCCTGGTCAACGTGCAGTACGCCATTAAGGGCGAGACCGTTTACGTGATCGAGGCCAACCCGCGCGCAAGCCGTACCGTCCCGTTTATCTCCAAGGCCACCGGCGTGCCGCTGGCCAAGTGCGCGGCGCGTATCATGGCGGGCGATTCCATCGCCAGCCTGGACCTGCCGAGCGACGAGCGTCAGCTCGATTGGTTCTGCATGAAGGAAGCCGTTATGCCCTGGGGTCGTTTCCCCGGTGCCGACGTTATCCTGGGGCCCGAGATGAAGTCGACGGGCGAGGTCATGGGTATCGCCAAGAGCTATCCCGAGGCATACGCCAAGACGCAGCTGGCGATCGACTACAAGCTGCCCGACCCGAGCGCCGGCAAGGTGTTCATTAGCGTGTGCGATCGCGACAAGCGCCACATCCTTTCGGTCGCGCGTATCCTGCGCTACCTGGGCTTTGACATCTGCTCCACCGAGGGCACGGCGCGCGTGCTGCGCGGCGGCAACGTGACATGCGAGGTCGTGGAGAAGATCAGCGGCCCGCATGACGGCGAGCGTCCCAACATCGGCGACCTCATCGCCGATGGCAAGATTGCGGTAATCATCAACACGCCGTACGGCCCGGGTTCGCGTGGCGACGGCTATCTGTTGCGTACCGAGGCGGTGCGCCGCGGCGTGACCTGCGTGACGGCGATGTCTGCGGCCAACACGTACGTGAGTGCCATCGAGGCAGTGCGTGAGGACCAGCAGGGTCACGGCAGCGCCAACGACATGGGCATGGACGTCATCGCCCTGCAGGACCTGCCGCAGCACACGGTGTAGTGTGACCTGTCCGGCCGGGGCGGAGGGGGCCGAATTTCCCCCTTCGCTCCGGCTGCAAGCAGAGTCGCTCAGTGGCAAATTCGGCCCCCTCCGCCCCGGCCTGCGGTGACTCGGTTGCACCGTGTGCTGCCGAAGGGGCTTTGCGCGATGACTAGGGCTGAATAAAAAGTGAGTGTGGGATCCGCCGTTCGTTCGAACGGCGGATCCCACGTTAATATTTCAGCCAACGTACGTCATGGCAATCCCCGGTAGGTCCCCGGGTGCCCCGCGGCGGGCTGGGTTTATTGTCTGAGCGACTTTGCGAAGCAAGGGGAGCGAAGATAAAAACCCAGCCCGCCGCGGGGCACCCGGGGACCGCAGGGACGGGAGCAGCTATACTACTCTCAGTAGTTAAGGGTCGCGGATCCGCCGCGTCGCCGCTCTCAACAGGAGGTCTTTGTTTATGGCAGATCAGAAGCCGGTTGTCGGGATCATCATGGGTTCCAAGTCCGATCTGGGCGTTATGGAAGGCTGCACCGCCGAGCTCGAGGCGCTGGGTGTGCCCTATGAGCTTGTCATTGCGAGCGCACACCGCACGCCGGCGAAGGTCCACGAGTGGGCTTCGACTGCCGCCGATCGCGGTATCAAAGTGATTATCGCCGCCGCCGGCAAGGCCGCTCACCTGGGTGGTGTCGTGGCTGCCTTTACGCCGCTGCCGGTTATCGGTGTGCCTATGAAGACGAGTGACCTGGGCGGCATGGATTCGCTGCTGTCGATGGTGCAGATGCCTTCGGGTGTGCCTGTGGCCTGCGTTGCCATCAACGGTGCCAAGAACGCCGCCATCTACGCCACGCAGATTCTAGGCGCTTGCGACCCCGAGTACCGCAAGGTTATCGAGAAGATGAAGCAGGAGATGGCCGACGCCTAGGCGTTCCGCCGTTTCACCGCAGTATAAGGAGAGCCATGTCCGACTATCAGGGAAAACGATTCAAGGCTTCTCAGATTCCCGATCCATCGAAGCCGGGTGCTGCCCATGCGGCGCAGCAGGGTCGGGCATCCTCTCCTCAGCAGCCGCGCGCGCCGCGTCCCGTGACACCGGCGACGCATCGTCGACATGACGCGCCGGCCGCATATCGTCCTTTGTCTTATAGCACCGCTAAGAAACCGCCCCGGTCTTCATCGCATGCCGTGCCGTCGGATTACACCGAGCCGCCGCGCAAAAAGCGCCGCTCCATTATTCCCATTCTGCTCATCATCATCGGCATCGGCCTGATTGTTGCCGCCGCTGCCATCTTTATCAACGCGCAGATTGGCTATAAGCAGGCGAGCGATTCGTATCAGAAAATCGAGAAGCAATATGTAAGCGATAAGGACGCCAGCGGCGTGCCGATTATCGACTTCGATGCGCTTGCCCAGACAAATCCCGAGGTTGTGGGTTGGATTTATGTGCCGGGAACCAACATCAACTATCCCGTGGTGCAGACCAACAACAACTCCAAATACCTCAACACGCTGTTTGACGGTACATCTAACGCGTCCGGTGCCATTTTCTTGGATAGTGATGACACCGCGCCGGGAATGGTTGACCAGCAGACCACGATCTACGGACACCATATGAACGATGGGTCGATGTTCAACGTGATTTCGGATACGACAGACCAGGCAACGTTCGATAGCATTGAATATGTGTACTACATCACACGGGATGCTACGTATAAGCTGCGACCACTGGCGACCAAGGTCGTTGAGGACACGTATGCCAAGGCGCGCACGACCAATTTTGAGGGCGACGACGGGCTCAAGAACTACCTGTCCGAGATGCTCGACGGTGCCTCTGCCGTGGCGAGCGATGCCACCGATCGTGCCGCTTCGGCAACCAAGGTCGTAACGCTTGTGACCTGTCGTTCGTTATCGCTGAGCAACACACGTGCCGTCATGGTGCTCACGCCGGTCGAGGAATAGATAATGGGCTACTCAATGACGGTGAAAGGGGAAATGATGCTCGAGAATGGCAAAACGATGCCTTCGGTTGATGCTTGGCTGCGCGAGGCCAAGGCCGATGCTTCGGCGGCAGGCTGTGGGATGTATCTGACGCATAACGGCGTGGTGCGCGCGACGCCCAAGTCCGAGGTCCGCGGGATCGAAACCGATGGTGTAGCTCCCGGACGCAGGGTGGGCGGCATGGTGTTCGGCTTCGATGCTCAGAAAGTGCAGGCTGCTATCGAGGCCACGCGCGCGATGCCGGGTATCGGCTATGTGCGCGTGTGGCTGGCAAGCGGCGAGCTTGCCGTAGGTGACGACATCATGCTCGTGCTCATTGGCGGGGACATTCGCCCGCATGTGGTCGATGCGCTGCAGGCGCTCGTTGGCACCATCAAGAACGAATGCGTGAGTGAGGTCGAGCGCGAGGCGTAGAGGCTTGCGTCGATAGAAGGCTCGTTTATAAAAATGCCCGCCGGTACGTGTGATACCGGCGGGCATTTTGCGTTTTGGGCGCGGTTGGCGCTACACGCGCGTCGCATCCTTGGGGCTCATGGTCATGCTCTGGAAGCGATTCTCCATAAAGTCATTATCGAAGTACTTGCCGTAGAACTGCGCAACGGGAATATCCGGTTCCGTGCCGTTGACGCGCTGATACCAATAATCGAGCGACTGCAGCGTCATAACGCCATCGACCAGCATAATGATGGTGAAGATGACAGTAGCCGAGTAGCGACTCTTCCACGGAATCATGTTGATGAGCTTGAGCAGCCTCGGCAGCAGCAGCTTGATCCAGATGAGTCCGCCCAGGCCCCACAGGCAGGCAAAGCCCGTGCAGGTGCGTCCGCCCGTAAGGACGGCGAGCGGGTCGGGCATGCCGAACAGCTTCATGTGCGAGTAGCTCCACGAGACCACTCCAAACGAGGTCTGCATAAACCAGCCCACGAACACCTCAAAGCTCGCGCCGAGCAGCGCGCTCACCAAAAAGATAATGATGGGGTTCTTTTTGTAGAAGCGGTTGAGCACCATGGTCATGAGTACGGCGCCAAATCCATAGATGGGGCTGAAGGGGCCAAACAGCATGCCGGCGCGGTTCTGGTAGACGCCGGGGTCGTCGACCGTCATGTGCCAGATGTCCTCGGCGATCAGGCCGAGTATGCAGCAGACAAAGAATACCCAGAACAGGTTGAAGTAGTTGAGCTTGATGTAGCCTTCGCCGGTTTCATCGCGCCCGAGCATGCCCTCGGCGGCGGCGTCGCGATCGAGCATTTCCTGCAGGCGGCGCTGCAGCTCGCGCTCCTGGCGCAGCGTGGGGTCGACGGTGGTCGAAAGCGCGACGAGGATGCCGAGCTGGATGGCAGGGCGCAGCAAGAAAGGCCCGATACCCTGGAGCATCACGTCAACCAAAAGCTCGACGACGGTCAATGCGATAAGGATATAGGACAGACGGGCGGCATTGCGGCGCTGGTTCTTGATGAGGTCCAGGCCAAAGATGATCAAGATGACGGCACTGGCAGCCGAGAGCATGATGCCGGCGACAATCAGTCCGACCGCGACGAGCGTGTTGTCGCCGAGCTTGGCGGCGGCGTTGCCGTTGATGAGTGCGGTGATGACCTGCCACATAAAGGCGCCGACCGACGGGAGCGTACCCACGCCGGACAGGATGCACAGGACGGCGTACACCTTAATGATGAGGGGGATCTTCTTGACCTCCGTGGCGCTGGGGACGCTGGGGTCGAGTTCGTTTCGATCCATACATAACCTTTCTCGTTTTGCTGTAGGTACAAGGATACGCCGCCGACCTGCCAAAAGACAGGGCGAACGTCCCAATTGCAACAATGCAAGCCCCAACGGCGGACGAGACGCGTCGCGACGGAAGCATGCGGGATCGTCGACCCCGAGGAGGTTGCCCAATAAAATGTTTGGCTGCAAAACGGATTATAAGCTCGGTGGGCTTTTAAAAAGCGCTGTTCATGCGCGGGAGTGCTTGTCTTGCCGTGCGTATAATAGGGCAGGTAACGCCAAATAACGAGGCTCTGAGGGGATGCCATGTCTCAAGAAACCATCCGCGCGGCCGAGCGTGCCGCGGGACAGGTGAAGACCATGTCGACGTATGATCCGGACTCCGACCAGCTGCATGAGGAATGCGGCATTTTTGGTGTGTGGGCACCCGATCGCGATGTGGCTCGACTGACGTACTTTGGTCTGCGCGCGCTGCAGCATCGCGGCCAGGAATCGGCGGGAATCGCCGTGGGTGATGGCGGCACGGTTATGGTTCGCAAAGACCTGGGACTGCTCGATCGCGTGTTCTCCAACGCCGACTTGTCGACGCTCTCCGGCCAGCTGGCCGTGGGCCACGTGCGCTATGGCACTGCCGGTGCCAAGAGCTGGGAAGCCTCGCAGCCGCATCTTTCTACCATCAACAGCGTCATTATCGCGCTCGCGCACAACGGTACCCTCGTCAACACCGACGAGCTGCGCCGCCAGCTGATCGAGCTGGGCGTGCCGTTCCTTTCCAATTCGGATTCCGAGGTCGCGACTAAGCTTATCGGCTACTTTACTCAGCGTACAGGCCATCTGCGCGAGGGCATTCGCAAGACCATGGAGCTCGTGCGCGGCGGCTACGCCATGACGCTCATCAACGAGCAGGCACTCTACGCATTCCGCGATCCGCACGGCATTCGCCCGCTCGTGCTGGGCAAGCTGGTGGACGAGGGCCTGGACCAGGCCGATGCCGCATCCGTTTCGCAGCTGCCGTCGCAGGACGGCGCCGCGACGGTCGACTCCGCCGTCCGTGTCACGCGCGCCGGCGGCTGGGTCGTTGCTTCCGAGACCTGCGCACTCGATATCGTGGGTGCCGAGTACGTCCGTGACGTCCGTCCCGGCGAGATTTTGCGCATCAGCGCCGAGGGTCTGGTATCCGAGCAGGGCGTGCCTGCAGCCGAAGAGCCCGCAAACTGCATCTTTGAGCAGGTCTACTTTGCCCGCCCCGACTCCATCATGAACGGCAAGAGCGTTTACGCCTGCCGTTACGACATGGGTCGTCAGCTGGCACACGAGGAGCCCGTCGAGGCCGACCTGGTCATCGGCGTGCCCGACTCCGGTCTGCCGCCCGCGGAGGGGTATTCGCACGAGAGCGGTATTCCCTTTGGCGAGGGCCTCATTAAGAACCGCTACGTGGGCCGTACGTTTATCGAGCCCACGCAGGAGCTGCGCGCCATGGGCGTGCGCATGAAACTCAACCCGCTGCGCGACAACATCGAGGGCAAGCGCCTGGTCGTCATCGACGACTCCATCGTGCGCGGCACCACCATGGTGCAGCTCGTCAAGATGCTACGCAACGCTGGCGCCAAGGAGATTCATATCCGCATCAACTCGCCCGAGGTCATCTGGCCGTGCTTCTACGGTATCGATACCGACGTGCAGTCGCAGCTTATCAGCGCCAACAAGACGGTCGATGAGATTTGTGAGTATATCGGCGCCGATTCGCTGGCCTTCCTTTCGGTCGAGGGCCTGCTTAAGGTCATGCCCAAGGGCGGTTACTGCGATGCGTGCTTTACCGGCCGCTACCCCGTGGCGATTCCCGAGAGCTTTGGCCGCGACAAGTTCATGGAGGGCTTTAAGCCCCGCAACCTGGACAAGCCGCTGCACTTTGATGACGACGCCGTGGTCGAGAAATACGACGATCGCAGCTGGGAAGAGGAACACGGCGAGGCCTAAAACCTGCCATGTAGGGACAGGTTTATTTTGGCAGGTTTTATCTGCTGTTTTGTTGATACTACGGCGCGCGCCGCTGCGGTGTGCGCCGATATGAACGCAACTATGAGCACCGTTTGGCGCCCGGGCGGCGGACGGTAGTGGGAGAGGAAGGCTCAGATGAGCGACAGCAAACATGTGACGTATGAGGATGCCGGCGTCGATACCGCCGAGGGCGGCCGCGCCGTCGACGCTATTAAGCAAATGGTTAAGGACACCAACCGTCCCGAGGTCATCGGCGGTATCGGTGGCTTTGGTGGCTTATTCTCGGCTGCCGCGCTTAAGGATATGGAAGACCCGATTCTGATTAGCGGTACCGACGGCGTGGGCACCAAGCTCGTGCTTGCCCAGATCATGGACCGTCACGAGACGGTGGGCCAGGACCTGGTCGCTATGTGCGTCAACGACATTTTGGCTTCGGGCGCCGAGCCGCTGTTCTTCCTGGATTACGTTGCCATCGGTCACATCGAGGCCGGGCACATGGCAAAGATCATCAAGGGTGTGGCCGACGGCTGCAAGCTCGCGGGCTGCGCGCTCGTGGGCGGTGAGATGGCCGAGCACCCCGGCGTCATGGCTCCTGCCGACTACGACCTTGCCGGATTTACCGTGGGCGTCGTCGACCGTCCCAAGATGCTCGACCCCGCGAACGTCCGCCCGGGCGATGTGATCCTGGGCCTGCCTTCTACCGGCGTGCACTCCAACGGCTACTCGCTCGTGCGCAAGGTCATTGGCGTTGACGGCATTAAGCCGGGCACGCCCGAGGCCGCTGCTAAGGCGGAGGAGCTGAGCCGTCCGCTCGAGGAGCTCGGCGGTGCTTCGCTGGCAGACGCCCTGCTGGCTCCCACGCGCATCTACGTCAAGCCGATTCTGGAGCTGCTGCGCGGTGGCGCCAACGTTCATGCCATTGCCCACATCACTGGCGGCGGTATTACCGAGAACCTTAACCGCGCGCTCGCCGACGACGTCGACGCTGTGGTCACCCGCAACGGTGCCGAGATGGGCTGGGACGTTCCGCCCGTCATCACCTATGTGTCGCGCCAGGCCGAGCTTGCGCCCAACGAGGCGTGCAAGACCTTCAACATGGGTGTCGGCCTGTGCCTGATTGTCGCCCCCGAGGACGAGGCCGCGGTGACCGAGGCCCTGGTCGCGCTGGGCGAGAAGCCGTTCCGCGTGGGCGAGTGCGTCGAGGGTTCCGGTAAGGTCGTGTACTCCGATGAGCGCTAACGAGCAGACGGCTGCCGCCGAGGGCCTGGACTTTGTGCCCTATACCCGTCCGACCGGTACCGATACGGCCGAGCCGCTCAAGATCGGTGTGCTCATCAGCGGCTCCGGCACCAACCTGCAGGCGCTGATCGACCTGATCGCCGCGGATAAACTCAATGCTTCGATTGAGCTCGTGGTGTCGAGCCGTCCTTCGGCCAAGGGTCTGCAGCGTGCCGAGCGCGCGGGCATCCAGACACTCACGCTGTCCAAAGATGTCTACGCCGACCCTATCGCTGCCGATGAGATTATTGCGCGCGAGCTGCTCGAGCGCGGCTGCGAGTATGTGGTCATGGCCGGCTACATGCGCATGGTACACGCGCCGCTGCTGGCGGCGTTCCACAACCGTGTGGTCAACCTGCACCCGGCCCTGCTGCCGAGCTTTACCGGCGCGCATGCGATCGACGATGCGTTTGCCCGCGGCGTCAAGGTGACCGGCGTGACCGTGCACTTTGCCAACGAGATCTACGACAACGGCCCCATCATCGCCCAGCGCGCGCTGACTGTCGAGGAAGGTTGGGATGTCGACACGCTCGAGGAGCACATCCACGCGATTGAGCACGTGCTGTATCCCGAGGTCGTGCAAATGCTCGCCGACGGCCGCGTCCACGTGCTGGAGAGCGGCAAGGTCGCAATTGACGCGCCTCGCGGCTAGCGGCGCACAGTACAATTTAGCCGAGTAGTCAGGGTGGTCATTGGCGCCAAGGCGCACGTGGCCACCCTTTGCTTTGGGTAGTCACCTGCGACGTTCTTTAACGACTAGTCATTCAAGAACGTCGCAGGTGACTAGATGAGAGAGGTGAGCGCATGGCGGATAACGAAGCGCTGTTTACGCCTGAGCTGGTGTTTTTTGATTGGGAGTGTGCAACGCCGGATGAGGTGTTTGCGCGGCTCGAGGGCGAGCTTGCCCCGCGCGGCTACATTGCATCCGGTTGGCTCGACGCCGTTCGCACGCGCGAGGATGCCTATCCCACGGGTCTTGCCATGCCGGCGGCAAACATTGCCATTCCGCATACCGATCCGGGGTTTGTGGCCAAGCCCTATATCGCGGTGGTGAAGCCCGCCGCGCCCGTGACATTTAACGCTATGGCTGGCATGGGCGCTCCGGTGCCGGCGCAGATCGTCATCAATCTGGGCATCGCAGAGCCGGGCGGTCAGGTCGAGGCCCTGCAGGCGCTCATGAACATCTTTATGGACGCCGATGCCGCAGCCGACGTGCTCGGCCAAACCACGCCGCAGGGCATGGTCGACGCCATCCGCCGCCACTTCTAAGGTGGGGCTGAGTCGGCACTTGGGGACGTTCCTTTTAATATGAGCAGGACATTGTCAAGAGGCAAAATCGGGCCTGGCCCCAACGAT
>UQNU01000024.1 GCA_900542555.1 uncultured Collinsella sp.
TGACGTCGAGTCTCGTGGGCTCGGAGATGTGTATAAGAGACAGGTTGAGGATCGGGGCAAAGATCAGGTGGTTGAAGTACTCGCTCACGCTGTCCTTGATGTCGTTGAGGCCGAGCTCCTTGGCGTCGAGCTGATAGACGCGCTCGCCACCGTACTGGTTGACAAAGCGGATGCCGCGCTCGTCGTTGCAGCGGCTGCGGCCGACGCTGATGAGCTGGAACAGCGAGGTGCGCTTGTCCAGGATCTCGAAGGGGCCGTGGAAGAAGTCACAGGTGTTGATGGTGCAAGAGTCGATCTGCAGCATCTCCTGCACGTTGCAGATGCTAAAGACGTAGGCGGCACCAAAGAGCGGACCCTGGGCCATGACGTTGATGCAGGGCTTGTCGGCGTTCTGCTCGGCCCACTTGGCAGCGAGCGGACGGGTATACTCGACGGCCTTGCGATAGATGGGGTCGACCAAGTCGAACGCGGCCATGGCGGTCTCGTACTCGGCATAGCCCTCGGTCTGCTGCGTAAGCTCCATGGCGATCATGGTCACGACGGCAGAGTTGGTGCGGCCCATGCAGGACTCGTCGACGGCCAGGCTGTCGTACTGGATCTTGTAGTCGCAGACCTCGGTGAGGCCGGACTCGTCAACATAGATGGCGATGGTGCTGGCGCCGTGGTCCTTGGCGACCTGGGCGGCAACGATGGTCTCCTTGGTGCCGCGCATGGACACGACGACGGCCAGGGTGTTCTCGTTGACGTAGGCCGGGGTGGCGTGCACGAACTCGTTGCTGGTGTAGCTGGAGCTCACGACCTGCGTGGCCTCGTGCTCCATAAAGTACTGGGCAGGATAGTTACCGCCGTTGGATCCGCCGGCGCCAATCCACACGACGCGCTTGATGCCGCCCTTGTCAGCCTTGTCAGCCAAAACCTGGGAGACGACGTCCTTAACCTGTTCCTGAGTAGTCATCGTGCATCAGCCTTTCTTCTCGTTTGATGCTCATCACAGGCATACAAGTTACATACATGTTTTGGTTATGTCGACTAGTTGTATGCTATATTTGTCTTAGATATTTTGCTGATGCGGTTTTCGACAACTGGCTACCAGCGGTTTTATTGTTGTATTGAATACATGCTTTCTTAGATAGGCATACAAGTTAGATACAGGTTGATCACATGAACGCTTCGTCTAAAAAGAAACTGAGCCAATACGAGCGCTTGGCGGGTACGCTTCGCGACCGCATCGCCGCCGGCATCTACGCACGCGGAGACAAGCTGCCGTCCGAGATGGAGCTCATGGACGAATCGGGGCTGTCGCGCAGCACCGTGCGCCACGCCCTTAAGGTTCTCGTTGATGAGGGCCTGGTGCGCACCGAGCGCGGGCGTGGCGCCTTTGTGGCCGACACGCCCGCGCTCCACGAGAACAACCTGGTGTTTTCGAGCTATACCAAGCAGGTCGAAGGTCAGGGCATGAAGCCCACCACGCGCACCGTGGACTCGGGCTTTGCCAAGGCGGCCGGCAGCATAGCTAAGTTCTTTGACGCCGCCGTGGGCAGCAAGCTCGTCAAACTTGTCCGCCTGCGCTACCTGGACGACGTGCCGCTGTGCCTGGAGACCACCTACCTGCCGCCAAGCTTCGAGACGCTCATCGATCGCGATATCAACGGTTCGCTCTACGCGACGCTGCGCCAAGAATTCCATCGCGCGCCAGCACAGGGACATAAGACCTTTGAGGTGTGCTATGCCTCGCAAAACGAGGCGTTTTTGCTCAACGTCGAGCGCGGGCAGGCGCTGATCCTGATCACCGACTACGTCTACGACACCGACGGCCGACCGCTCCATGTCTCTAAGCGCATCCAACGCACCGACCGCGCCAAATACACCGAGCCAATCGGCTAACCTGCCAAAATAAACCTGTCCCTAAATGGTAGGTTTGGGGAGGTCGGGGAACCAGGTTGGTTTGGGTTGGTTGGGTGTGCGCTCGGCTAGGACCAGCTCCATCCAGCACATGTCGTACCAGCGGCCGAACTTTTGGGCACAGCGATCGAAGGCGCCCACCAAGCGATATCCCATATGGGCATGGAAGTCCTGGCTATTGTGCGTTAGATACTCGTCGTCCTTGTCGTGCGGCACGGCGATGAGCGCGCACATATTGGTGATGCCCATCGCGATCAGGCACTGCTTGAGCGCATCGTGCAGCTTGCGACCCAGCCCGCCATGGCGCACATCGCGTGCCAGGTAGATCGACGTCTCGACCGACCAGTCGTATGCCTCGCGGCTGTTAAGCGGACTCACGTAGGCATAGCCTACCGGACGCCCGTCCAACTCCATCACCAAATACGGATAGCGCTTGAGCGTACGCTCAATACGCCCGGCGAACTCCTCAACGCTCGGCACCTCGTATTCGCAGGTAATCGCCGTCTGGCGCACATACGGCTCATAGATGGCAAGCAACGCCGGCGCATCATCGGGCGTCGCCAGGCGAATCGTCGGCTCGGACATCTCGGTCATACAACCCTTCCCCCTCAAAAACAGAGGCCGCCTTGCGCCAAACCCAGCGCAAGGCGGCCCCCCGTCATTACATCAGGCTACAGGACAGCCGCCAACGCGTCGATATCCTCCTGCGTCGTGGCCCAGCTGGTGCAAAAGCGCACCACCGTGTGGGTCTCGTCGTACTTTTCCCAGTACTCGATCGCCGCATGCTCGCGAATGCGCGCCATGTCCTCGTTGGGCAGAATCACGAACTGCTGGTTAGTCGGCGTCTCCAAGAAGAACCGGTAGCCGTGCTCGTGCAGTACGCGACGAAGCGCCTGCGCGGTTTCGATCGCCTGACGGCCAATCTCAAAATACAGGCCGTCGGTAAAGAGCGCCTCAAACTGCACGCCCGTCAGGCGGCCCTTGGCCAACAGCGCGCCGTGCTGCTTAATACGCGGAATGGGATGCGCCGGGGCGCGCATGCCGCAGAACACCACAGCCTCGCCGCAGAGCGCGCCGCACTTGGTGCCGCCGATGTAGAACACGTCGCACAGCTGCGCCAGCTCGGGCAGGGTAATGTCGCACTCATCGGCCGCCAGCGCATAGGCCAGGCGGGCGCCATCCACAAACAGCGGAATCTCGCGCTTCTGGCACACTGCGTGAATCGCCGCGAGCTCGGCCTTGGAGTACAGCGTGCCGTACTCGGTCGATAGGCTCACGTACACGGCACCCGGGAACACCGTGTGCTCGTAGCTCTCGTTTTCGTAGAACACCTGGATATAGTTCTCGAGGTCCTCGGCGTGCATCTTGCCCTCGTAGCCGGGGATGGTGAGCACCTTGTGGCCGCCAAACTCGATGGCGCCCGCCTCGTGGCAGGCAACGTGGCCAGTCTCGGCAGCAACGACGCCCTCGTACGGCGCAAGCAGCATGTCGATCACCGTCGCGTTAGCCTGCGTGCCGCCCACCAGGAAAAACACGTCGGCGTCAGGCGCCTGGCAGGCCTCGCGAATAAGTTGCTTGGCACGCTCGGTATGTGCATCGGTACCGTAGCCGGGCTGCGGCTCCATATTGGTGTCGACGAGCGCCTGCAGCACCGCTGGGTGTGCGCCGTGGGAATAGTCGTTGTTGAACGCGAGCATGGCAATCCTCTCTTACCGGGTATCGGCCAGATGATTCAAACGGAGCTATTGTACGCCGCTGGGATAGGCAATGCGCGCGGCAAGGCACTCAAGTGCCAGTACCAGAGCAAAACCGCAGCTCACGTCACTCAAAAAGTGCGCTCCGATCACGATGCGGCCAAACGCGACGAGCGCCGCGACCACAGCCGCCGTCCAAAAGACCACACGACGGCGCGACGGTTTTTCCTTAAAAGCCGCTGCGGGAAGCCCGGCGAGCATGAGGCCGATTGCCGCGTGCGCCGTGTGTCCGCTCGCAAACGACTTAAAGCCGTCCTTGGCTACACCGGCGGCAATATAGGCCCACTTGTCGGGGTTGCCGATCACCCACCACGGCCGAAACTCGAGTCCCTGCGTCACCTCGATCACGCGCATGCGTGGGCGCGACCACAGCGGCTTGACAATCACGTTGAGGATGATGGCCTGAGCGACCCACACGACAAGCACCATCAACGCCCAGCGCGTGAGCTCGTCGGGCTCGGTCGTGCGCGTGAGGCGATAGACGACAAGGTTAGCGGCGATGACCAGCACAAACGTCAGCACCAACTGAACCGCGATGAGTTTGCCGCCAACCCGCAGGGACGAAACGATCTCGTAGCCGGCCAGGCCAATGTTGACGAGGATGCCGAGCACGGCGAGCCATTTGCTCCCCCTGGAGTCGGGACGCACCGCGCGCACGAGCATAACGCCCGCGATGCTCGCCGTCAGCTCGAACGGCAGCTCGCCGGCGGCCTCGATAAAGCGACCGTACATGCTGCCGACGTTGAACAGCGCGCTCGAGATCTGATAATCGAAGAAACTGCCCACGCCCAGGCAAAGGCACAGGACAACCGCGATAATGGCGACATCTTTCTTATAGATGTATCCGAACATGCTTTCCTTTCGATGGAGCCAGAGTGCCCAAATGGGGCGTTTACGGCATCGACCCGTTAGTCGTCGTCGCTGGCACCCAGCTGTTGCAGCAGCATGAGCGCCGCCGCCACCGGGCCGGTGCCGTCGTTGGCGTCGAGGCCGCGGCCCAGGCCGCTGCCCGCGCCGGCGCCCGCCTTGTAGGGCACCGACAGCTTGCGGCTCTTGGGGAAGTTCACCGCGCCATAGCGGGTCTTAAGTTCAAAGGCCACTTTCTTGGGCACCTCGACGCCCAAAAACGTGATGCGTCCGCCGCTGAGCGTGACACTCTCGAGCCCCAAGCGCTCGCCGCGGATGCGGATACGCGCGCGGTTGAACAGGTTGAGTCCCGCCAACGGCAGCTCGCCATGCGCGGCCTCGGTCTCCTCCTGCACCTCGTCGATACTCTCCAAGTCCTCAGCCGCCGCGAGCTTGCGGTACACGAGCACGCGCTGGTCCACCGCCGGCATGTACTCCTCGGACAAGAAGTAGTCTGCCGGCAGGTTGATGCCCACGCTCGCCGCCTCCACGCCGGCATCGTCATCGCCGCGCGCCTCGGCCACGGCCTGTCCCAGCATCTGCGTAAACAGGTCAAAGCCCACGCTCGACAGGTTGCCGTGCTGCTCGGCACCCATGAGCGAACCGGCACCGCGGATCTCCAGATCGCGCATGGCGATGCGCATGCCGCTGCCCAGGTCCTGGAACTCGGAAAGCGCGGTCAGACGCGCCGTGGCCTCCTCGGTGAGCGGCAGCTCACCCGGGAACATAAAGTACGCGTATGCCTGCGTGGCCGAGCGGCCAACACGGCCCTTGAGCTGGTAGAGCTGTGCCAGGCCCAAGCGCTGCGAGTCCTCGATGATCAGCGTGTTGGCCGTTGCGTTGTCGATGCCGCTCTCCACGATGGTCGTGGCGATGAGCACGTCGATCTTCTTGGTCGCGAACTCGATCATCACGTCCTCGACCTCGCGCGGGCTCATCTTGCCGTGCGCCACGCCCACGCGCGCCTCGGGCGCGGCCTCGTGCACGCGCGCCACGGCATCATCGATGGTCTTGACGCGGTTGGACACGTAATACACCTGACCGCCGCGGCCCACCTCCAGGCGAATCGCCGCACTCACCACGTCGGGGTCGTACTCCCCCACGTGCACGATCACGGGACGACGCCCGGTCGGCGGTGTGGTGATCAGGCTCATGTCGCGCACGCCGCTCGTGGCCATCTGCATGGTTCGCGGAATAGGCGTTGCCGAAAGCGTGAGCACGTCGATTTGCTCGCGCAGGTTCTTGAGCTGCTCCTTGTGCTGCACACCAAAGCGCTGCTCCTCGTCGATGATCACCAGGCCCAGGTTCTTGGGGTTCACATCGGCAGAAAGCAAGCGGTGCGTGCCGATGAGCACGTCGATCGTGCCCTCGGCAAACGCCTTGAGCGCGCGCTTCTGCTGCGCCGGCGTGCGGAAGCGGCTGAGCACCTCGACCTCGAGGCCAAACGGGGCAAAGCGCTCAAAGAACGTCTCGTAGTGCTGCTGGGCCAGAATGGTCGTGGGGCAGAGCACCATGACTTGGCGGCCGGAGTCCACGCACTTAAACGCCGCGCGCAGGGCAACCTCGGTCTTGCCGAAACCCACGTCGCCGCACAGCAGGCGGTCCATGGGCTTGGGCGCCTCCATGTCGGCCTTGATGTCGGCGATAGCCTCCAGCTGGTCGCGCGTCTCGTCGTAAGGGAAGCTCTCCTCCATCTCAATCTGCTCGGGCGTGTCGGGCGGGCAGGCGATACCGGTAATCGACGAGCGGCGCGTATACAGGTCGACCAGGTCAAACGCCAGCTTTTTGGCGTTCTTGCGCGCCTTGTTGGTGGCGCGTGTCCAGTCGGCGGTGTTGAGCCTGGTCAGACGCGGCTTATCGCCGTCGGGGCCAACATAGCGCGTGATGCGGTCGACCTGCTCGAGCGGCACGTAGAGCTTGTCGCCGTCGGCATATTCCAGCAAAAAGTAGTCGCGCTCCTTGCCGCCCACTTCCTGGCGCGCGATCTCGCTAAAGAGCGCGATGCCGTGGGTGGCGTGCACCACGTAGTCGCCCGGCTTAAACGGGAACGTGATCTGCGTAATGTCCACCTTGCGGCGGCTGCGCGCGCGGTTGGCGTCCATGCGGGCGTTGAGATCGGCGATCGAGAACACGGCCAGGTTGGCATCGGGCACCACTACGCCCTGCGGCAAGGCGGCATCGACAAAGGTCACACGTCCGCGCGAAATAGTGGGCACGGCGGCGCCGGCGGCAGCCTGGTCGGCACCCGCCTCGAGCAAGCGGGCGTTGAGCGCGTCGGCCTTACGCTCGCGAATGGAAGCATGGGCCTCCTGGCGTGCGGCACGATCGGCGGAATCCGCCGCTGCCACGCGAACGCGGTCGCCGATAGCGCCGACATTTTCGGGCGCCGCGGTCAGCGATTCCTCAAAGGTAATGCCCTCGTCGCCAAAGGTAAGCTCCATCGACTCGCGCGCACCGCGGTCGGGGATGGCAAACACGCAGGCATAGCGCTTGCCCACGACCTCCTGGATGCGCGTCATAAAACGGTTGTCCGAGCCTGCGATGGCCGGCTGCTCAATCTTGAGCTCGGCCGTCACCGCACCGCCGGCACGGATGAGGCTCACGTAGTTCAGGCGCTGCTGGGCACCAAAATCGAGCTGTTGGGCGCGCACGTACAGACCATCCAGGCGGTCAATCCCTGCCTCGCCGGCACGGGCCTCAATATCCTCGTAGGCGCGCAGGCAGTCGTCGAACAGCGAGCGCGGCTCGGACAGAACCACGAGTGCCTTGCCGCTCACGTGCGCCAACGGGCTTACGGTCTGGCCGTACATCACCGGCAAAAAGCGGTCGAGCTCGGGCGTGACGATGCGCGTATCCACCATCTCGAGCAGCGCCGCCAGCTTGCTGTCGTCCTGGCTGGCACGGTAGAGCGCCACGTGCATGTTGTGGACGGCATCGTCGGTAAGCGCCAGCTCGCGGCAGGGGAAGATCTCGATGCTGTCCTCGTTGCCGATGGTTTGGCCCGTGGAGCTCACCATACGGCGGATGCGGTCAATCTCATCGCCGAAAAACTCAATGCGCACGGGCGCCTTTTCCTGCGCGGGAAACACCTCGACGGTGTCACCGTGCACGCGGAACAGACCGGGCGCGTCGGCGGCGCCGGCATTGGTGTAGCCCATGCCCACCAGGCGATGCGGCACCTCGTCAAAAGGAATATCCTCGCCCACCGCAAAGGTCGTGGACTCCCAGTAGCGGCTCTCGACTGGCGGCACGCAGCGCAGCAACGCGCGGGCCGAGGCAACCATGATGCAGTTGTCCCCGCGCACGATGCGCCCGAGCGCCTCGCAGCGCTGCGCCACCACGGCGTCGTCGGGCGCCTGCTCGCGCCAAGGGTAGTCCTTGCGCTCGGGAAAGCGGCACACGTGCGCCAGCCCCACATAGGCGGCCAGGCTGCGCGCAGCGCGATCGGCCGCGTCCTCGCCACTCACAATGTAGACCGTCGGGCGCGGACGGCGCGCAAACTGGGCCGCCGCCATAAGCGTGCGACCCGACTGCGACACGGCCAGCGTCACGTCCTCGCCGGCATCGAGTCCCGCCTCGACGGTCTGCAGCGCCTCGGCAGTGTAGAGCTGCGCGGCTATACGGTGAATGAGCATGCTGTTCCTCCGGCATCGCAACGCCAAAAGCCCGCCGGGGCAAGCTCGGCGGGTCGTACGTCAAATACATTGTCTGTCATGGTAGCGCATGGAGAGGACTCCGGCTCAAGGGCAAACCCAGACCCGCAAAAAACGCCAGACGAAGATGCGTTCCGCCCTACCCCGCTACGCGCACGCTGGGGCACAAATCTGCCAGCGGACACTCGTCACACTTGGGTTTGCGGGCGTCGCAGATCTCGCGACCGAAGGTGATCCACTGATGGTTGACCGACTCCCAATACTCGTGCGGCAAAATCTTGAGCAAATCCTGCTCGGTCTTGAGCGGCTCCTTTGCATGCGTCTTGGGACTCAGCATCAGGCGGTGCGCAATGCGGTTGACGTGCGTGTCCACCGCAATGCCCTCCACGATGCCATACCCCACGTTGAGCACGATGTTCGCCGTCTTGCGTCCCACGCCCGGCAGCTTCACGAGTTCCTTCATGTCGGCCGGCACCTCGCCGCCGTAATCGGCGACAATCATCTGCGCGGCCTCGACGGCATGCTTGGCTTTGCTCTTGTAGAAGCCGAGTGACTTGATGGTGTCTGCCACGTCAGCCACGCTCGCCCCGGCCATGGCCTCGGGCGTAGGCCACTGGGCAAACAACCGTGGCGTCACCTTGTTGACCTGCGCATCGGTCGTTTGCGCCGAGAGCAGCACCGCGATCAGTAGGCGGAAGGGATTCTCGTGGTCCAAAAAGCACTCGACCGGGCCATAGCGACGGTTGAGACGCTCGCACACCTCAACGGCGCGCTCGCGTTTGGCGGCATTGGTCTCGCGTGGCATAACGACTCCTCGGCTCAACGGCACAATAAACTTATGGGCACAATTGTCCCACGTCCGAAACGCTTACGCCTCCAAGAATGCGCCGGTCTGACGGCTCCACAGGCTCGCGTACTCGCCACCCGCCTCGACGAGCTGCGCATGCGTGCCGTCCTCGACGATCTCGCCATCGGCCAGCACCACAATGCGGTCGAGCGCCGCCACGGTGGACAGGCGGTGCGCCACCACAATGGAGGTACGTCCACGCATCAGGTTTTCGAGCGCCTCCTGCACCAGCGCCTCGGACTCGCTGTCGAGGGCAGAGGTCGCCTCGTCGAGCACCAGAATCGGCGCGTCGGTTAGGATGGCACGGGCGATGGCCACGCGCTGACGCTGGCCGCCCGAGAGCTTGACGCCGCGCTCGCCCACCATGGTGTCAAAGCCACGAGGCAAGCGGTCGATAAACTCCAGGGCGTTGGCCAGGCGCGCGGCCTCGCGAATCTGCTTATCAGTGGCGTCGGGACGACCGTAGGCAATGTTTTCGCGAATGGAGCGGTGGAACAGCAGCGCCTCCTGCGGCACGTAGGCAACCTGGCGGCGCAGGCTCTGCTGCGTACAGCGCGAGACATCCTGGCCGTCCACGAGCACGCGGCCGCCCTGAACATCGTCCAGGCGCAGCAGCAGCTTGGTGAGCGTCGTCTTACCCGAACCCGATTTGCCCACCAGGCCCACGCGCTGGCCCGCCGCCACATGAAGTGTCAGGTTATCGAACACGCTCTCGCCCGCCGCAGCGTCACGGTACGCAAAGCTCAGGTGCTCAAAATCAATCGCGCCCTCGGTCACTTTGAGCTCAGGGGCGTCCGGGTCGTCTGCCACCAAACGTGGCTCGTCCAGCACGCGCGTCATCTCGGCCGCATCGCCCAAAGCGCGGTTGATGCGCTGCATCATGGAGCTTACGTAGTTCAGGCGCATGGTGAGGTTATAGGTGTAGGTAAAGATCATGACGAGCGAGCCGGCCGAGATGCCAAACCACGCGTTGCCGCCCGCCACGAACACACTCACCACGGCCATGGTGATGACGATAAGGCCCGAGGTCGTAAAGTTGCGCTGCATCATGGCGTGCATCGAGACCGTTTCGGCGTCGCGCGCGGCACGATCGGCGGCGTCGAACAGATCGCGCTCAAAGTCCTCGCGCCCACAGGTCTTGACGGCCAGGATATTCGTGACCGCGTCGGAGAGCACGCCCGAGAGCTTGTTCTGCGCGGCGGACGTCGCGGCCGAAAGCGGCATGATGCGCTTGTACATAAGCCAGACAAACGCAATGTAGACGACCATGATGCACACCAGGATCACGGTAAACGTCGGTACCACCGGGGCGAGTGCGGCCACGGTGCAGACGACCGAGGTGATGGTGGGGATGAGCGAATACACCGTCACGTCGACCAGACCCGTGTAGCCGCTCATAAAACGGCTTGTCTGGCTCACAAGCGATCCGCCAAAGCGGCTGGTATGGAATGTCATGGATTGGTTGGAGAGCGTGTCGAAGCATAGACGCGCCAGGTGATAGTTGCCTGCGATCTCGAGCTTGTAGACGGTGTAGTCCTGTAGCTTGGAGAGGATCTGACCCACCAGATTAACGAGTACGAGCGCCAGGATATAGGGGCCGAAGACCTCAAACACCTGGTCACCCGCCACGGGACCGGCTTGAACGCGGTCGACAATGAGGGCCATCACATAGGTATTGGCAAACGTCAGCAAAAAGATGTAGCCCGCCGACGAGAACACCGAGAGAAAGACAATCAGCGGCTGCGTGCGCGTGACACCCCAAAACCGCTGCAGCGTGCGGCGCACGGTGGAGCGGCTGAGCGGGCTGGTGCTTCTCTGAGACATGGGCTTCCTTTCGCGTCTGATAGGGCGAAACGCCATTGTTGCACATTGGAACACACTCCAGACAAGTGCGATACGAAAAGCGGTGGGGCGCCCGCGTTTGCGCCGGCGCCCCACCGTCTTGTTGCAATTAGCCTTCGTCTTCTTGGTCTGTGAGAAGGTCCGCGGACGTGAGTCCCAAGATCTCATCGGCTTGGTCGACGTCTTCCAGTGCGTCGATGTCCTTGAGCTTGCGCTCCATGACGTTGGTGCGCGTGGTGATGATGCCCTCGACCGTTTTGCCCGCGGTCTCGATCTGCTGCTGGGCGCGGCGCAGCGCCTTTTGATAGCGCGGCAGCTCGGCCTTGACGGCGGAGAGCACGCGCAGCACGTCGTCGGTACGTTTTTGCAACTTGAACGTCTGATAGCTCATCTGCAGACTGTTGAGGATGGCCGCCATGGTGCTGGGACCGGCAACGTTGACGTGATAGTCGCGGCCCAGGGTCTCGATAAGCCCGGGGCGGCTGACGACCTCGGCGTACAGTCCCTCAAACGGAACGAACAGAATGCCAAAGTTGGTGGTCGCGGGCACGCTCAGGTACTTCTCGCAAATGTCCTTTGCCTCGCGCTTGACCATGGTGTCGAGCGTCTTGCGCGCAGCCGCCACGGCCTCCGCATCACCCGACTCCTGCGCGTCGAGCAAGTGCTCGTACGCGTCGCCCGGAAACTTGGAGTCAATCGGCAGCAGCACGGGGTCGCCCTCGTCCACCGGCAGCTTGACGGCAAACTCAACGCGCTCCGAGGCGCCGGGCTTGGTGGCGACGTTTTCCAGATACTGGTCGGGTGTAAGAATGTCCGCCAGAATTGCACCCAGCTGCACCTCGCCCAAAATACCACGCGCCTTCACGTTGCCCAGCACGCGCTTAAGGTCGCCCACGCCGGTGGCGATGGACTGCATGTCGCCCAGGCCCTTGTACACGGCCTCGAGCTGGTCGCTCACCTGCTTAAACGATGCCGACAGGCGATCGTTGAGCGTGCGGGAGAGTTTCTCGTCCACCGTCGCGCGCATCTGATCGAGTTGCACGTTGTTGTCTTTGCGGATAGCACCCAGCTGGGCATCGACCGTCTCGCGCACCTTGTCCAGGCGGTGCTCGATGCCCTCGCGGTTGGCACCGAGCTGTTGGGCCGTCTCGCGGCGAAGGTCATCCATCCGGTCACCAGCTTGCGAAAACTCACGTGCGATGGTCAGGTAACGTTGCTGCTCCACGGCCGCATCTGTCGTCTGCTGCTGCGCGATGGCGTTGGCCGTGCGGCGAGTTTCGGCCAGCGCGACGTTCAGGGCATCGAGCGCGTTGTTGGCCTGCTCGAGTGCTGCCAACGTTTCCGCGCTACTGTCGACACGCTCCCGCAACTCGGCACGCAGGCTCTTGAGTTGGAGGGCGCAAGCCACAGCAACCCCCACCGCCACCAAGGCGATCACAACAAGCACAATATCAATAGCAGACATAAACTCCGCCCAACAAACTCAATCGGTCATCAATCAAAACCGCGATCAATCTTACCCCGCCACACACACGGATCACTCACTGCCTTGCAGACAAATTTCTCTTAGAGCCGCGGACGCTAAAACGCTAGCTCTCCCAGCCGGTGCGGATGGTTGTTATGACGTCGCCTAGGCGCTGGCCGAGAGCCGCTAGATGTTGGAGCACCTCGTTGGGCGATGCGCCGTTGAGGATGCACGTGAGGGCATACGACGCCAGAAAGATGACCGCAAGCCCCAACGGGATGAGCACGATCATCGCCAAGGTGCGCAGGCGCTGGCCCACGCGGCGGTGACGCGTGCGACGTTTGTCGAACGCAAGCTCCTGCGCATATGAATCTTGTTGTACGGAATAGTTCTCTGGCGCCGATCCGCCCGCAGGCGAAACCGCGGGCGTAACGTTTTGCGCAGGGGGCTGGGCGGCTACCCCTTGCATTTGCATCTCCATAAGTCGTTGCTGCTGACGCAGCATGCGCTCGGCTTGTTGCTGCGGAGTCTCAAGAAACAGATCCATGCTGGCCTCCAAAATCGGAGCATTCGACGCTTACGCCCAGCATCCCGCACCGCCAATGCCACGGCAACGCAATCCGTAGCAATAGCTGCAAAGTTTCTTGTTGACAAAAGCTGTCGAAAAGCTCAACAACTCCCCTACCAGCACTTTCTCTGAGCTTTTTTCGCCAGCAATCTTTTGGCCTTCCACCCTTACGCCAACTGACCAAAATCTAACCAAAAGCTTGACGGAAATTGTGGAGACCGGGACCCCATACAAAAACGTGCCGCCCCAAAAGGGGCGGCACACAAACTTCTAATCAGCTTTTCAGTAACGAGCACGCGACGACCCAACGCCGGGGCGCGGGGCGGGGAGATGCCTTTCCCTCGCGCGACTCTGCGAAGCCGTGAGCGAGAGGGAAAGGCATCTCCCCGCCCCGCGCCCCGCAACTAGCATCACGCGCTAGTAGTTCACCACCTGCTCCTCAAAGTACGCCTTGGGGTGGTTACACACCGGGCACACCTCAGGCGCCTCGGCACCAACGTGTAGGTGCCCGCAGTTCAGGCACTTCCACACCTTTACGCCCTCACGCTCAAACACCTCGCCCGACTCGATGCGCTCGACGAGTTTGTTGTAGCGCTCCTCGTGGGCCTTCTCGACGGCGGCGACACCACGGAACTTCTCGGCGATCTCGGCAAAGCCCTCCTCCTCGGCGGTCTTGGCGAACTCGTCGTACATCGTGGTCCACTCATAGTTCTCGCCCGCGGCGGCGTCGCGCAGGTTGTCCAGAGTGCCCGGAACGGCGCCGTCGTGCAGATACTTAAACCACAGTTTGGCGTGCTCGGACTCGTTGCCTGCGGTCTCGGCAAAGATATTCGAGATCTGAACGTAGCCATCCTTCTTTGCCTTAGATGCGTAGTAGCGATACTTGGTGTGTGCCTGGGACTCACCGGCAAAAGCGGTCTCGAGGTTCTTCTTGGTTTGGGAGTTCTCAAAATCCATAGGTGTACTTCCCTTCAACACATGCCGCCCGTAGGCTTCGAGCGGCCTCGTCTTTAGGATGCCCCTCAAGCCGAGAATTTAAACCTTATAATCCCGTTCTTCAGATTTGAGCGGGCTACACACTCAACCAACGATCGTCCTCGGCTCGGCAAAAGCCCTCGCGCTCCAGGTCGGCTAGAATGTCCGCGACAAGCTCGCACTCGACCGGCCCGCGACCGGCTGCCGTCTCCATTTCGTTAACGCCCACCACGGCATCAGCAAGCGTAATCCCCGCCGGCTGGCCATCGCGCGCTGCCAGCAACATGCGCACGATATGCGCGCGTTTTTGGCGACGCGAGCCCTCAAACTTGGACTGACGGCTATAGCCCGCCGAGCGCCTGGACGGATTAGGCAGCGTCTTCTTAAGATACGCGCCATAATCTAGCAGCGCGTAATACCACGCGCGCGGCGTATCGGCATCGTCTTGAGGCACGGCAAAGGGCGTAATCTCGTCGGTCGCCGCATCGGGAGCCGCCGGACAGGCCGCCTGAATCAGCGGCACCAGCTCGCGATCGGGAACAGCCGGTACATCGGGAAAGAAGTGATGCAGAAAGACCGTGCGCACGTTGGTCTCCAGATACACACCCGGAAGATCAAACGCAAACGACCGGATACCCTGTGCCGTTGCCGGGCCAATACCAGGCAGGGCGACCAAGTCACGCGTCTCACGCGGAAACTCCCCGCCCCAATCCCCTACGACCCGTTGAGCGGCATTGTGGAGCGCCAGAGCGCGTCGGTTGTAGCCCATCCCTTGCCAAGCGTCCAAAACATCGGAAGGTGCGGCCTGGGCAAGCGCCTGCACGGTCGGAAAGCGATCGAGCCACGCCGGCATACGCGTCTCAACGCGCGGCACCTGTGTTTGCTGCAGCATGACCTCGGAAAGCCAAATGATGTACGGGTCACGCGTACGGCGCCACGGAAGGTCGCGATAACGCAGGACCCCTTCCGAACGAATCATCGAACGAAAGGGGTCCTGAATCATGGCTATGCTCCTTATGCGGCGTTATTCCTCCCGGTAAGCGCACGCGCAGGTGGCGTACTCGGGAAACGCTTCGCGGTCGGCGAACTTGTGATCGACGGCTGGGAACTGGCGGTGAGCGACGATGTCGCCGAGCGAAACGGAATCGAGGTAGTCGCGCATCAACGCCTGGGCTCCGGCCCACAGGGGATGATAGCAGCACGCGCCCATGCGCGCACAGTCACCATCGGGCGCGGTGCAATCGTTCATAACCATGGGGCCCTGAACTGCCTCTACAACCTGACGGATCGTGACATCGTCGGGGCTCACCTTAAGGCGCATGCCACCGTGAACACCGCGCAGGCTCTCCACAATGCCGGCCTGAACCAAACCGTGCTGGATCGAACGGGCAAATGAATACGGAACATTGACCTCTTCGGCAGCAGTGCGAACAGAAAGCAACCGCTCCGGCTCCTCGGCAAGCATCGCAAGCATGCGAAGGGCATAATCAGTCTTCCTCGATATGTCCATGTTTCCCCTTTCAAGGAATACGAACAGCTCGAACGAGCTCCGGGGCCGAGCTTGTGTCGAGACGCCAAATGACCGCCTGAACAACCAAATTATAAATTGGGTGTCCACTGAATGCCGCACTTGAAGACTGGATGAATCAGGTACGTCCTACAGTGAAATTTAGTATAGCCTAACCCCCTGCTTCATTGAACAGATGTTGCGCAACAAACCCCCTGTTTGAACACATATATCAGTAGAGGTTGGCTCGCTCGTTGCAAATGCGGTGATTTGGATAAAGAGGCATATAAGATCGATGGCCTATTAAAAGCAAAAAGCCACGTCCGAAGACGTGGCTTTAATTGCGTTGGCGGGAAGTACGGGGCTCGAACCCGCGACCTCCGACGTGACAGGCCGGCGCTCTAACCAAACTGAGCTAACTCCCCAGGCAGTCGTTCGCGTTTGTTTCCGCTCGCGTGCGCTGCGGGGATTAGTATACACAGAAGTCTGTCCGCCGCGCAACAACTTTTTTGAAAAATTTTTTGGGGCCATCCGGGAGGGCTTCCGGGGCTGAGGGCGGGGGTTAAGTTTGCTGCTCTACAGTCCTGCGCAAGACGGAAAGCACATTAAGTGCTTTCCTTTGCGTGCGGAACTCGCGACAAACTTAACCCCCGCCCTCAGCCCCGGAAGACCTCCCTGCCGTCACATTATTCAACCAGTTTTGCGGGCGTGCGCCGCTGCGCGGCTAGCCCGCGTGCTCCTCGGCGGGGTTGGTCTGATTGTTTTTGTTGAAGCTCTGCCTTTGGCTTAAAGAAAAACGAGGGACGCATCTGCATCCCCCGTTTTTGTTGCGGTTAGTCCAAGTCAATAAACTTAGTGCTCAGTATCTTGCCGTCTTTGACGAGCATTCTGGCCATGGTGGGGCCTCGAGTGCCTCTGGGGTAGCTGGCGCTGCCCGGGTTGAGGACTAAGCAGCGGCCCACTTGGGCTTCTTTGGTTACGTGGGTGTGACCGTTGATGGCTACGTCTACGGATCCCACCGGAAGGTCTTCGCGGTAGTGGGCTACGGCGAATTTGAGGCCTTCGTAGGTAAAGAGTACAAGACGGTCTACATTGGGGCCGTAGTCGCGGTAGTAATCGTTGTTGCCCAGTACGGCCCGCACGGGGGCGATAGTGCATAGGTGCTCGTAGTCCATCTCCGACGTAAGGTCACCGGCATGGATAATCAGATCCGCGCCCTTAAGCTCGTCCAAGAGCGCAGGCGATAAATAGCCGTGGGTGTCCGAGATGATGTCGATGCGCTTGGCGCTTGCACTGTTCATGGGATCCCTTCCGCAAAAAACGATTCGGCAGATACATACAAAAAAGGCCCCACGGCTCCGCAGACGATGGGTCTACAGGGCTGCGGGGCCAGTGTGCTAGAGACTCAGAGCCTTCTTGAGCGGCACGACGCGGCGGCGCGAAACCGGCACGCGTTCGTCGACGCCCGTAATGCCCAGCTGGATGGCGCCCGAGGGCACCGTCTCGACGTCCGTAACGCACGCCAAGTTGACGATATAGCGGCGGTGAACACGGAAGAAGCCAAAGTCGCAGAGCTTGGCCTCAAACTGCGCCAGCGAGGTCGTCGACAAAAAGCGATCATCGACGGTATAGATGCAGGAGTAATCGTCCTTGGCCATGATAAAGCGAATGTCGTCCACGGGAATGAGCACCTTGCGGCCGCCCTTTTCCACCGGGATACGCTCGATGGTCACCTTGCTGTCCGTAACCGGTTTGGCGCGTTGCATGACCTTCTCGATCGCGCGATCCAAGCGAGCTTCCTCGACCGGCTTCATCAGATAATCGACGGCATCCACGTCGAATGCCTCGACCGCATGGTCACTATACGCAGTCACAAACACGATCGCCGGCGGATTTTTGAGCTTATGCAGCGCCTCGGCAAGTTGCAGGCCCGAGGCACCGGGCATCGAGATATCGAGAAACACGACATCCACGCGACTTTCCATAAGCATCTCGATGGCGGAGCGGACGCTCGACGCCTCCGTGATCGTGCCGATCTTGCCCGTTTGCTCGAGCAGGAAGCGAAGCTCCGAGCGAGCCGGCGCCTCATCATCCACAATCATCGCACGCAGCATAGGGATAAAACCTTTCGTCAACTAACTACGCCGGGCATCCGTCGCATGACGTTGAGCCCGTAGCCTTTTATTTTACTCTTGAATGTCAAAGATGCTCTCTGACAAATCAAGATGAAGGAGCACTTTGGTGCCCTTGCCCGGCGCCGATTCGACACGCGTATAGGAGTGCGGCCCATAAAAGCGATGGATGCGCTCCGAAATATTGTGCATGGCCACACCGGCGCCGCCACCCTGGGGAGAGCTGGCGTCGGGACGGGCAGAGCGCTCGTCAAACAGTCTGGCGGCGGTACCCTCATCCATGCCCACGCCATTATCGGCCACGGCAATCAAGATTGCATCCTCGCCGTCTTGGTGAACGGTCACGTCGATCCTCAGGGCGTCGTCATCGCCCATACCATGACGTACGGCGTTCTCGACAATCGGCTGGATCACGAACGCCGGCACCAGCGTATCTTCCACGTCCTCGGACACATCGAACGTCGCAAGCACGCGGTCCTCGCCAAAGCGGGCCTTCTCAAAGGTAAGGTAGCGCTTGGTCTGTGCAACCTCACGCGAGACCGGAATAAGCGATCCCGAGTTGTCGAGCGTGGCACGATAGAACGATGAGAACTCACGAAGCAGTTCGCGGGCCCGCAGCGGGTCGGTGCGCGTAAACGATGCAATGGTGTTCAGCGTGTTGAACAGGAAGTGCGGGTTAATCTGCGCTTGCAGCGCACGCACCTCGGCGCGCGCCGTGAGTTCCTTTTGCACCTCGAGCTCGTGGATGGCGAGCTGCGTGGACAAGATCTCGGCAAAGCCCGAGGCAAGCGCATACTGGGTACGGTCGACGGCGCGCGGGGTCTTGTAGTAGAACTTGAGCGTGCCGACGGTACGATCGCCCACCTTGATGGGGGCGATAATGCCGGCGGGAACTTGGTTGTGCGAGCCGTCCGAGCCCACGACATCCACCATACGGTTGAACGACTGCACGATGCCATGTTCGATAACGTAGCGTGTGGCAAGCGTGTGGATGGGAGAATCTGGCAGTAGTTTTTCCTCAAACTCTCCCGCGCAGGCAAGCACGTTGCCCTCGTCGGTGATGGCCACCGTCATGGCGCGCGTCTCGGGCAAAATGCGCCGGCACACCAAACGCGCCGACTCCTGCGTCAGACCGCCCTTAATGTCCTCAAGCATGGCCGAGGCCACCGAGAGCGTCTCCTCGGTGTACTGGGAGCGCACCGAATCGGGATTGAGCGTCAAAAAGATAAAGATGCACAGAAAGATGCACAGCAGCGCGCAGGCAATCACCGTGGCGATCGGCTCGATACCGGTCACCAAGGCAAAAATAAAGTACACCAGCACGCAAATGGCGCAGGCAACGGCAATGATGCGAAAGATTGATATTGAACTATCGCGCTGGGCGCGGCGGTCGATCATTCGGCCCCCTCCAGGATACTGATCAGTTGTGCGTCACGCCAAAGCCCGTCCATGATCTTGGGCCAAAAGCTCTGGAAACGCAGGTAGCTTGCAGCGTTTTGGCGCGCATAGGCCTTTGCCTCGTCGATACCATGGCGCCAGATGCGCAGGTAGCCCTCATGCTCGCGGGTAAACACGCTGCGGACCATAGCGGTCTTGCGCACGCGGTCGTCGAGCTCGCGCGAAATCCACGGGCCCGGGTAGGGCATGAGCGATGCCGCCGTAACGGGAATGAGCTCCTTTTGATGCGCGGCGAATGTCAACTTTGCCCTTTCGTAGTACCAACGGTATACATCCTGCATAAAGCGCGGTGAGCGCTTTTCGGACTCCGGAGGCAGATGACGCACGGTCCACTCGTTATCGAACCACACGTCGTAGCCAAACATGCGCATGTTAAAGAGGTAATCCAAGTCCTCGCCGCGGGTGATAAACGGGTCAAAGGCTACACGCGTAAAGGCGCGGGCGTGCAGGGCCATCAGGCCGCCGCACACGTAGTTGGAGCGCGAGATGCGGGTGCCCGAGAGCGCCTTTTTCATCCAACGGTTGAACTCGATGCGCTTGGTCCACCAACGATGGCAGATGCCCGCCTTGTCCGTGGGAGCCAGCGGCGAGCCGTCGCGATCGTAGAAATAGCCGCTCTTGACCAAGATCGGCAAGCCCTGACGTGTCTGCTGCCCCAACGCATAGGTCGCGCGCTTCATAAAGTCGGCGTCGATGACAGTCTCATCGTCATCCAAAAAGATAACCGCGTCATGCCCCAGCACAGCGGCACAGGCTAGCCCCATGTTGCGGATGGCACCGTAGCCTCGCAGGCTCACGCACTCGCCCGAACCCTTGGGCGCGATCTGAGCAACCCGGTCTGCAATGCGCGAGGCCTGGGTGTTGGTGACAACGGTGACCTTGAGCGTGGGATGCGCGTCGACAATCTCGTGCACGCGCAGCGACACATCGGCTGTGGCAGAAACGGGACAGACCACCAAAAGGATGATGCGCGGGATGTCACGTACCTGCTCAAGCGAGGCCAGACAGCGGTCGAGTTCGGGATTGTCGGCGTTGAGTCGCGTCGAATGGTCATAGGTGCCAGGGGCGTTTGCGCAAGCGTCATCGCCCGCCCAATACGTTGGAATCACGACTGTGGCGTTCATGCCTTACCCTCCCTGCAACACAAAAACGGGACGCCGCCAAACACAGGCGACGCCCCGCGACCTAGCTGATTCCATCATACCCACTTGGGCAAATCATTGCTCGCAAGTCGCAATGTTTATTGCGGATAACCCCAAAAGAGTACCGTAGACAGGCACAATAGCCGCTCGCTCCTATGCGGCATGCTCTGCCGCCCGAGTCATGCGGGACAGGCGGACCAGCAGCATAAAGCCAACGATCAGCAGCACGCCAATGGAAAGGACGCCCAGCGACGGGTTGCCGGTCAGCGAGGTGACGACCGACACCAGGAAGGTGCCCATGACGCTTGCATAGCGACCGAAGATGTCAAAGAAGCCGTAGTACTCGTTGGACTTTTCCTTGGGGATAATGCGACCAAAGTAGCTACGGCTAAGCGCCTGCACGCCGCCCTGGAACAGGCCGACCATAATGGCAAGCACCCAGAATTCAAAGGCGGTCTTTAGGAAGAACGCGGCGAACAGCACAATGCCCATGTAGGCGGCGACTGCCACCAGGATCATGTTGAGCGTGCCCACGCGTCCGGCGAGCTTGCCGTAGATGATGGCGGATGGAAAGGCCACGAACTGCGTGACGAGCAGCGCCAGGACCAACTGGGTCGAATCGATACCCAAAGCCGAGCCGTAGCTGGTAGCCATGGAAATGACCGTGTGCACACCGTCGATATAGAAGAAGAACGCAATCATGTAGACCAGCACGGTCTTGTTGTGGGCGATCTCGCGCATGGTGTGTCCGACCTCGGAGAACACACCGCCCACGATGTGGCCGATAGTGTCCTCGGGACCGCGCTCGCGACCGTACTTTTGCTTATAGGTGCGAATGAGCGGCAGGGTAAAGATGAGCCACCAGGCACCAGTGATGATAAACGACAGACGCGTTGCCAGCATGGTAGGGACGCCAAGAGCGGGGCCACCCATGATGAGCGCCAGGCAGATGACGAACGGCACGGTGGAACCGATGTAGCCCCAGGCATAGCCCGAGCTGGACACGGCGTCCATGCGCTCGTCGGTGGTAATGTCGGGCAGCATGGCGTCGTAGAACGTCATAGAAGAGTTAAGGCCGATGGTGCACAGCACGTACACGGTCAAAAATGCCATGGCGGACATTGGGATAGCCTGCGCCAGGCAAAGCACCAGGCCCGTGAGGAAGAAGCCCAAGAAGAACTTGATCTTGTTGCCGGCGTAGTCGGCAAGCGCGCCCAGAATGGGCATGAGCATGGCGATGACCAGCGAGGCGATCGTCTGCGCATTGCCCCAAGCGACCACCAGGTCGGCCGAGGAAGCGCCGGTATTGATGGCGTTAAAGTAAATTGGCACCACCGAGGTATTGAGCAGCACAAGGGCCGAATTGCCCACATCATACATAACCCAGTTACGCTCGAGCTTGGTGTATTTCATGGACAGGGACCCTTCGTATTCGCCCGATATGCAGTTAGTTCATCGTACCCCAATTGTCCAGAAGCACCGGTAAGGATTCGGCAAAGGGGCACGCACAGGCCCTATTCCTCGCGGTCGAACTCCTCATCGGCTTCGAGCACGCGACCGCTGTAGTTGATGTGGCCGGTCACGGCATCCATGTCACCGGTCTCGATAAAACGTGCGACCGTGCACTCGTAATCGACCAGCGCGCGATCAAAGACCTCGGGGAAACTCTCGTTCGAGACCTCGTCGGTAAAGGGATTCTTCCATGTCAGATGGCCCAGGTTACCGGTGCGCTCGGGCAGCTCCGTCGTCACGCGATGGGCAAGGCCGTCGAGCAGCGAGTAGTCGTGCACCAAGCCCTCAACCAGCGAGATCGCGCGCGTCTTTGCGGAGCCGGCCGGCTCAATCGCGCGGTAAAGTCGCTGCATATTGGCAACGGCAGCACCGTACTCCCCCGCCGGAATGTCAATGCCGTACACGCGTCCGGCAACATAGCTCATCAGCACGCCGGCCACGCGATTGATGCGATCGGTGGTGACGATCTCGCCCGCCGGCGGGTAATCGTCGACCGTAGCGCCATCGCGTTTAAGCTGCAGCATCAGCACATCCAGATCGCTCTCGATCACGGCATGGACCTGACTGCTCGAATTCTCAAGCTCTGAATCGGACTCCACGATGCCAAACTGCTGCTCATAGACAAAAGGATGGGCGTTGCGGTCGAGCACGTAATGAGACAGCAGGCCCAGCGCAAAGGCACGACCCAAGCTGGCGTCGCGCGGCAGCAGATGCGACACGCCGTCGCGCAGGCACGCGAACTGGCGAGACATGCGCGACCGATGCATGACCTGCGCCAGCAGCGTGCAGTCGGAAACACGCGGTGTCAGAATGTGAAAGAAAAACGGGTCGGGGCCTTGGTTGCCCAAGATAAAGGCAATGCGCTCTTCATCGGACGTGATGACGCCCTGCGGAAGACGGTCGATGCTTTCCTCGCCAAACAGATGATGGGTGATAAGCGCGGGCATAATGATCCTTTCGATTTCATTCGATGCCACCCATTATGCCCACCGCGCGCCCATGCCAAACCTGCGATGGTAAACGACGGCACGCAGACCGTCTACGCAAGCCCCAAGTGTGCTTTAACCTCGGCAGCGCGACGGCGGGACACGGGCACCGTCGAGGTTACGCGATCGAGCCTGAGCTCCATAAGACCCGTGGAACCGATCTCGACATTGTGCACGTCTTCCAAATTGACCAGATAGCTGCGATGAACGCGAATAAAGCCCTCGGAGACCAAGCGACGCTCGAGCGAAGAGATCGACTCATTGATCAGGTACGTTCCCTCGGCGCAGATGGCATTGCAAAAATCGGCACGCGCCTCAAAGTAGCAGACGTCTGCGGCGGGAATGAACACCTTTTTGCCCCCGCGGTCCACCGTCAGACGCAAAGGCTGGCGCGGAGCGTGGATAACACGACGGGCACCCAAGGCTGTCTCGATCTTGTCGAGTGCCTTTGACAGGCGTGCGTCCTCGACCGGCTTGACGACATAGTCGACAGCATCGAGGTTATACGCATCGGCGGCAAACTCGGCAAACGCCGTCACAAACACCACGACCGGCGGCGTCTTTAGGTTCTGCAGCGTCTCGGCAAGCTCAATTCCCGAGCGACCGGGCATGGTAATGTCTAAAAACAACACGTCGGGCTTGTTCGACAGAATCGACTCCACGGCTTCGGTGACATTGCCCGCCTCGGCAATCTGGCCCACACGCGCATCCTTTTCCAACAGATAGCGTAGCTCAGCCCTAATGGGAGGCTCGTCATCAACTACCAGGATGTTCCAACCCTCGGACATGTGCGCTTCCTCTCTCTCCTCAATACACTCGAGTGCTACGCCGTCAACGGCGCCGGCTCATGCGGCTCGCCGTTCAGCTCGACGATGACCTGCGTGCCAACGCCCTCCTGGGACTTCACGCGCATGCCAGAATCTTCTCCGTAAAAGAAATGGATGCGCTGAAGCACGTTGAAGAGCGCCAAGCCGCAGCCTCGTTTGATGGAGCCGTCGGCGGTAATGCTCTCGGGCTCCTCCAAGCGATGCTGCTCAAACAGATGCGCGCAGACCTCTTCGCTCATACCGATGCCATCGTCCTCGACGATGATCTCCAAACCGTCATCGGTCTCGAAAGCCCTAACACGAATAGAAAGCGGCTCGGTCTCGCGCTGCGCGTGCTTGATGCAGTTTTCGAGCAACGGCTGCAAGATAAACGGCGGCACCATGCAATCGCGCACCTCAAAGTCGATATCGACCGAGACGCGCAGACGGCCGTCGCCATAACGAGCCTGCATAAGATTGATATAGCGAGTGCCCTGTTCCACCTCGTGCTCGAGCGTTGTGAGGGTATCGGAATCAGAAAGCGTCTGACGGTAGTAGTTGGAGAAGTCGATCAGCAGCGATCGCGCCTTGTCGGGCTCGGTTCGAACGAGCGACACGATGGTGCTGATGGTGTTAAACAGAAAATGAGGATCGACCTGCGATTGCAAGGCGCGCAGCTCCACGCGGGCCGTAAGCTCGTCCTGGCGCTCGAGCTCAAAGCTCGCAAGCTGCGTGGAAATGAGGTCGGCAAAGCCCGAGGCAAGCGCCGTCTGGCGCATATCGATGCTGCTCAGACGGGGATAATACAGCTCGAGCGTGCCCACGCAATGCCCGCGCACGGTAAGCGGTGCGACAATACCGGCGCGCAGGCGCGGAAAGTAGCCACCTGTCTCGGTCGAGGCATCGCGCGAGAACACGCTTTGCTCACCGCTGTTGATCACGTTGAGCGTAGTCCGCAGCACCACCGGGGTGCCCGCGGGGCATTTTGCCGAGTCCTCGCCCCAGCTTGCCAACACCTGCTTGCCGTCGGTAAAGCAGATGGCAGAGGCGATCGTTTCGGACAGGATGATCTTAGAGGCGCCCAGGGCAGCTTCGGGCGTAAGGCCGCGCGACGTGTAGGCGAATATTTTTGAAGCGATGGCGAGCGTGCGGTCGGTTGCGCTCGATGTGAGGTCGTCGGGAACGACAAAGACGTACGAGAAGAAGAAGCACAGCATGACCAAGCCGGCAATGACAACAACGGCCGGAACGGGATTGGGATTATCGGTTAGATCCCAGATGAGCAGCAGGATAAGCAGCGGAACGACAATACCGAGCAAGATGGCTTGAACCACATGCTGAGCGGTACGAAAGACCTTGGTAGAGTTGTAGCTCTTGCCCAGAATCAGCCTATTGAGATCCACCGTCATCTCCTTCTTACTGACGCACCCCATAGCAATAAAGAGGGCCGCAAGCGACCCTCTCCATTGCATTATGCATCAAATACTGTGTTTTACATCAAGCCATCGATGAACGGTAGCTTAGGCGCTGTACTTGTTTGCCTCGCCGAAGGTGCCGCCCTCGACAATCCAGCCGTCCTTCATGATGACGTCCATGTTGTCGGTGTTGAGCACGTGGATGTCGGCGGCGACGTCACCGTTGACGACCAGCAGGTCGGCGCACTTGCCGGCCTCGATGGAACCGGTCTCGTCCTCGATGTGGCACATCTTGGCACCGTTGAGAGTGGCACAGGTGATGGTCTCGACCGGGGTGAAGCCGATCTTGTCGACGAACTCGTACATCTCCTCGATGGAGCAGGTGCCGTACGGGGTGACGAAGGAGAAGGAGTCGGAGCCGATCGTCATGACGACGCCGCGCTTCTTGGCCTCGCGCAGGCAGTCGTAGTTGCGCTGCAGCTCCTTCTCGACCAGGGTGCCCTCGTACTTGTCGTGCAGCTCGGGGACGTAGACGGGCGGATAGGTGGCGTACCAGGTGGGCAGGAAGGCGATCGTCGGGGTGAAGAAGGTGCCCTGCTCGGCCATGAGGTCCATGGTACGCTCATCGATATCGAAGCCGTGAATCAGCTGCTCGCAGCCAAAGCGAACGGAATCGTAGGCAGCGGCGTGGTTGTTGTAGCAGTGGCTCCACACGGGGATGCCGACCATCTTTGCCTCTTCGACCACAGCCTGAATCTCCTCGGAGCAGTAGTGCTGGTCGCGGCCGGAGTCCCAGCGCCAGATGCCGCCACCGGTAGCCCAGATCTTGATGGCATCGGGGTTCTCACGCAGGCGACGACGGACGGCCTTGCGCAGATCCCAAGGACCGTCGACCTGATCGCCCCAGGGGTGCGATTCCTTGTTGAGCTCCTGGCTGCAGTGGTGGGAGTCGCCGTGGCCGGCAACGCGGCAGAAGCCAAGGCCGGTGGCCAGAACACGCGGGCCCTTGAAGACGCCCTTGTCGATGCAGTCACGGATCTGGATACCAAAGCGGCCGATCTCGCAGACGGTGGTGAGGCCGTGGGTGAGGCAGTCGTAGGCCTGCTTGACGGCGACGGCCTGCTTCTCGAGGAGCGGCTGCATGACCCAGTCGGTGTCATCGTCGGTCAAGTTGCCCGAGAAGTGCAGGTGGGTGTCGATCAGGCCGGGAAGGACGGTCTTGCCGGCGGCGTCGATGACCTCAACGCCCTCGGGAAGGTCCTGCATGGCGCCGGCGTACTCGATCTTGCCGTTGTCGTCGACGAGAACGAGGGAGTTCTCGACCGGCTCGGCACCGGTACCGTCGATGAGCTTGCCGCCAACGATTGCATACTTAGTGGACATGGTTCCTCCTTATGGATCCATATAGTGGGCGAGACCGTGTTGGGTTAAGGCCTCACAAAGCTACCCAAGTGGTGCCGGGTTCGGTGCGCGGAAGAGAGGGCCCGCGCACCTGATCCGCCCCGGCTAGGCGTTACTTTTTGCGGGAATTGGTGAAAGCCATGAGGGCCAGGCCAATAGCCAACCAGCCGATCACGATGCTCCACTCCACCATGTTGAGGGAAGCGGGAGAGAACGGAATCACGAGCAGGCCGATGATGATGGCGCAGGCAGCGATAGCGAGGCCGATGCCAAACTTGCCGCCGGGCACCTCGTAGGGACGAGGCAGGTCGGGCTCGGTGAAGCGCATGCGCAGGCAAGCGAGGGCGACCATACCGCAGGAGAAGATGAAGGCGAGAGCCGACACGTTGGTCAGAGGGATGAGCATGTTCTTGCCCAAAAACGGTCCGACGACGGTGATGACGCCCAAGACGACGCAGGCAAGCTTGGGAGCGCCGGACTTGGGGTCGACCTCGGCGAACTGCTCGGGCAGCTGGCCCTTGCGGCCCATGGCGAGCATGATGCGGCTCGTGGCGCCGTAGAAGGAGTTCATCGGGCCCATGGGTCCAAGCGTAGCGATGACGAGCATGGCCAGGTACAGAAGCATGTTGATGCCCTTGAGGCAGGCAAGCGCGGGAACCGGGCTCTTAACAAACTCATGCCAGTCGAGGATGGTGCCGAACGAGTAGATGCAGACCATGTAGAAGCCGCCGGCGGCCAGCAGGGCCAGGGAGATGATCTTGCCGAACTTGTTCCAGTTGAGGCCCTCGGCTGCTTCCTCAGCCTGCTGAGGAATGGTGTCGAAGCCAGCGTAGAAGAACGGGGTCAGAACCAGGACCGACACGATGCCGGCAAACAGGCTGGAGCTCTCGGTAGCGGCCTTGCCGCCGCCAGCGCCGGTGACCTGGGAGAACACGGGCATGGCATTGTCCGGCGAGCCGGTGAACAGCGAGACGCCCATGGCGAGCAGCATGCCGCAGAGCAGGGCCTTGGTCAGGAAGGCCTGGAGCTTGGCAGCCGAGCTAGCGCCGCGGAAGTTGAGGAAGATGACGTAGACTGCAAAGCCGAGCGCGATCAGCGTCGGGAACAGGTAGACGTCGGCCCCCAGTATGGTGTAGAGCTTGACGGCGCGCAGCCACTCAAGGCCGGGCAGGCTGCCGAACATCTCGGACACGAGGGTCGAAATGGCGATGGCCTCCCACGGGCACAGGATGCCGTTGCCCAGGGCCAAAAGCCATCCGGTGATGTAGCTCAGCGTACGGCCAAAGCTACGATCGACATACTCGACGATGCCGCCCGAGATGGGGATAGCAGCCGTGAGCTCACCGAAAACAGCTCCGACGGGCACGAGGAAGATTGCACCCAAGAGGAATGCGATCATAGCGGGAACGGGACCGCCGCCCACGACCATCCAGTCGCCGACCTGCAGAACCCAACCGGTACCGATGATGGCACCGAAACCGATGGTGAAGAAGTTCCAGAGCGAAAGCGTTTTCTTCATGCCGCCGTTATCCTCGACTGCAACTTCTGCGTTCTTGTCCGCCATTGTTCCCCTCCTTTCCTGTTTGACGCCCTTGGCGTCACCCCTTGCGCGGTCCGTTTTGCCGCGCGCTTTTATTCCATGGCTTTAAGATACGGCCTTGGCGCAGCAGCGCCGCTCGCAGCTCGACCGAAGGCAGAACTGCAAAACGAGCGGCACCGTTTTTGGGACGAACGGCGGGAGACGTCATTCGTCTTGGACGCTTTCATCTTGTCTGCTTTTGAATACCTGTTGCCGTGGCGCTTGACGCGCGGCGCGGCAACGTTCATACCATTTGTCAGGCTTTTGGCGCACATGCCCATGTGTCGTGCATCTTTTTATGTAGGATAGACAAGTTACACATGAGGCAAGGTGATTCGAATGGCATACGGATACAATGACGGCGACCAACGGCCACAAAGCGTGCGCCTTGCCGGCCGCACCACGCCAACGCCCAGAAGCACCTCCGACAACGACAACCCGCAGCGCCCCCAAGAGCAGCCCGGGGCTTCTTCGCGGCGGCAAAGCCGTACCGTGCAGCAGTCAGACCGCGTGAGTACGAGCACACGTCAACGCCAGACCGACACATCGCAGCCACGCCGCTACGATCGCCGTAAGACCGACTACTACGTCAAGCGCACCTTTTCGCGACCTCAACGCGATCGCGGCAATTCCGCCCCTCACCCCGCGTCGCACACCACAAGCCACGCGCTTCTGGCCCGCCGCCTTCGCCTTGCGCTTTGCTCCATCGCCGCCTGCCTCGTCTTTGTGTTTTTGGGATCCTGTATCTCCCACGGGTCAGCCGGTCTTGAGCCCACTGCCGAAGACAAGCTGCTTAAAGCTCCCGTCGCGCCCGGTTACTCCTTTGCGTTCTCGACCCCACGCTCGCAATGGCAGGCCGGCACCATGCCCCACATCTACCAAATTGACCCCGCATGGTCGGAGCTGCCCTATGCCGGTGGCACTATTCGCGAAAACGCTTGCGGTCCCACCTGCCTCACCATGGTCTATATCTTTAAGACCGGCCATACCGATAAGACGCCGGTCGATATATGCGCACTGGCCGAAGCCGGCAACTACGCCCCCACCGGTGCCACCGAGTGGTCGTTTATGACAGGCGGTGCGTGGCAGCTGGGGCTCAACGGAACACAGCTCTATAACGATCGCGAATCGATTACCCAAGCACTTCGCTCGGGTGCGCCCGTCATCGCCGCAGTGCGCCCCGGTACGTTTACCAACGTAGGCCACTACATCGTGCTCTACGGCATCGACGATGCCAACCAGATTGGCGTCTACGACCCCAACTCGGCCAGCCGCAGCGCCCGCCGCTGGGGCGTCGTAGAGGTCCTCAACGAAGTCGAAGCCATGTGGGCCTACTACTAGTCATTGGGGACAGACTTAAATGAGTGGTCGTTGGGGACAGCCTTTGTAGACGACCGCTCGCGCTGTCGAAAAGAACTGTCCCAAGATGCCGGCAGAGACGATATGAGCAGGACATAAAAACATTGAGAGCCCCTGCTGCAT
>UQNU01000025.1 GCA_900542555.1 uncultured Collinsella sp.
GCGCAATACCGAGACATTGCCACTCCTTTCGCCACATTTCAATGCAATACGACGATTATACCCAGCATCCAAAAATCCCCATCATACGTTGCGGTGAAATAGGGACTGTTTGGCGGTCTCAGAGCTTCAATCAGTCCCTATTTCACCGCAACTTTGGAAAGACACCTTTAGCCATTGGGGGTGCGCCTGCCCCTGGGGTATCATGGCTTGGTTGATATATCTGCATTTACGCGCCTTGTAGGAAGGGGCTGCGCCCATGGCTTTTGAGCCCGCTCAACATAGCTTTATCACGCTCGAGGGTGTCGATGGCGCCGGTAAATCTACGCAGGCGCGCCTGCTTGCCCGTGCGCTCGAACTCGCTGGCTACCAGGTTGTGAGCCTGCGCGAGCCGGGCGGTACCGCCATCAGCGAAAAGATCCGTGCTCTGCTGCTCGACCCTGCCAATACGGCGATGGGCGACACCTGCGAGTTGCTGCTCTACGAGGCGGCACGCGCTCAGTTGGTGCACGAGGTCATCGCGCCCGCCCTTGCTGCCGGCAAGGTGGTCCTGTGCGATCGCTTCTACGATTCCACGACCTGCTACCAGGCGTTTGCCGATGGCCTCGATCGTCAGATGGTGCGCGATGCCAATAACCTGGCCGTCGCGGGTACGCACCCGGCGCTCACGCTCGTCTATCACATCACGCCCGAGCAGGCGGCGCTGCGCATGGCCGATCGCGGTGCGGCCGACCGCATGGAGGCCAAGGGCATGGCCTTCCAAGAGCGCGTCTACCAGGGATTTTGCGCCATTGCCGCCGAGGAACCAAACCGCGTAAAGCTCATCGACGCGACCGCGACCATCGAGGAAGTCTTCGAGAAGACGGTCGAGCAGGTTCGCGCCTACGGCCTCGACATTCCGCAAGATGCCGTCGCCGCCGCGCTTGCCAAGGAGGCCGAGTAACATGGCCCCCGCTCAGGCAAGCCTGCTGGCCAAGCTCGACACCCAAGAGCGCGTGCGCGACTTTTTGACCAATGCCGTCGCCAGCGGTCGCGCGTCGCACGCCTACCTGTTTTTGGGCGCGCCCGGCGCGGGCAAGCTCGACGCCGCGTGGGCGCTCGCCCAAGCCTTCCTGTGCGAGCAAGATGGCTGCGGCTCATGCGATTGCTGCGTGCGCGTCGCCCGCCATACGCACCCCGACGTGCACTATTACACGCCCGAGAGCGCCACGGGCTACCTCATCGCCCAGACCCGCGAGCTGCTCGATGACGTGCCTCTGGCGCCCATCCGTGCCAAGGCCAAGGTCTACATCATCGACCGTGCCGAGCAGCTGCGCGCCAACACCGCCAACGCACTGCTCAAAACACTCGAGGAGCCGCCCGAGGGCGTTATGTTTATCTTGCTGGGCACCTCGGCAGACGTGATGTTGCCCACCATCGTGAGCCGCTGCCAGTGCGTGCCGTTTCGGCTGGTGTCGCCCGCCGTCGCCGCGCAGGCCGTGAGCCGCGCCACCGGTCAGGACCCTGCGCGTTGCCGCATGGCCGTCGCCGTGGCGGGAAGCCCCACGCGTGGCATCGAGTTCCTCAAGAGCGCCGAGCGCCAGGACGCCCGCCGTCAGATGGTTCGCGCCATCGATTCGCTTATCGCCGCCGACGAGGCCGACGTGCTCAGCCGCGCCAAGTCACTCATCGTCGCCGTTAAGGCGCCGCTCGCCGAGGTCAAGTCCACGCAGGAAAAGGTGCTCGAGCAAAACGCCGATTACCTGTCGCGTGGAGCATTGAAGCAGCTTGAGGACCGCAACAAGCGCGAACTCAACGCGCGCGAGCGTTCGGGTATCATGGAAGCGCTGGCGAGCGCGCGGACGCTCATGCGCGACGTGCTGCTGACGCTTCAGGATGAGGCGGCCGACGTCGTGAACGAGGATGTGCGCGACACGATCGGTCGGCTTGCCGCCGCGACCAATGTTGCGGGCGCCACCCGGGCGCTCGAGGCGGTCGCAACCGCCGAGCGCAACATCGCCAGAAACGTTACTCCCCAGCTGGCCATCGAGGTCATGCTGTTCGATATCAGGAAGGCACTGAAATGCCGTTAGTCGTACCCGTTAAGTTTACCTACGCCTCGCGCGACCTGTGGTTCGATCCGCAGGATCTGGATATCCTCGAGGCCGATTATGCCATTTGCTCCACCGAGCGCGGAACCGAGATCGGCCTGGTCACGGCCGATCCCTTTGAGGTGCCGCAAGACGAGATCGGTCAGCCGCTCAAGCCCGTGCTGCGCGTGGCGAGCGACATCGACCTGCAGCTTGCCGACGACCTGGCCATTCAGGGCGACGAGGCCATGGTCGACTTCCGCCGCCTGGTCAAGGAGCTCGACCTCGAGATGAAGCCGGTCGGCGTTGAGTACCTGTTTGGCGGCGAGAAGGCCGTGTTCTACTTTGCGGCCGAGGAGCGCGTCGATTTTCGCCAGCTCGTCAAGGACCTGTCCTCGACGCTGCACATTCGCGTCGACATGCGCCAGATCGGCGTGCGCGACGAGACCCGCCTGGTGGGCGGCTATGCCCAGTGCGGACAGGAGCTCTGTTGCACGCGCTTTGGCGGACAGTTTGAGCCCGTCTCGATTCGCATGGCAAAAGAGCAGGACCTGCCGCTCAATTCCTCCAAGATCAGCGGCGTGTGCGGTCGTCTGATGTGCTGCCTGCGTTATGAGTTCGAGGCGTACAAGGACTTTAAGAGCCGTGCGCCCAAAAAAAAGACGCTCATCGATACGCCGCTTGGCAAGGCGCGTATTCAGGAGTATGACACGCCGCGTGAGCAGCTGGTGCTGCGCTTGGAGAACGGTAAAGTCTTTAAGGTCAACCTGGCCGATATGACGTGCTCGGAGGGCTGCAAAAAGAAGGCCGCCGAGCAGGGCTGCAACTGCCGCCCCGACTGCGTGACGCGCGACGTGCTCGAGCGCATCGAGTCGCCCGAGATGCGCCTGGCACTCATGGAACTCGATCGCGAGAATGGCGTCGACGTGGGCGATGGCCTGTCGAGTGCCGACCGTCTGGCCGGCACGTCGATGCCTAAGCGCCGTCGTCGCGATGCCGAATCCGATGCTCGCGCCGGTCAGGGTCAGGGCGAGGGCCGTGGCCGCGGAAAGGGCCGCGGCAAGGCCGAGGCGCCCGAGGCCGAGGAGGCCGCCGGTGGCCGTCGCCGCCGCAAGCGTGCGGGCTCGGGCGATGCTACCGAGGCTGCAGCCGCGGGCAAGAACGCCTCTCGCGAGCGCGAGGTTCAGCAGCCCCAGCAGCAGAATCGCGGCGGTGGCATGAACCCCACACGTCGCCGCCGCCGTCATCTGTCGAGCGAGGAGCGCGAGGACGCCTTCCGCGCCGCAGCTGCTCGCGAGGCTGGTGCCGCTTCCAAGGGCCCCTCGGCCTCCGATGCGCCTGCCGACAAGGGCGGCAAGTCACGTGGCGAGGAGGAGCGCGCGCCGCGTCCGCGCCGTCGCCATTCCTCGGGCGCGCAGCAGAAGCCCTCAGTGCCCTCCGTGGCCGATCAGGTCTCGGATGGCGAGGTCAAGGTCACGCGCCGTCGTCCCGGAGATGGCGGGGGAGCGGCTGCCAAGGCTTCGCGTGGCGCCGCTCGCGACGAGCGCGAGCCGCGCGAGGATCGCGGTGGCGAGGGCTCGGCCGACCAGGGTCAAAAGCGCCGTCGCCGTCGCCGTTCCCGCAAGCCGCGCCAGGATGGCGGCGAGGGCTCGACTCCGTCTTCGTCCGCACCGCAACCGCCCGCCGGCGAATAACGCCCGCGAGCGGATTTAGCCCGCCTTGCCCCGAGCGCATCGGGGTATCATAGCGCCGAATCAACAACCCTCCCCGCGACCGAACGTAGGGAGGGTTGTGTCTTGAAGAGCCATCTGAACATATTGAGCCGTCTGCAGGGAGCCGGTGCCCTACCGTTTGCGGACGAATTGCTACCGTTTGCCGAGCACGCGACGTACGAGGCGCTCGAGGCATTGTCGCCAACACGATGTACCGGCTGCGAGCGCGCCGGCGCGCTTATTTGCCAAGACTGCCTGGCCGCGCTCACGCTCATCGACCCACGTCATAGCTGCACCCGATGCGGCGCCCCGTTTGGGGATTTGCTGTGCACTGAGTGTTCGGTCGAGGGCACGTCCTCGGCAATGGCGGAGGCGCTCGACCGCTGCCTGGCGTGCGCCGTCTATGCGCATCCGCTGCCGCGCATCATTAAAGCGTACAAGGACGCGGGCGAGCGACGTCTGGCTCCGTATCTGGCGGAGCTGCTCTACGACACCGCCCTGCATGCCCAGGTCGTAGCGCCCGATCGCTATGGAGGTGTGCTGTCCGGCGCGGATGCGGTGGTGTTTGTGCCTGCGACGGCGGCAGCGTTTCGGCGGCGTGGTTTTGATCATATGGAGGCTATTGCGCGCCCATTTTGCGAGCTGTCGGGTGTTCCCCTGCTCGATGCGCTCGTCAAGTACGGGCATGGCGACCAGCGCGAACTCGGTCGTGAGGAGCGCCGCGAGCGTGCCCAAGGCATGTACGAGACGGTTGAGGACGTGCACGGCCGCCGCTTGCTGCTTATCGACGACGTTATCACCACGGGTGCGACGATGGCAGCGGCTTCGGCGGAACTCAAGCGCGCCGGTGCCGTGGCCGTTGATGGCCTCGCTATCGCACGCGTTTGGTAGGGGTGGTTTTGTGGCAGTGAAGATTGAGCGGCGCAACGAGTCGACAGACGAACAGCTGGCGGCTTCCGTAATCCTAACAGGCGCCTCGGCGCTACGCATGATGCGCGCCGAGCGCCGAAAAATGGGTTACATCAGCTGGAGGGACCTCAATCCCGATGAAGAGCGCCGTGTGCTGCGCACGTCGTCGCCCTCGACCGAGGACATCTATCTTTCCGACTTGGTGCGGATTGGGGCCGCAAGCGGCGAGGTGCAAGAAGATCTTTGCTTGCTGGTGGGATCTGCGGCGCAGCGCCGCCGCATGCCTGGCGTGGGCTGGTCCGTATGCTCCGGGTTGCCCGCCGGCTCGATTCTAGAGGTGGAACCGGGGGTGTACAGTCTATCTCCCGAGGCCCTTTGTGTTGTCGTCGCCCGCGAGGTCGGCTGTATCCAGGCATTTGCCCTGGCCCAGGAGCTGTGCTCTAAGATTTCACTGAGTGACCGCGGGAAGTATCTGCCTCCCTACACCTCGCCCGTTACGAATAAACTTGCAAAGGACAAGGACCAGCCAGCAGACGTGGGCTACTTTGAGGTTGAGCCGGTGCTGACGCCCGATCGTCTGGCAGATTACCTCGCGGTATGCAAGGGGAATGCGGCCAAACAACTGCAGCGTCTGTGTCCCTACTTGTCAGAAAACCTGCGCTCGCCCATGGAGTGCATCATGCTCGCTCTGTTTTCGCTTCCGTTTTCCTATGGCGGATTTGCCTGCGGTCCCTTTAAGACCGACTACAAGATTGAGTTCGATGACCGCGCGCAGGCAATCTCGGGGATGCCGCATGCAGTTTGCGATGCGTATCAGGAGGCAGCCCGGTTTGACCTGGAATACAACGGTGAGCTGGGTCATTCCTCCCGGAGGGGACGTATCCATGATGAAAAACGCAACACGGGCTTGATTACTATGGGAATCGAGGTCGCGACGGTCAACAACGAAATGCTCCGCGACATGGAAGCGATGGAAGCGCTCGCATGGCGCATCCACCAGCGTATGCGAAAGCGGTACCGGAATCGTGTCGATGCCCGCAGGAAAAAGCAAGAGGCGCTGCTTAACACGCTGCGGGCGTGTTTTGGGCTTAAACCCGCCTAACAATGCTCTGAAACAGAGGGTTGGATATATGCTCTGGCCAAAATATAGCAAATATGAGTACTGCTACAAATTCAGTAACAGCAAAATCAGGGATTTTGGGACTGGAAGAGGGGGTAAATTAGAAAGTTATTAAACAAATGTGGAATATCCTGGCATCAATCTGACGTTATAGAGCGTGAAAACAGCTTGCAGAGCCAAAAACTCCTGCTACTAAATTGGTAACAGTACTCATATTTGCTATTTTTTGGCCACGGCGCCCTAAGACGGGTGTGTTGGGGCTTTCCATAGGGGAGCGACGGGCTCAATCAGAGCACGTGCGGTCCGTCCTGACCTGCGAAATCTGTACTCGCGATGCGAATAACGCCCCTAACCTTAAACTTTAGCTTGAACTTAGCTATAATGCGCTTCGTTCCTACCAGGCTGTGGTTGCGGACGGACGAAATGCCCGTCCTAGTCCAAGACAGACGCGGTCAAAGGGATCCACGTAAGCGACCGCGTGCGCGCGGCGCGATCATGGCGCGTCCTAGATGTAAGCCGCACCGTCCGTTCGACTTTCTTTGGGGCAATACCGCCTCGCGGGCGAGCGGGCCAGTCGTGAAGGTGGCTGCGGCCTCCCGAGCAAACACCCCGGTGCGCAAGTGTGGGGTCAAATACCAGGTCAGCTGGTGGGAACAACCTGATATTCCGTGCAACGCACGGATCGTATACGACACAGAAGGTAGGGTAGTGGACATGGTGAGGGGCAGCTTGATGCACGCGGCTCGGTTAGGTGCTGGGACCGCAGCGGTCATCGCCGTTTTGGGCCTGAGCGGATGCGCGTTCAACCCGCTGTCTACGTTCACGACTCCCACGATCGACCAGATCGAGTACGAGACCGTCACGCCGGCGGTGTCGGACGACGCCCTGGTCACTCCCGGAACCCTGACGGTCGCCCTCGATACTTCCGATGCGCCGCAGGCCATGCAGGACGCCGACGGCGAGCTCACGGGGTATGCGGTTGACGCCGCCCGCGCCCTCGCAAGCCGCATGGGCCTTAAGGTCGCCTTTGTCGATGCGTCCTCGGCAGGTTCCGCGCTCGGCGACAAAAAGGCCGATATCTTTATCGGCGAGATTAACTCCACGGACGGGGACATTAGCTCGCTCGGCACCTGCCTGTACGATGCCACTTCCGTGTTCGGTAAAACTAGAGATGGTGGGTCGCTAAGCGTTTCCACCGATACCCTTAGCACGTCCACCCTGGGCGTTCAGATGTCCTCGGCCTCGCAGGAGGCGCTTGCTAAGCAGAGCATTACCGCCAACCAAAAGACCTACTCCAACATCAACGAGTGCTTTGAGGCGCTCGAGTCCGGCGAGGTCGACTATGTAATCTGCGACTCCACGGCCGGCGGCTACCTTGCACGCCTGATGAGCGAGGTCTCCTATGTCGGTGCGCTCGAGGCGCCCTCGACGCTTGGTGTTGCGGGCCTCTCGTCCAATGACGAACTGTGCCGTGCCGTGAGCGATGCCCTCGACGACATCACGGTCGACGGTACGCTCGAGGCGGTCCACTCTGTCTGGTATGGCACGATGCCCTACGACCTCACCACTAAGACGGTTTCGGGCGCTAACGTGCAGCCGGGCGACTCTGAGTCCAGTGAGACCACGTCCTCCGGCAGCGAGTCCTCCGATTCCGACAATGAGACCGCATCCTCCGAGGACAAATCGTCCAGCCAGGAAGGCGCCATCACCGACGACGACATTAACAAACTCAATAGCTAGTTATTGCTAGGGGTGGTGTCTCCTATACGTTGGAAAGGACACCTCTTCACGGTTTCAACACGCACTGCCGGGTTTCCCCAATAGGGGAGCCCGGCTTTTTCATCCCTATAAAACCAGCAGGTCAAAGCCAATTTTCGAGACCAAATACAAATCTGTGGGCTCCCTCCTATAGCGCACTTTGCCATGGAAAAGTACGAGACTTCGGTATGCGGTATCAAGCAATCGTTATTCGGGTCTTTAGGAATCCGCGTGATTAAATGCACGGCAATGGGTACATAGCCAGTACAGTAAGTCCCCGAGGCAGATTGGAGCCACGTATGGATATCAAGGTTTCTGGACGCAAGACGACGGTAACCGATGCTCTGCGTGCGCATGTGGATGAGAAGATCGGCGAGGCGCTCAAGGTTTTCGATATCGAGCCCATGACGGTCGACGTTGTACTTCGCTATGAGAAGAACCCCTCGAACCCCAACCCGGCAATCGTCGAGGTTACGGTTCGTGTCCGCGGTTCGGTGATTCGCGTTGCCGAGCACGGTGCAGATATGTACGCCGCCATCGACCTCTCCGCCGATAAGGTCACCCGCCAGCTGCGCAAGTTCAAGACCAAGGTCGTGGACAACCGCCAGGGCGGTGCCAGCGCCGCGGATGTTGCGCCGGTCGAGCGCGTCGAGGATCTGGCCGACCTGCTGCTGCCCGAGGAAGAGGACGATCTGCTCGTCCGCGAGAAGGTTATCGACGTCACCCCGATGACCGAGGAGCAGGCGCTGGTGCAGACCGATCTGCTGGGCCACGACTTCTACGTGTTCGAGAACGCGACGACCGGTCTCATCAATGTGGTGTATCACCGTAAGAATGGTGGATATGGCATCATCAAGCCCCGCATCGAAACACTTGACGAGTAAAATACGTTAACTTGCATGAGTTAACGGTTGGCGGCCATCCCATGCGGGTGGCCGCCTTTTTACGTAAGGAGTCGCTTTGATGGACAAGGCCGCATCCACCGGTCATTCGGACCGTTGCCGCATCGTCGTCGATACCTGCTGCGACTTTAGCCCCGAGGTCGCCGCGAACCTCGATGTCGATATCTTGGGTTTCCCCTTCATTATCGATGGCGAGGAGCGCACGGATGACATCTGGTCGAGCATGAGCCCTAAGGAGTTCTACGACCGCATGCGCGCTGGTGCCCGCGTGTCCACCTCGGCTGTGTCGCTCGGTCGCTATATCGAGTTCTTTACCGAGTGCGCCAAAGAGGGCACGCCCACGGTCTACCTGTGCTTTACCTCGGCGCTGTCGTCGAGCTACAACTCCGCGTGCCAGGCGGCGGACGCCGTGCGCGCCGAGTATCCCGATTTTGAGCTGTACGTGGTCGACAACGCTCTGCCCTGCGCGACCGGCGCGCTCTTGGCGCTCGAGGCCGTGCGCCAGCGTTCGGCGGGACTGACCGCCAAGCAGCTGGTCGATTGGGCAAACGAGGCAAAGACCTACGTCCACGGCTACTTTACGCTCGAGAGCTTCGACGCACTGGCTGCCGGCGGCCGCATTCCGCCCGCGGCGGCTCAGCTCACGGCAAAGCTCGATGTCAAGCCCGAGCTCTCCTACGACCTTGCCGGCTCGCTGTCGCTGATCGGCGTCAACCGCGGCCGCAAGAAGGCGCTCAAGTCCATTCTCAAGTCGTTCCGCGAGAACTACGTGCCCGATCGCACCATGCCCATCGCCATTATGACTGCCGATGCCGAAAAGGACGGCGACTGGCTCGAAGCTGCCATCCGCAAGGAGGAGGGCTGCGCCGACGTCACGATCATTCGCAGCTCCGTGGGTCCCACCATTGGCTCGCATGTGGGCCCCGGCATGGTGGCCTGCGCGTTTTGGGGTAAGAACCGCGCCGACAAGGCGTCGCTTTCCGATCGCATCGCCCGTCGCGTGCGCGGCCAGTAGGCAAGTAATGCGGCCGTAATCGACCCCAACTCACTGCCCAAGCGCTGGCACCGAGTATTCAACCTGGTAACAACCAACCCAAAAGGAAAGGTTTCATGGCAAACAAGCTCTCTGTCGCATTTATCGGCACCGGAATCATGGGTGCCCCCATCGCCGGCCACATCCTGGATGCCGGCTATCCCGTCACGGTTAACAACCGCACCAAGTCCAAGGTGGCCGCGCTTATCGAGCGCGGTGCCGCCTGGGCCGATACGCCGGCCGATGCCGTGGCTAACGCCGATGTCGTCTTTACCATGGTGGGCTATCCCTCCGAGGTCGAGGAGCTCTACCTGGCGGGCGACGGCCTGCTCGCGTGCACTAAGCCCGGCGCGGTCCTGATCGACCTCACCACGAGCTCGCCCGAGCTGGCGCGCGACATTGCCGAGGCCGCCCAGGTTTCCGGCCGCATGGCGTTTGACTGCCCCGTCACCGGCGGCGAGTCGGGTGCTATCGCCGGCACGCTTACGGCTATCGTGGGCGCTACCGAGAACGACATCGCGCCGGTCCGCGACATCCTTGCCACTTTTGCAGCCAACATCTGCTGCTTCGACGGCGCCGGCAAGGGCCAGGCTGCCAAGCTCGCCAACCAGGTGTCGCTGGGCGCCTGCATGGTCGGCATGGCAGACGCCATGGCATTTGCCGAGCTGAGCGGCCTTGACCTGGAGAAGACCCGTCAGATGATCCTGGGCGGCACCGGCAAGTCCGGTGCCATGGAGAGCCTGGCGCCCAAGGCGCTCGACGGCGACTACAAGCCCGGCTTTATGGTTGAGCACTTCATCAAGGACCTGCGCCTGGCGCTCGCTTACGCCGATGACCGCGAGCTTGCGCTGCCCGGCGCCGACGTGGCCTTTACGCTCTACGATATGCTCGACGCCATCGGTGGCGCCAAGCTGGGCACCCAGGCCATCACGGTCCTCTATAAGGAGGAGGCCGATGCTATCGCCGCCGGTCTGGACTGGTCGCAGTATCGTCCCGAGGAGCATGGCGCTCACGAGGACGGCTGCGGTTGCGGCGAGCACGGCGACGACCATGAGTGTGGTTGCGGTCACCATCACGGCGAGGACCACGAGTGCTGCGGCGGCCACGGCCATGACGACGGCCATGAGTGCTGCTGCGGCCACCATCACGGGGAGTAGCGCCCATGAGCTGGACGTTCGTGGTACTAGCGCTGGTGCTCTTTCTCTTTGCGATCTACATTGGCTTTTTGTGCGGCCAGTGGGCGTGCGAAAAGCGCGTGATCACCAAGCGCGACTACTGGATTGCCAATTTTGCAGGAGCGGCGGCAGTCGTCCTACTGACCTGGGTGTTCTCGCTGTTCCCGCTGGTGCAGTTTGCGCCGATCGGCTGGCTCGGCGGCTTTATCGCCGGTCTTAAGATGAGCTTTGGCGAGTCCGTCGGTCCGTGGCGCAAGCACGACGAGGTCTTTAACGTCAACAAGGCTCATCGCGCCGCCGCCGACGCGGGCGACGCTGAGGAACGCCGCCGTGCGCGTCGCAATGGCGCGGCCGACCGACAGCTCATCTCGGTCACCGATGACAGCAAGGGTGCTGGCAAGCACGCTAAGAAATAGTAAGAAGAGGTAACTATGGCAGAAAACAAAGACGAACAGCTCACCGACGAGGAGCTGGCACAGCTTCAGCTGGCAGAGGAGAACGAGAACGCCGTCGACCGTCTGGTCAAGGAGCTCGGCTGCCCCACGCGCCGCATCCGCCAGTTTGCCGCCCGCGTGCTGCACCTGCTTGCCGAGCGCGATCCGCAGCGCGTCGTGCCCTGCGTGCCCGCGCTGATCGAGGCGCTCGACCGCCCCGAGGCGCAGACCCGCTGGGAGGCCCTCGATGCCCTGACGGCGCTCGCTACCACCTGCCCCGAGCGGCTGGGCGATGCCTTTGAGGGCGCCGAGACTGCACTGTTCGACGAGATCTCCTCCACGCTGCGCTATGCCGCCTTCCGCCTGCTGTGCGTGTGGGGTGCCACGAGCGTCGAGCGTTCGCGCGAGGCTTGGCCCATCCTGGACGAGGCCATCCAGTGCTACCACGGCGACCTTGAGTATCGCGACATGCTCGGTTGCCTGTACGAGTTTTGCCAGGGCGAGATCGACGCCGAGGTTGCCGAGAAGCTCGCGCTGCGCCTTAAGTTCGATGCCGAGAACGGTAAGGGCAGCTATCTCAAGGCCCGTTCGAGTGAGATTTGCGAAATGCTTGTTAAACGTTTTGGCCTGGATCTCTCCAAAAAGAAGAAGCGTGCTAGCGTTAAAAAATCTGACGACGCCGAAGACGAGGAGTAACAGATTATGGCGCACGATGTAGTCCTGATTCCCGGTGACGGTATCGGTCCCGAGATTACGCAGGCCATGCGCCGCGTGGTCGAGGCCGCCGGTGTCCAGATCAATTGGAACGTCCAGGAGGCCGGTGCCGGTGTCATGGACGAGTTTGGCACGCCGCTGCCCCAGCACGTGCTCGATGCGGTCGCCGAGACCAAGGTTGCCATCAAGGGTCCCATTACTACGCCGGTTGGCACGGGTTTCCGCAGCGTTAACGTCGCCCTGCGCAAGCACTTTGACCTGTACGCCTGTGTGCGCCCTTGCCTGTCGCAGCCGGGCGACGGCTCGCGCTTCCGCGACGTCGACCTGGTCATCGTGCGCGAGAACACCGAGGACCTCTATGCCGGCATCGAGTTCGATGAGGGGGCTGCCGAGGTCGAGGAGCTCTCGCAGCTTGTCGAGCGCTCGGGTCAGAAGACCTTCGCCGCAGATTCCGCCATCTCGATCAAGCCCATCTCCATCGCCAAGAGCCGCCGTATTGTGGAGTACGCCTTTGAGTATGCCCGCCGCTGCGGCCGCAAAAAAGTGACGGCCGTGCATAAGGCCAACATCATGAAGGCGACCGATGGCCTGTTCCTGCGCGTTGCGCGCGAGGTGGCCGCCAACTATCCCGATATCGAGTTCAACGACAAGATTGTCGATGCCACCTGCATGGGCCTGGTCCAGAACCCCAACGACTTCGATGTCCTGGTGCTGCCCAACCTGTACGGTGACATCGTGAGCGACCTGTGCGCCGGCCTGGTGGGCGGCTTAGGGATGGCCCCCGGCTCCAACATCGGTGCCGACTGCGCCATCTTCGAGGCGACGCACGGCTCCGCGCCCGATATCGCTGGCCAGGATATCGCCAACCCCACGGCCGAGATTCTGTCTGCGGCTATGATGCTCGATCACCTGGGCGAGAACGACGCGGCCAATCGCATTCGCGCCGCCGTTTCTGCCACGCTCGACGAGGGTGAGCAGGTTACCGGCGACGTTCGTCGTGCCCAGACCGGCTCCGTTGAGGGCGCTGTGGGCACGCAGGCCTTTGCCGATGCCGTTATCGCGCACCTGGCCTAAGGCATGCAGACTGCAAACGCCTAAATAGTACTTAAGTGTTTGCGTATAACCTGAGAATCAATACGCCCGGCGCTCTGTCGGGCGTATTCTATTGCGGACTATGTTTCCTAACAAGGAGTAACTGATATGGGTCTGATTCAAAAGAAGGACGAGAAGGACGAGATCGACGGCATCCAGATCATCGAGCGCGGCGAAGGCCCCGACGGTGACGAGGACGAGAAGATCGATCTGGTCGCCGGTACGTCTGCCGAGCACATTGCTGCCGGCACGACCGCCGAGGAGGAGGACGCCCGCCTGGAGGCTCAGATTGCCGCGGATGCCGCTGACGAGAATTTGATGCCCGAGGAGCAAGATGAGGACGACTCCGACGAAGACGACCATGCATCCAAACACAAGAAGACGATGATTGCCGCCTTTGTGGTCGCTATCGTGATCGCTGCTGTGGTCGGCTTCTTTATCGGCAACGGTGGTTTTGGCGGCAAGGGCGTCGGCTCGGCGACCCTCACCGAGGACCAGCTCGATTCGACCGTGGCAAGCTACAGCTACAACGGCAAGAAGAGCGACATCACCGCGCGCGAGGCCATTGAGAGCCAGTACAGCCTCGACACCGTCAAGGATAGCGATGGCAACTACACCGCTCCCTCTGCCGACGTCATCCTGTCCTACGTGCGCAACAAGATCCTGCTGGACGCTGCCGAGGACGAGGGCATCACCGTCTCTTCTAAGGAAATGAAGAATTACGCCGAGGATTCCATCGGCACCTCCGACTACAAGACCATGGCCACGCAGTATGGCGTGTCCAAGGACCAGGCCAAGCAGATCGTCCGCCAGTCCGCGACGTTGCAGAAGCTCTACAAGAAGAAGGTCGGCGACAGCTCCGCAAGCATGCCGACCGCCCCGACCGAGCCTGCTGACGGCAACGAGGAGACCGCGAGCAAGGACTACGCCGACTACATCATCAAACTTGCCGGCGACGAGTGGGATAGCGAGAAGGGCACTTGGAAGGACGCCGACAGCACCTACGCTAAGGCCTTTGCCGACGATGCCTTTACGGCCGATAGCGCTACCTATAAGCAGGCCATGACCGCCTACTACACTGCTTACCAGCAGTACTCTTCGCAGGCTTCGAGCGCCAGCTCCAAGTGGACCGAGTATGCTAACGGCCTCTACGCCAAAGCCAACATCAGCATCTACGGCCTGTTTGCGTAAGGTTTGCCTGCACTACTGTGCGCTAGCCGATCTGCCTGATTTAGCCCGCTAGAACGGACAACGTTCTAGCGGGCTTTTTGCTGCCGAAACCACTGGAGTAGGCCTCGCGCCCGCGCAAGCGCTCCATTGTGTTTCCCTAATTCATCTGGGAAAACGACTGCAAACGATTGCAAGTAACCGGTGAACGGTCGAAAACTACCGTTCACCGATAATCTCAAAACTGGTTCTAACTGGTATTAAGTCAAAAAGACCAATTCACATATCTTCACAATGACCTGCAATTTTTCTACACGCTATTTTTAGCCGCCCTGCGTTGTTTAGACACAGGAAAAGATCCGATCTTTTGCCAAAGCATTTCGGAACGGTTTCAAAACCGCAGGTAGAAGTGTTAACGACCGGTAAACGGTCGATTTATCACCGTGAGCGGTGCAAAAACGTTTTACCGTATGAATCAACGAAAGCGACCTCTTCTGGGGTGATATAGTGACAACAACACGTCACGTGGTTACTACCAGTTTAGAAACCACTGGTCTTCAAAGTACGCTTTCTAAGAAGCTTTAAGGGCGAGCGCCCGCTGGCTTCCGAAAATCATCGGACTCAGATCGTACACACCTTCGGAAGGGAAATTTGAATGGTTGGCTTTATTCTTACCGGTCATGGACAGTTCGCACCCGGCCTCGCAAGCGCTATCGCTATGGTTGCTGGCGACCAGCCCGCTTTTACCGTCGTTCCTTTTGAGGGCGACCAGGCTGCTTCCTACGGTGAGGATCTCCGCGCCGCTATTACCGCCATGCGCGAGGAGTGCGATGGCGTGCTCGTCTTTACCGACCTGCTTGGTGGCACCCCGTTCAACCAGGCGATGATGATTGCCCAGGATGTCGACAACGTCGAGGTTCTGACCGGCACCAACCTTCCCATGGTTATTGAGCTTCTGTTCCTCCGCGGCAACGCCACGCTCGCCGAGCTTGGCGAGCAGGCCGTGACCGTTGGCCAGACGGGCATCACCGCCCAGACGGTCGCATCCGTTGCCGGCTCCGACGAAGAGGATATCTTCGGCGACGAGGACGGCATCTAATGGCCGATTTCGGAGCCAACGTCCTGAGCTCCTCGGTCGCCCTTTTAGGCCTGCTTGTCATCATGGGCTTGATTTACACCATCTGGTCGCAAATCAACATGAAGAAGAAGCAGAAGTACTTCAAGGAGCTGCACACCGAGCTCAAGCCGGGTCAAGAGGTTCTTTTCGCCGGCGGTATCTACGGAACCGTCAAAGGCATCGAAGGCGAGAAGGTCCAGATCAAAGTCCGATCCGGAGCCGTCGTAGATGTTTCGCGTTACGCGATTCAGGAGATCAAGTAACTGTCGTCAGCAAATAACGAAAGGAAGCTGATCAACATGGCAGAACCCAACATTCTTCTTACCCGCATCGATAACCGACTGGTTCATGGTCAGGTTGCCACCCAGTGGAACTCCACCCTGGGCTCCAACCTCATCCTCGTCGCCAACGACGACGTGGCGTCCAACACCATGCGCCAGAACCTCATGAAGATGGCCGCTCCCGCCGGCGTCGCTACGCGTTTCTTCTCTCTGCAGAAGACCATCGACGTCATTGGCAAGGCGAGCCCGCGCCAGAAGATCTTCATCGTGGCCGAAACACCGGAAGACGTGCTTACGCTCGTCAAGGGCGGTGTGCCTATAAAGAAGGTAAACATCGGCAACATGCACATGTCGGAAGGAAAGCGCCAAGTCGCCACCTCCGTCGCAGTTAACGACGAGGATGTCGCTGCGTTTAAAGAGCTGCAGGAATTGGGGGTGGAGTTGGAGATCAGGCGCGTTCCGAGCACGCCTGTTGAGGACACGAGCAAGCTCTTCTCGTAATCCTCGTGATCCACGTTGTCAGGAGTAAAACCCTGACGTTCTGTACGTGAAATCCAAAGTGCGTACATACATTTTGAAAGGAGGAGCAAGATGGAATACTCGATCATCCAGATCGCTCTGGTCTTCGTCGTCACGTTCATCGCGGCAATCGACCAGTTTGACTTCCTCGAGTCTCTCTATCAGCCCATCGTCACCGGCGCCGTCATCGGTCTTATCCTTGGCGACCTCAACACCGGTCTTCTCGTGGGTGGTACCTATCAGCTCATGACGATCGGCAACATGCCGATCGGAGGCGCTCAGCCGCCTAACGCCGTCATCGGCGGCATCATGGCAGCCATTCTCGCTATCGCCACGGGCCTCGAGCCCAACGCGGCAGTCGGTCTCGCCATTCCGTTCGCTCTGCTTGGCCAGCTCGGCGTTACCCTGGTCTTCACGCTTATGTCCCCGCTTATGTCCACGGCCGATAACATGGCTCACAACGCGGACACCAAGGGCATTGAGCGCCTGAACTACTTCGCCATGGCTCTGCTCGGCCTGATCTTCGCTGTCGTCGTCACCCTGTTCTTCATCGCTGGCGCTACCATTGGTCAGACCATCGCTTCCGCCATCCCGACTTGGCTGCAGACCGGTCTGTCCGCTGCAGGCGGCATGATGCGCTTCGTCGGCTTCGCCGTCCTGCTCAAGGTTATGATGAACCGCGATATGTGGGGCTTCTTCCTCATGGGCTTTGGCCTCGCGCTCATCACCGTTGCCAACGATTCGCTGGCAACCCCTGCTCTGCTCATCCTCGCTCTCATCGGCTTCGGCATCGCTTTCTGGGACTTCCAGCAGCAGACCGAGCTGAAGGGTGCAGCTGTTTCTGACGGAGGTGACTTCGAAGATGGCATCTAATGAGTATGTGATCCCGGAGCACTACGAGGATCTCACTCCTGCTCCGCAGCTCGACCAGAAGACCCTCAACAAGATGGCTTGGCGCTCCTGCTTCCTGCAGGCATCGTTCAACTACGAGCGCATGCAGGCCGCTGGCTGGCTCTACTCCATCATCCCCGGTCTGGAGAAGATCCACACCAACAAGAACGACCTCGCGGCTTCCATGAGCCACAACCTGGAGTTCTTCAACACCCACCCGTTCCTTGTCACCTTTGTTATGGGCATCGTGCTTTCGCTCGAGCAGAACAAGGTTGACATCCCCACGATCCGCGCCGTCCGCGTCGCCGCAATGGGCCCGCTCGGTGGTATCGGTGACGCCCTGTTCTGGCTGACGCTCGTGCCTATCACGGCCGGCATCACCTCCAACATGGCCATCAACGGCAACGCCGCTGCACCGATCATCTTCCTGGTGATCTTCAACGTCGTCCAGTTCGCTCTGCGCTTCTGGCTCATGAACTGGTCCTACAAGCTTGGCACCAGCGCTATTGACGCTCTGACCGCCAACATGCAGGCCTTCACGCGTGCCGCTTCCATCATGGGCGTCTTCGTCGTCGGTTGCCTGGTCGTCACCATGGGTGGCACCCAGATCAACCTCCAGATCCCCAACGGCACCACCCGTGGTCTCTCCGCTACTACCGTGATCGTCTCCGAGAAGGAGGCCGAGAACTTCACCGGTATGGAGGGCATCGATACCGAGACCGCTGAGGCCGGTACCATCGCCATGACCGATAAGGACGGCAACGCCCTTACCGCTTCCGATGCCGACGGCAACGATGTCGAGTGCGGCGTCACCGATCTGGGTAACGGCATGGAGTCCGTGACCTACGGCACCGTTACCGAGGATCCGGTCAACTTCTCTGTTGCCGACACCCTCAACACCATCGTCCCGAAGCTCGTCCCGCTTATGCTTACGCTGCTGCTTTACTACATGTTCGCTAAGCACAGCTGGACCCCGACCAAGGGCATTCTCCTGCTCTTCGTCCTTGGCATCCTGGGCGCTGGCCCGCTTGGTCTCTGGCCGAGCATCTGGTAAGGCTCTAGCTTGAGGGGTGTGTCCCTACGCGGCTCACACCCCGACCCCTTAAGCCATGTGTATGTTAAAAGCCGCGTGCTCGAAAGAGCGCGCGGCTTTTGTTTTCTTAATGATTCGGGTGTGGCAGACAGATAATGCATAACACCCTAGGTAGTTAGCCGAATTCGAGCAAAAGGGAGGATAGGATGGCGATCGGAGCGCGTAAGCAACCGCTGTACGATCAGCTGGTCGATATTCTGACCGAAAAGATTGACCATGAATATCGCGCCGGTGACATGATTCCTTCCGAGCGCGAACTTTCGGAGCGCTATGGTCTCTCGCGCACTACGGTACGCCTGTCTCTGCAGGAACTGGAGCGTTTAGGACTGGTGGTTCGGCAGCACGGTCGCGGTACCTTTGTGACCGACCGTTCGGCAAAAGCAACCAATCTTATGCAGTCCTACAGCTTTACCGAGCAGATGCGCGCGATGGGTCGAGAACCCGAGACCACGATTCTCGAGTTTTGCGAGATGGAGGCCGATAAGAATCTGGCCGAGCATATGGGATTGCGCATCGGTGATCGCATTTTTAAGCTCAAGCGCCTTCGCTCTGCCGACAACATGCCCATGATGGTCGAACGCAGCTATCTACCGGTTCGTCAATTTCTGTCCCTAAAGCGACCGCTGCTGGAGCGTAAGCCGCTTTACGATGTGATTGAGCAGGACTTTCAGCAAAAGATTCGCGTGGCCGAAGAGGAGTTCTATGCGAGCATAGCCCGTCCCACCGATGCCAACCTTTTGGGAATTGTCGAGGGCTCGCCTGTGCTCGATTTGGTCAGGACTACGTATAACGAGTCAAACGAGGTAGTGGAGTACACACTCTCGGTTGCTCGTGCCGATCAGTTTAAATACAAGGTTTACCACCAGCGCAGTAACTAGTGCTCGCATCGTTTCCATATGGTGATTCTTTGCATTTAACTGGTTACTACCAGATAACCAACCGAAGTGTATAATTGCACGTCAGAGGATTACTTCTAGAGAGAGGTATTAGAAATGTTCGAGAAGAGTGTCGAGGAGCTCACCGAGCTCGGCGCCCAGATCACCACGGCCGAGATTGCTCAGCAGCCCGAGCTTTGGCGTGATACGCTCAACATCTATCGCGAGAACAAGGAGGCCATCGAGGCCTTCCTGGCCGAGGCTCGCGCTATGGGCGAGGGTCGTCTTTCCGTTGTCTTCACCGGTGCCGGTACGTCCGACTACGTTGGCGAAACCTGCGCCCCGTACCTGCGTCACGCTGGAAACACTGATCTCTACGACTTTAAGCCCATCGCCACGACCGACATCGTGAGCGCCCCGCGCGACTTCCTGCGCGCCGAGGATCCCACGCTCGTGGTTTCCTTTGCCCGCTCTGGCAACAGCCCCGAGAGCCTTGCCGCCGTTGCCGTTGCCAAGGAGCTCGTCCACAACGTCAAGTTCCTCAACATCACCTGCGCTCCCGAGGGCAAGCTTGCCGTCGAGTCTGCCGATGATCCCAATGCGCTGACGCTGCTCATTCCGCGCGCCAACGACAAGGGCTTCGCCATGACCGGTTCTTATTCCTGCATGACCCTGCTCTCCACCCTTATTTTCGACACTGCCTCTGACGAGCAGAAGGCCGAGTGGGTCGAGACGATTGCCAAGATGGGCGAGGAGGTCATCTCCCGTGAGCCCGAGATCGCCGATTACCTGGCTGGCGATTTCAACCGCGTGACCTACTTGGGTTCTGGCTCCTTCGGTGGCCTTGCTCAGGAGAGCCAGCTCAAGATCCTCGAGCTCGCTCACGGTCTGGTCGCTACTTCCTACGACACCTCCATGGGCTATCGTCACGGACCTAAGTCCTTCGTCGACGATAAGACGCTCGTCTTCGTGTTCGTCAACAACGACGCCTACACCCGTCAGTACGACATCGACATCCTCAACGAGATCGGTGGCGACGAGATCGCTCAGCACACCATCGCCGTTCAGCAGGAAGGTGCCACCGTCTATGAGGGTGAGTCCTTCACCTTTAAGGGCTACGAGGCACTTCCCGAGGGTTACCTTGCTCTGCCGTTCGTGATGTTTGCCCAGGCTATCAGCCTGCTCAACTCCGTCCGCGTGGGCAACACGCCCGATACGCCGAGCCCCACCGGCACGGTCAACCGCGTGGTTAAGGGCGTGACGATTCACCCCTTCACCGCTTAATCGCGTCCCCCTGTAAGGGCGCCCGTCCGCTCATAACGGCGGGCGGGCGCTTTTTGTTTTACGTGAGCTGGGTATAAGCATTACCACAGTCAACTGCTTTAGAAGCGAGGAGTGCATATGAGCACGTACGCAATTAAGGCTGACAAGTTCTTCTTGCCGGCAGGTCCGCAACTGGGCGGCTATCTTATGGTCGAGGATGGCGTCTTTGGCGCCTGGCAGGCCGACGAGCCCTCTTGCGAGATCAAGGACTACACGGGATCGTGGATCGCGCCAGGCATGGTCGACACCCACATCCATGGCTTCTATAACCACTCGACTACCGATAACGATCCTGAGGGTATCGATATCAGCTCGACCGAGCTCGCCCGTCGCGGTACCACCAGCTGGCTGCCCACGACGTTCACCGATGGCGTCGAGCAGATTAAGGACGCCTGCGCCGCCATCGCTCAGGCGGACGAGGGTCGCGGTCCTGACTTCTGTGGTGCTCGTATCCAAGGCATCTATCTGGAGGGCCCCTTCTTTACCATGAAGCACGTGGGCGCGCAGAACCCTGCTTATCTTATCGATCCCTCCGAGGAGGTCTTCGATCAGTGGCAGGAGGCTGCGGGTGGTCGCATCGTTAAGAGCGCTATGGCGGCCGAGCGCGATGGCGCTGCTGCCTATGCTGCCGCCCTCAACGCGAAGGGCGTCGTGACCAGCATCGGTCACTCCGACGCCACCTTCGATGAGTGCATCGCCGCCATTAACGCCGGTGCCAGCTGCTTTACGCATACCTATAACGGCCAGCGCGGGCTGCATCACCGTGAGCCCGGTGTCGTGGGTGCCGCCATGTCCACGCCCGAGACCTACGCCGAGATCATCTGTGACGGCAAGCACGTGAACCCTGCCGCCATCAAGGCGCTGCTGCAGGCAAAGGGCTGGCAGCACACGGTGCTCATCACCGACTGCCTTGGCTGCGGCGGCATGCCCGAGGGCAGCTACACCAGCGGCGGCATGGACGTCATCATGAAGGACAACCTGTGCTGGCTCGCCGACGGCAAAAGCATTGCCGGCTCGGTGCTCACGCTTGCCCAGGGCGTCAAGAACATTGTCGATTGGGGCATCGCCAGCGCTGATATCGCCATTCGCATGGCATCCGAGGTGCCGGCTCGCTCTGCGCACATCGAGGATAAGTGCGGCAGCATCATGCCGGGTCGCGACGCCGACTTTGTCGTGTTCGACCATGAGCTCACCCTCGTCGAGACGTATGTTGGCGGCCAGAGCGTCGGCAACGCCTTTACCGATTAACGATAGAAAAAGACGGCGGGCCCGAATCTGCTCGGACCCGCCGTATGGGTTAAACGCTCAAAAGCACCTTAACAGTTACAGCTTGTTAACGATCTTCTTTGCCGTGCGCTTGACGCCGGCCACAAGACCCCCCGCGGGATGCTCCTTTTCGTATGCTAGACGCTTCTCGCGCTTGGCGTACTCTTCGACGATGATGTCGCCATACTCGTCTTCGATCTTGTCGAAGAAGTCGACGGCGCCCTTAATTTCCTCAGCGGTCGGGTGTCCCTTCTGGACGCCGCCGGTGAGTTTGAACGGCCCCCACGTATCAAAGCCGGGACAGCCGTAGACGCCCATAAAGATGGCCTGCCTCATGCGGCAGATGCCATCGATATCCTTGCCGTACCACTTGTTTTTGCCACCGTAGGTCATAAGGCCAAACACCTTGTCCTGCGGCTGCAGCACGTTCGTGAGCACGCGTGCCATGTCCTTGTCGATCTCGGAGTAATAGATGCCCGTGGCGACACCGATCAGATGGTATTCGTGCAGGTCGGGGTACTCGTTTTTACCGAGTGACTTCACGTCGAGGGTATCGATCTCGGGGTGCGCCTCGACGATGGCGTCCACGAGCTTTTTCGTATTGCCGTGGTGGTGTGAGGCATAAAGGATGATGGTTCGCATAAGAAGGCCTTTCAGCTGTAATTGCATCAATGTCTGTATGGTACCCCGTTGCATGGCTGGGAAACCGGACGCATCGATGAACGTGCGGGTTTGTCCTTTGGTCAGGGCCGAGACGGGTTCTTGCGAGCAAAAAGCAGTTGTTCGAAAGGATGGACAATGGAATACGCTCTCTCCAACGATTCGATTTCTATCAAGGTCTCCACGGCCGGTGGTTCGTTTACCTCGATTGAGGCTGGAGGTCGCGAGTACTTGTGGCAGGGCGATCCCGCCGTGTGGTCCGGCCAGGCACCGATTTGCTTCCCGATTTGCGGAGGTTTGCGCGATAACAGCGCCATGACGTTTGCCGGACATCATGTGAAGCTCGCCCGCCATGGGTTTGCGCGCAAACAGGAGTGGAAGCTGCTGAGCCAGAGCGAGAACGAGCTGGCGATGTGCCTGGCTTCGGAGGATAACGCCGCGCTGCTGAGCGATTATCCGTATCCGTTTAAGCTTGTCGCCCGCTATACGCTCGAGGACGCCGCCGTGCGCGTCTCCTATGAGGTTACCAACGAGGGCACCGAGGACATGCCTTTCTTTATCGGTGGACACCCCGGCTTTAGGTGCCCGCTCGATGAGGGCGAGGCCTATACGGACTACGAGTTGCGTTTTGAGAAAGACGAGGCTGCTGAGCTTTGCGCTGCCGTCCCCTCGACTGGCTTGATTGACGTGACCAACCGCTCCAAGAACCCCATGGTGGGAAAGACGCTGCCCCTATCGCACGAGCTCTTCGATTTCGCGGAGACCATCTTTGACGTGCTCGAGAGCCGTCAGGTCACGCTTTCCAAGAAGGGCGAGGACAAGGGCGTTCGCTTGAGCTTTGAGGGTTTCCCGTATCTCATTGTGTGGAGTAAGCCCGAGGGTGATTTTGTGGCGATTGAACCATGGGGCGGTCTTTCGACCTGTTCCGATGAGGACGACGTGCTTGAGCATAAGCGCGGCTGCCTTATCGCCAAGCCCAAAGAAACCATCGTGCGCTCATTCACAATCGAGATTCTGTAGTCGCATGTAGCCAATTCGTTTTGCAAGGCATAAGGAGCCTGCGAGATAAGGAGCTAAAAATGATCCTCACCGTTACGATGAACCCGTCCGTCGATACGCGCTATCAGCTCGATGAGCTCGTCATCGACGACGTCAACCGTGTGACGCCCGAAAAGACCGCCGGCGGCAAGGGCCTTAACGTAGCCCGCGTCCTGGGTCAGCTGGGCGACGACGTTGTGGCAACCGGCCTGCTCGGCGGCCACATGGGCGCCTATATGGCCGAGCTCATGGATGCCAACGGCATAAAGAATGACTTTGTGCCCATCAAGGGCGAGACTCGCATTTGCCTCAACATACTCCACGCCGGCAACCAGACCGAGCTGCTCGAGAGCGGCCCGACAATTGCCCCCGAGGAGCTCGATGCCTTTACCGCCAAGTTTACCGAGCTTGCGGGCAAGGCCGACGTCGTCACTATTTCGGGTTCGCTGCCCCGCGGTGTCGAGGCAGGCTACTACGCCAAGATTACGGGCATTGCCGAGAACGCCGGCGCCAAGGTGCTGCTCGATACCTCGGGTGCCTCGCTCGAGGCTGCACTCAAGTCCGAGGTCAAGCCTGAGCTGGTTAAGCCTAACCTGACCGAAATTAACGGCCTTCTGGGCACGAGCTTTACCACCGACGATGTGGACGAGCTCCGTTCCGCGCTCGCCTCTGACGCCCGCTTCTCCGATATCCCCTGGGTCGTCGTATCCATGGGCGCTGCCGGCTCAGTTGGCTTCCACAATGGCCGTGCGTTCCGCGCCAAGACCCCCGATATCCCCGCCGTTAACGCTACGGGCTCTGGCGATTCGACCATTGCCGGCTTCGCACATGCGATTGCTGCCGGAGCCGACGACGAGACGGTGCTGCGTACCGCCAACACCTGCGGCAAGCTCAATGCCATGGATCCCATGACTGGCCACTTGGTCATGGATCGTTGGGACGAGGTTTACAACGGCGTTGTCGTGACCGAGCTGTAGGAGCTTGTGCTGCGGCCCCGGCATCGGTTGCTAGCTCATGTCGACGACAAGTGCAGTAGCATTATGCCGGGGCGCGACGCCGACACTGTCGTGTTCAATCCCGACCTTACCCTGGTCGAGACGCATGTGGGTGGCAACAGCGTCGGTAATGCGTTTGCCGAGTAGCCGCCAAAGAAACGATCCGAGAGGGGATTTAGATGATTTACGGTGCATTGGGCGATATCGAGGAGTACCGCGGAATGCTCAAGGGGCTCGACGTGCTGATCGACTGGCTCGAGGAGAACGATCCGGCGCAGCTCGAGGTCGGCAGCCATCCGATTCTGGGCGACAAGGTCTTTGCGAACGTCATGGCTCCCACGACGCGTCCCGAAGCCGAGGCTCACTATGAGACGCATCAGCGCTATCACGACCTGCAGATCGACGTCGAGGGTCGCGAGGCCTTTAAGGTTGCCACGGGCAGCCTGACGCTGGTCCAGGAGTTTGACGAGAAGGACGACTACGATCTGGTCGATTCCGACGCCTCGATCGCCGGCGATCTTGCTGACGACAAGTTTGCGCTGTTTGTTGCCGGCGAGCCTCACATGCCCACGCTCGAGTTCCCGGGCGATGGCGCGCAGCCGGTCAAGAAGATCTGCTTTAAGCTGCTTGCAGACGCTTACTGGGAGGAGTAACGAGCCGCTCGGCTGAGCTGTTCGTTTTGCGAGCGTTATCCCTTGGAGGAACGCGCTTGGGCCCCGCTGATCGCGGTTCCTTTGGGGATTGCGGTTGGCGGGGCTTTTGTTGAGTAGGAGAGTTTCCGGCGGCGTTGTGCTTGGATTGGCGGATGTGCGCCCGAAATCGGCAACAAAAAAGCCGCCCGAAGGCGGCTATCTTGTGCAATGGAGCCAGCGACCGGGCTCGAACCGGTGACCCCCGCTTTACGAGAGCGGTGCTCTACCAACTGAGCTACGCTGGCGGCCATGTGATGGCGCAACTGAGGCGTCAACGGCTGTCTATGATACGGGACATCGCAAATCCGCGCAAGTGTTCTGACGGCTTTTCTCACTTTAAATGCACTAATATTGGAGGCGTGATGTCTGCGGCGTCCATCTGGCGCTTGACCAGCTGTTGAGTTGGTGGTCGACGTCCCGCTCGTATGGGTCTCAAACAGAATGGGGCAGCCATGGCTCAACCCAAGATCCTTCTCACACGTATCGACGACCGTTTCATTTACGGACAAGACGTTGAGCTGTGGAACGAAGCCGTGGGTTCCAACCTTGTCCTAATCGTCAACGATGAGATCGCGGCAGATTCGCGCCAATGGGCACCCATGAGGGTGGCGGCGCCAGAAGGCGTTTGGACGCGGTTTTTCTCGGTACAAAAGGCCATCGACATCATTCATACCGCAACGCCTCGCCAATTGATTCTGATCATGGTGGCCTCACCCTCCGATGCGCTCGCGCTGGTTAAGGGCGGTGTGCCAATAACCAAGATTAGTATCGGCCATATGCGGGCGGGGGAGGGCAAGCGCTCTGCAACGCCTGCCGTTGCCGTAGGCGATACAGACATCGCTGCCTTCAAAGAGTTGCAAAAGCTCGGTATAGAGCTAGAAATCCGCCATCTCCCCAGTTCCGCCCCCGATCCCATCGGCAATCTGTTCAACTGATCCCTTGGGGACGGAGGAAAACGGATCATTTTGCCTTCGTAGGGGATCTGTGTGGCGCTGTCCGCCAAAACTATGCCGGTTTACTACGATGAATTGCTTATCGCCGAGCATGCCAAATTTGCAGAGAATAAAACCGCAGGTAGACGAGTTGCTAATTTTTTATAAACCAGCGCGTGGTCGGACATAGTGGGTTCATCGTAGTAATTCGGCATAGTTTTGTTATGTCACCAATTCGGTGGCATCGAAAAGAAGGATTTAGGCATGAAGCAGCGCCCGTCGGCGGTGGTGCCGGCGGGCGTTGCTGTGCGAGATGTCGCGTTGTGGGCCTAGTGCCTCATAAAGTGGTATTCGATCACATTGCTGTAGGGGTGACCCGGGCCCACAATGCCCTGCGGGAACAGTGGCTGGTGCGGTGTGTCGGGGTACATCTCTGCCTCGAGGGCAAAGCCAACGCCCCAGCCATAGTTGGCATCGTCCTTGGCGTGCTCGTCGCCCAGCCAGTTGCCGGTGTAGAGCTGCACGCCCGGGGCGGTGGTGTAGTAATCCAACTCACGACCGGTCCACATCTCCTCGACGTGCATCGCGCGGCGCAGATTACGGCCGTACTGATAGCCATCGATGCACAGGCAGTGATCGTAGCCACGGGCCTGCTTAATCTGCGGGTCGTCGGCTTCCATGCCAGGAGCGACGGGGCGCAGCTCACGGAAGTCAAACGGCGTGCCTTCGACCGGAGCGATCTCGCCGGTGGGGATGTTCTGCTCGTTGATGGGCAGGTAGTGGGCAGCGTTGGCAACAAAGAAGTGCTCACAGTCCATGCCGGCGTTATGACCGGCAAGGTTAAAGTACGTGTGGTTGGTCATGGACACGTACGTGGCGCGGTCGCTCTCGCAGCCATATTCGATACGGAAGTAGCCGGTGCGCGTCACGGTAAACACGGCCGTAAAGGTCCGGTTGCCGGGCAGGCCCAGCTCGCCATCCTCAAGCGAGGTGGTCATGCGCACGGCGTTGTGGACCTCGTCGAGCTCAACGTCCCACACGCGCTTGTGCAGGCCGTGTTCAAGATCGCTGTGCAGGTTGTTGACGCCTTCGTTGGCCGGCATATGCCAGTCCGTGCCGGCGATGGTGATCGTGGCACCTGCAGTGCGGCTGGCCACAGGTCCGATGGTCGCGCCAAAGCAGGCGGGGTTGTCAAAGTAATCCTCGAGCTTATCGAAGCCCAGCACCACATCGCGCACGTTGCCGGGGATGTCGGGCACGTCGATGCCCAACACGGTGGCGCCATAGTCCATAATGCGAACGCAGATCTCGGGCCCGTTGAGGGTGTAACGATGAACGGGGGTACCGCACGGCGCGGTGCCGAAAAGCTCGGAAGTGATCATTTGGTTCCTAACATCGAGATATTTCGGACAAACTGTAGCGCGAACAGGCGAGATTATCACTACACCCCACTAAAGCAGGGGGTATTTTTCTCAAAAAAGTGATGATTGACTTACTGTGGACGAAAAAAAGAAACCCGCCGGGATGCGACGGGTTTCTTCCACAGGGGATATGTGGCAATGAGTTAGGCGTTTGCCTTTGCGGACTCGGCTTCCTTAGCAGCCTTGAGGTCCTCCTCGGTAAACTTGCCGGTGGTGAGCGGCGAGAGGGTGCACTTGTCCTGCTTCGCGTACTCGATGTTACGAGCGATCATCTGCTTGCGATACCAAGCGAAGAGCGCGACGTACACGACGATGGCAACGACAGTGGCGATGATCATGGTCACATCGCCCGTGGTCGCCTTGCCCACGAAGAAGGCCAGGAACTTCTCGACAGGTCCTTCCATGGTGGTCTGAGAGATCAGGCCGGTAACGCCATCGGGGAAAGCGCCGACAGTCTTTGCGGTAAAGGTGACGAAGTCGGCGACGAGGGTGCCAGCGCCCAGGAAGACGGGCAGCAGGACGGCACCGATAACGACCATGCGAATCACGCGGCCGCGGGTGACAACGAGCAGTGCCGGCGTCAGGCCCATGGCGATGATGCCGCCGAGCGGCAGCAGACCGTTCCAAGTGCCAGTCGGGGAGAGGGGGCAGGGAACGTTGGCGAGCAGCAGAGCCTCACCCAGCATGATGGGGGCAAGGATGTTGGCGGCAGCCCAAATCTCGGCGCGGCCGGCGAGGAAGGGCCAGTCGAGACCGACGTTGAGGGTACGGCCCTGGAGCCACTTGCTGTTGTTGGCAAAGTCGGAGATGCCCTGAGACAGCGGCTCAACGGCTGCGATGAACCAAGAACCGATCATCGAGAACAGCTCAAGGCAGGTTGCGGCGGTAAAGGCGAGCGTGCAGATCTGCTGCGGGGTCTGGTGCGAAAGCAGGCCGACGAAGACGCCCAGGTAGATACCAATAGCAAACTTGGAACCCCAGAAGCCAATCATGTTGTTGAGCTTGGCAGCGTCGAAGTCGTACTTATCGAGGAAGGGGAGCACCTTGTCGATGATCTTGTTGAGCAGCATGGCCAGCGGGTTCATCATGTAGTTCATGTGAGTCGTGGTCATGGGGTTCTCCTCGGGAGCACCCAGAAGATCGTTGAACGTGGGCTTCATAAGGTCGGAGTTCATGATCTTCATGACGCCGACGAAGACGACGAGCAGCGTGGCGACGACAATGTTGGCGCCAAAGTAGATGCAGGCAAGGCCGACGAAGGCGAGGTGCCAGACGTCAAAGATGTCGACGTCGATGGTGTTGGTCTTGGCGAGCACGATCATCACGATGTTGACGATGACGAGCACCATCAGGAAGTACAGCGTGTAGGGAGAGCCCCAGGTGATGGTGGCCAGCGGTGCCCAACCCACGTCGGTGACGGTGAGCTGAAGGCCGGTGGACTCAACGAACGTCGTCATGGCGCTCGAGAAAGCCGTCGTCAGAATGTTGATGATGGCACCGATACCGGTAATGGCGATACCGAGCTTAAGACCGCCCTCGAGGGCCTTGGTAAACTTAACTTTGAAGAGTAGGGCAATAACCGTCAAAACGATGGTCATCATAGGGGCTGCGCCAAGGTCGATCAGCGGCTGAAAGACGGCATTAGCAAACCCGATTACTGCGTCCATGTCTCCCTCTTTCCTAAAAGAGAATTTCCTTTTCCGTATGTTGCCTTAAAGACGATATGAGCAGGACATAAAAACATTGAGAGCCCCTGCTGCATGAAAGACCG
>UQNU01000026.1 GCA_900542555.1 uncultured Collinsella sp.
GATCTACACTTCTAGCTTCGTCGGCAGCGTCAGATGTGTATAAGAGACAGCCACGTAACCCAGGCCAACGGCTCGTCCCAGGCCAAGGCGCGCATGGACGTGCCCACCTATTGGGACGGCGGCAGCCAGGAAAGCGTCTGCGACCCGTCGCGCGCGGCATGGGCCAGCTACTACAGCCTGGACACCGCGGGCCACGACTTTACCTTTGAATTCACGGCATCGGGCACGTACCGCATCTACTTCTACTTTATGGACAACGACAGAAACGACCCCCAAAACGACAAGGGAATCTACTACCTGCGCACCACGGCGGAGGTGACCGTAAACGACGCCGCCCGCCCGAGCGTCACGCAAATCGTCAACGACGCCGTGGACCTGTGCAGGCAAGAGACAAACAGCTCGGAATACGACATGGCGCTGTGGCTCCACGACTGGACGCTCGACCAGCTGGAGTACGACCACAGCCTCAACTGGTGCTCGGCCGAAAGCGGCCTCACGCGCCACCAGGGCACCTGCGAGAGCTACCAGCGCATCTACTCCAAGCTCCTTGACGCCGCAGGCATCGCCAACGGCCGCATCACCGGCAACGGCCACACCTGGAACGCCGTGAAAATCGACGGCAAATGGTGCCAGATGGACCTAACCTGGGACGACACCAGCGACAACTGGTACGGAGACCTGGACCAGCGCCATCTATACTTTGGCCTGACCGACGAGCTCATGGCAATCGCCCACTCCGACCACACGGCAAACTACCAGAAGGACGACTACGCCTACCGCTCGACCGACCTATCCAACAATTACTTCGTGCGAAATGGCAAGGCCGATGAATGGGCCGAGAAGTATGCCGATCGCATTCAGCAGCACCTGGATGCCAAAGAAGAGAGCTTTTCCATCGATGCCGACAACCAGTCCTTCCCGCCGAGCATCTCGGGGATTCAGAACGGGACTGTTGCGTACGCGATGAACCAGAGGGAATGGAAAGTTCAAGGCGCCAAGGCTGAGCTTACTGCGGCATCAAACGTCTCCAAGGAATCGAACAGCAAATGGAGCGCCAGGTACGACCTGGCAGCAAAATACCGAATCGCAACATTAGAGAAAGTTATAGACGACGGCTCCTACCGCCTCGCGGCCGCCCTCGACGCCCGGATGGCCGTGTCGGCCTCCGCATCGGGCTGCTCGCTGTCCTCGGGCGCGGGCGCCCTCTCCCTCGAGCGCGACGGGGCGACGGGCCTCTACAGGGTCTCCTCGGGCGGCCTGATGCTGACCGAGTCGGGCAACCGGGCGGTGCTGGCCGAGGCGGACGGCTCCGCCTCGCAGCTGTGGCGCGTCTCGGCCCTGGGCGGAGGCCGCTACTCATTCACGTCCGCCTCCGGGCTGGCGCTGGACGACCGGGGGCAGCGGACCTCGGAGGGCAACACGGTATGGCTCTACGAGCCCAACGGGGGGCCCGCCCAGGCATGGGTCCTTACCTAGTCTGCAAGATCTTTCAAATACTTTTTGACAATCTCCCGAAATGATTCAGGGAGAAGCCTTCGTGCTATTTTCTTAGTATAAAAAAATATTCCCCGCTCACGCCTTTTATACATACACTCAATGGCATGCCAACCACCTTCGACAAATGCGTCAATATAGAGCTGTCTGTCTTTTGGAAAGGTGCTCGGGCGGCGGAGCTGATCGTTGCCTTTAGCGATATCGTCAAATTCGACAGGGTACAAGTCCAGAGCGTTGCTGGATTCAATAAACTCCCTGCCGCGGTCGTTATTCACCAGCAAGCAGGAGACACCTTTCATCTGATTAAACTTCTCAGCATCTTTCAAAACGTCGGGCCTATTAACGTCGACGCCCCAAAAATCACCGATGGTAAGATCGCCGGCGCGAAATCTCCCTGCATAGGGGCACCTATAGCAGCTATCGCGAAGAGTCTTGAGGTTCAGGAACATGTCGTAGTAGGGGGATTTCGCCGCAGGAATGGTGACCTCTCTTCCGTCCTCAAGAAGAAGAAATAGAAGAAGAGAGTTGTCCCACCCCTCGCGCTTGCACCTAAACCGGAAATCAACCACGGGAGACCCAAGCTGTCTGCCATAGCCCTCAACGCAATCCGCGAACATGCGGCCGGAAGGGACGCCGTGGCAGACCAGGTCAACGGTTGTCAGGTTCTCATAATCGCCTCCGAGAAAGCCCCTAAGGCCGGCGACTTGGCAAGGCGTACCGCAGAAAAGAACCCGCCTCCCCTCGCGAAGGTCCGCCTTCACGTCGGCAAAACAAGCTCCGGCATCACTCTGCACATATTTTGAGTTAAGCAGTGGACGAAGCCCGTCAACGCTCGCCGCGCGACGGTGCCGCACCCGAAGGATGCTCCCCTCGCGCTCATAGGCAGCGCCATATGCGACCCCACCAGAAGCAATAAGCTCACGCGCAAATGCACCAAAAACGCCACCGGAGGCGGACTCCGAGACATCGTCCCTACCGGCGGCGGCAAAGAACGGTCCGGCGGAATTAAAGCCTATCCCTCGGTTAAGACCGCACGCCTTAATGCACGCGCCGCAGCCAATGCAAAGATCACCATCAATTACAGGAAGAACGAACCCATCCTTACCCTCGGACATGGTAACGGCGCCTCTAGGGCAACTAGCGGCACACGCTCCACAACCGCAGCAATGCGATGGCGACTCAAACAGCGTGGGAATTTCTCCCCTTTTCACAGTAGACATGCAGTTACCCCCCTATTTATGAACCGAAAGCAACTTGCGCAGAATGTCCGCATTCATATAACCGAAAAAAGCCAACGCAATTGCAAGACAGGCAATAGCGCTCAAAAAGCCAGCACCGTAGGCTGACAGATAATAAAAGGCGAACACTCCAAGAATTGAAACCAAAGTCAGAATCTGCTCAGCCCGGTCTTCGACAAGCTTCGCAAACTTAGCGACTTTAATCCTGCGGTACTCATTCACCACGATCATCGCCAAGAGGGTTGCAAAAGACGCTCCATATAGACCAAAGCGTGGAATCAACAAGACACACAGCAGGGCGCAAAGAGCAGCAGACACCGCAGTAGTGGTTCCCATAATTCCAGTCTCTTTATGTGCGGTGAAGATACCGCCATAAAAACCGGAAATATTGCTGAAGTACGTCGCCAAGAGCAATATCGGTACATACAACATGCCCTCGCCGAATGAACCCTTAATCAGGACGCCATACACAAGAGGCATAAGCGCGGACATAAGCAGAACGACGCTCATCATGAAACGCCTTAGCGCCCGATACACAGAGTTATAGAAAGCCGACTCATCCTCATCAGAGTTTAGGGCTCGAGCTGAACTCTCCTTCCAAGACTGATAGAAAAAGCCATACACCTGATCCATGATACCGGGGAACTTGTACGACACTGCATACACGCCGGCAGCAGAAGGCCCAAGCGTACTCATGATAATGAGCCTGTCCAGCAAGTTATTAATAGTCCAGGAAACCTTATTAGGGATGAGCGGAAATGAATACCGTAGAAGGTTTAAAGCATAGGAGATAGAGAGAGCCGACGGATCGATATAACGCCAGAGCCTCCGCATTACCATGAACACGAGAGCAACACCGCCCTGCGCAATGACCGTTGCAGATAGCATACCCACAACGCCCCAGCGAAGAACGGCGATAAAGAGAACATTGAGCAAAATGGTAAAAGCACTCGCGGCAAAGTTCATGACGGAATATCCCACGGTATCCCCGAAACCACGAAGGACAGCAGAAGCCATCTGCAGAAGCGCGCCAGCAACAACAAGTCCCACGACCCAGCCAAGATTTTCAGGCTCAAAAAGCAACCATACCAGAATCGCCATGACTGCAAAGCATACGCATCCGGCAAGAAGTACAGCGCATGACGCTGTCACGGCTGTAGACCGATCCTCATCGGTACGGCAGTCAATGAGAAACCGAAACAGCGCTTCATCCATAAGCAGCGAAACCGCAGGAACGCAAAATAAAGCAATAGTATTGATGTAGTCTACGGTGCCGTAATCAGCAGTGGAAAGAACCGATGTATAGAGCGGAAGCAGAAGAAACGACACGAGCTTTGTTGCCATGCCGCCAACTGCGATAATGCCGGTATTTTTGATAAGTCGGCTTGTCTCTCCCATTACGAAAGCGCCTTTCTAAGATAAGCCCACGAATGCTCACGCAGAGAATCAAGAAGAGAGTCCACATCACCCCAGTCACAAGGAGGAACATCGTCGGCGCACATAACGTTGACGCAACGGTCAGACAGCCCGATATTGCCCAGCAAGTCGCGCATACGCGCACCAGACTTATCTGTTGCATATACGCGGAAGGGCTTATGGAAGAGAACAGAGAATACAGTTGCATGAAAGGAATTGGTAACGATGAGGTCTGCGTGTGCGATAAGAGAAACGAACTCTTCAGGGCCAACGCCAAACAGGTTAATTGAATTTGGGATATCTAGATTATTCTCAGATATATAAGCCACCTTCATGCCTGTTGCCTCCGTCATCGCGACGGTGCTCTCGATAAGCTCAGGACATTCACGCAAAAGATACATGAAAATATATTCACCTTGCAAGACATCTTTAGATGCCATGCCGGTATAGTCATCGGATTCCAACAAAAGTGTGGGATCTAAAACAACGTCGATAGGCGTATCGACAAGTGGCTGAAATAGCGGAACCGTCTCCTCCTCGCGAACAGACAAAAAATCAAACCTTGAAAGTAAATCGGATACAAGTTGCTCATCAAAATTCTCCGGTCTAAAGAAAGTATGAGCAAGACTGGGAGCGTAAGCAACTCGTCGACTATCTCCGGCAAATGAAAGGAAATAGGGGCCAACAACACCTTGTGTGCAATCGAGATTCCAAATTTGATCGCTTCCGCAAATAAAACAATCAAACTGCTCAGCGAGTTCGTACATATCACTTTCTTTTTTCCAGAAATACGGTCTCTTTGTAAGCCTGAAATACTTTTTAGAAAATTCCGCGAATGCAGCCTTTCTAGACGACTGCTTACGCCAACAGCGCATTGCGCGCAGCGTCATCTTCGGGTGGCGAGGTTGGAAAAACCTATATTGCTCATAGTCACGAGAACGATAGTCGATTATTCGCACCTCATGCCCCATGCCTTTCAAGACTTCTTGAAGCGCATAAGACTGAAGTGCAGACCCGAAATTTAAAGCACCGTGGAAAGTAATCGTTCCAATCTTCATTATTTATCTGTTCCTGTTCACCCAAATATGAATAGCATCTGAAAGGCTGAGTCCAGTTACCCCATCAGCAGCTAGAGAAAGCGATGCGAGAAGATAGCGGCTGTAATCCGAAGTGCGCAGAGCCTTCTCAATATCCTTCCATCTACCATTCATCGAAGTACTCACCCTGCTGAACTCATCAATTGAATTGAACGTGTCACAACAACAAGCAAATAAAATCTTACGAGCGCAGTTGTCCAGAGCGACAGTTCTCCCAAGCAAGAGCGGTCCGAACAAAGGAAAAATGCGATTGAAGTCTTCCTGACTATAATTAATCCCCAGCTCTGCACGTAAAGAAATCAACTCATCAAGAACCCAATACGAATCAAGCCCTTTAACATTCGTAGGGGTAGACTGCATTATGGATCCAGGACGGATTCGGTAATAATAGCCACTCAAATCATAACAAGGTTCATCGTTAAAGCGACAATCTATCCATACCGGATGAATCAGATCTTCGTACCATGCACCAACGGGAAAACCTAGTCGATTCCAGACTTCACGACGATATAGTCTGCCCCACGGCACCATCCAACTAGCTCTATCGTTCTCTATCTTGCCAAGCAAACCATCATCAGACATATATCTAAAAGTCGATGTAACGAAATCCGCAGATGTTTCATCGAGTCTGCTCCGCATATCCTCAAGATACCCTGGCCCGATCATGTCATCAGAATCCACGAACATGATGTACTTACCGCGAGAAACTCTAAGACCCGCATTACGTGCTGCGGAAAGGCCGCCGTTTATTTGGTGAATTACAAGAACATTAGGCATTAGTCCATACGAATCGGCTATAACGCCAGAATCATCTTTAGACCCGTCATCTACAATAATAACCTCAAACTTGCCAGAAAACTCCTGTGTCACAATGGAATCAAGGCAAGGTTTGAGGTATTTTTCAACGTTGTATACAGGCACAATAATAGAAATGTCGTAAGATATGCCTTCCTTAAAAACAATAGGCATGAACATATTGGATGGTCTCTTGGAAACCATGCTAAGCTTCGCCTTAGACGCATAGGATATAGAATCGGAACGACGACATAACCTAAGTAAGCCATCATAAATAGGGCTAGAAAGTAGAAGTTTTATAGCCTTCTTAATTAAATTAAGAATATGCAACAATTGACTCCTCCCATCTTCAAAGTCGAATAAATATGCGCTTCCATCAATTCGGACATTTAAGTTATGATGCCCCAACATGCAATCAACAAGACCAATCGCAGACGGCACCCCATAGAGGAATAGACTACAAACAATAAATCACAAACGAAAGCGTCTATTGACTCACCCAGACCATGGGGGCGTTGGAGAACTTCTTTGAAAAAACGTGCAAAGACCAGCTTCTCAGCATCGACCGAAATAACTAAAGCCCAAGGAATGAATACACCGCACGACAAGACTGAACCTTTGATATCGGTTCAATCGTAAATTCTTGTCACTTAATTGAAAGCTAAGGACAAGCTCGGTCAGGACTAATAATGCTCCAACTAAATATATTAGAAAAAAGCAATAATGACCTGCATTATACAAATAGACGACGGAGACATTTAAAGCAGCTTAGTAAGTGCCGAGCAGAAAAAGAAACGATACTGCAATTTGACAAAACAAGACTATGAACTAAGTCCGGACAATTGCTGATTCGACTCTGATACTCGCTTTTAATTGTTTTATCAAATTGCCTTTTCACCTCTTTATCCACTTCACAATGCCAAAGAACTTCATCAAGATCACAATAGTGTCGACAGATACCCCTTTTGGCATTTTTTACTGAATCGCTCGACCATTCACTCGCATAACGAATCAACTCGTCGCTTACAAAGCTCCAATCAGTTATCTGATCCTCTTTAAACTGCTTCGTACTATTAGCGCCATGCTGACGATAGTAGTAAAGCGGCTCGTCAATGTGAAATAAACTCTTTGCAATATCGAAAACAGGAAGAAGTTGACAAAGATCCTCACCGTGCATAAGGCCAACTCGTTTCGAGTACCACTCATCACTGGCAAACAAATCTCTCCGAATGACCTTATTCCAAACGCTATTGAAATCGCATCCGCACAACAGGTTTTTAACAGCATCAAAAGATTCGCCCGTATGCATACCAGAACAGATATCAACTTTTAACGAGGGTTTAATAGGCATCAATCCCATGGTAAAGTCAAATGAAATGATATCAGCACCAGTCGAGGCAATTACATCGCATACCTTTTTGATGCAGCCTTCAAGAAGAGCGTCATCGGAGTCGAGCGAAAGAATATAACGCCCACTCGCCTTACGAAGACCGTCTCGACGTGCAGCGATAAGACCTTCGTTGTCCTTATGAATAACGAAGGCTCTCTCACGCTTATCGCAATAAGCATCGCAAATCTCGGGAGATCCATCGGTGGAACCATCATCCACAAGAATCACCTCAAAAGAGCCGGTCCCTTGAATATCAATAGATTCCAGACAAGCGGGAAGAAAACGCTCGGTGTTATATACCGGTACAACAATACTGATGTCAGGCGTTTCGTCATGCATAAATAACTCCTAATAGCGCCGACGAATACGGAAAAAGATCGCAGCTGCCGCCATATACAAACGTAATGACAAAATAAAACACGAAAAATAAAAAGCCCAGAGTTCCAGTTAGAAACCGCTCTCTACCAAGGTTTTCAGATAAAAAGGGGTAAACCAAACCTGAAATGAAAAGAAAAGGGAAACTGAGTCGAATTAGCTCAGGACTGATGCTCGCAAATTGAGCGAATAAGGAAGAAATTATGCCACAGCTCGTATAAAAATTAAGTGTCCATCGATCAATGCTCGTGGTCAAACCCTTACTACCCAACATCCATATAGCAAGGCAAAATAGAAAATAAATAAGCATTGTGATATTAAATGAGCCCATTCCAGCGTGTTTGATCTGAAAGCTATATGACGACGTAAATAGAGACACGAGTTCCATTACATCCGGTCCAATCATAATCACACAAATAGCAAAAATGATAACGCCAACGCATGCAAGAAGTGCAACGGTCTTGTATGAACGTTCTTGTCTGCGGTTGAAGCATGAAATATAAATAATCCAAATTAAAAGTCCTATGATAGACATTTTGTGAAAGCCAACTGCAAGAGCCAAATAAACAATAGCGGGGACGCGCTTCTCACGGAACAGCTCATAGAGCATCATGACGAGCATACTAGTAGCAAGACATTGCCTAATTATGTTTAACGTATAACCGAACACAACGAAACAAAGAAAGAAACCTACGACAGGATACCCGCGAGGATACAACTTCCTAACAACTAAAATATAGGGAAGGAGAACGATGGCTTCACAAAGAAAAAGAACAGCGTGGAAATCACCAGTCAGTCTCCCCAGGATCCAGAAGAGAATTACGAATAGCGGCTCTTGATCTGAGCAAGCACCCATAGCACCTGTGAGCGAATAATACTGCGAGGCGTAAAAACACCTGAGAGGATATGCCGAGGTATCGGTACCGACAGATGCATCGCGCAGCCCCGCCACCAAACAAAGGGGGAGAACCGCGATAACCGCTAGAAGAAAACTGACGCGCTTATTAGGTATCTTTACCGAAAAATATAGCAATGCAATATGGGACACAAAGGCAATGAAATAGATTGGCATCTCTACACCTGCTTTGCATATCGTTTGTAAACCGTCGATTTACCTCCGGTCGAAACCACGTCGAAAACACCAACACAGCAGTTAAACACATCTTGAAAATAGATGTTATACAAAAAGCTGCCATGGCATTCAGTAACGTTAAACAGATGCGCGCTAATAGAAAAACTCACCTTATCAACCTTTTATCACAGGAGTTACCCGATAGCCTTACCAGAAATTGCAGCATATAACGCATAGAAAGCGTTATGAACCCTAGGAGAGATAGAAAAGAGAGCACAGCGTAACCTCCATTTTGAACAAGCATATGGGTTCCTCGACGCCCTCCAGGCAAGCCCTCGAGCATTCCTCAAATATTTCTGGGCGTCAGCCTTACTATCAAATCCGTCCGGATCAACCCTCATTGCAACGCGAAGCGTACAGAATGATTGAAAACACTCAAACTCGCCCTGAAATTCAGACCCGGCAAATCGTCGAACAGTCTCAATAGTCCTGTCCATGTCTTTAGCATGCTTGGAACCCTGCTTTCTGAGCGTTGTAATGGAACCAGGTCTCGTCACGTATGCATAAAAGCACGCATCAGAGAATGCAACCTTTTGAATTTTGGAACAAATTTTAGCAATTACGCCCATGTCTTCGAAGAGCTGCCCCTCAGGAAAGACAAGGTCGTTAATAAGAGATCGTTCAAAGAGCTTTCCGCACGCAGAGCCGCTCTCACCGCTTAATAAAAGTAATTTTCGTAAATGCTCAATTCCAGATTCAACATGGAATTCTACATTCTGCCCCATCTTATAGTTATCAAGAACAGGCGTCTTCGCAAAGGAGCCGATAACGAGCGAAACTTGATACTTGTCAGCCGCTTCGACCATCAACTCAACAGTTCGCGAATCAATCAAATCGTCCCCATCAACATACATGACATAATCGCCGTGGCACCTTTGAGTACCAAAGTTACGAGCAGAAGAAAGACCGCCGTTTTCCTTATGCAAAATCTTAAATCGCGTGTCTGATCCAACGGCATCTTCAATAAGATCAATAGTATTATCAGTACATCCATCATCCACAATAATATATTCGATATTCGAATAAGTCTGACCAAGCAATGAGTTTACGCAAGGAAGCGCGAACATACCCACGTTGTACATGGGGACAATGACACTAACCAGAGGCTTAGCAACATCAGAAGCCATATATCTAAGACCTCCTGAGAACAAAACGATATATCAACGCTCTAACGGAATTTGGCATCAGACAGACGACGGCATGCGGTAAATAAGAACAGATATAATCGCATTTTGTGAAATAGCCACGCTCAACTTGAGCACGCTTAAATGCTTTAGCGTACTTAAGATACTGCGAGCCCCCCCTGCGAGCATAGAAATCCCCACTAACGCGCATCGCAACAAGCGGTTCCTTCAGGTTATCCGCCTTGCAGCCACATGCGAGCATCCTGTTAAAAAGGTCCCAATCCTCAAAGTAGAGAAAATCGGAACTGTAGTTACCAGCCTCCATGACTTTCGACTTTCTAAACGTCATAGGAGGATGACGAAAGGGATTTCGCCTTTTGGAATAAGAACGTATAGCGTCGATGCCCTTGGGAAGATCTGTGGACGCAACAGGTTCATTGGGAGTCGTGACGAATTCGATAACATCGCTTCCGACCATATCGAGACCACTATCAATAGCGGCAAGCTGTTTCTCCATACGATCCGGACGAGCTATATCATCAGTGTCCATGCGTGCAACAATTTCGTTAGAGCAAGCAAGGATGCCTTGGCGCAGTGCATACCCAAGTCCATGGTTTTTTTCATACGAAACAAAATTGAACAGTCCGGGATGCAGGAAGTCATAATCTTGGAGCACGTCTTCAAGCTCATGCGTAAGCGGACCATCCTTGACCATGACGATCTCGGCAGGAGAAACCGTTTGATTCAGCATGCTGTCTAAAGCTTGAATTAAAAAGGCAGGATTTTCTTTTTTGTAAATGCTCATCAACACACTGTAAGAAGAAGAAAAGTTTGTCTGCATCTATCGTCCCGTTCTCTTCTTTCCAAACATGGCACCAAAAGTGCCAGTAAAGCACTTCCAATCCATCGCAAAACAACGGTTTTGGACATAGCGAAGCTCAATCTTCTGGCGCAGGCCGCTCTCGAAGGTTGCCTCATTACGATCGGTTGCCTGCCAAAGACCAGTAATACCGGGCTGAACAGAGAGCAGCTCAGCCTTCTCCTCGTCGGAAAAGTGCTGCTCAAGCTCATCTCTTGTAATGGGACGAGGACCAATGACAGAAAGATCACCGTTAAGCACATTAAGAAACTGAGGCATCTCATCGATGGAGAACTTACGAATAAACTGGCCGACCTTGGTAATGCGGGGATCATCGTCAACCTTGCGCTCAACTTCCCACTGATGCAGTTGCTCAGGACTCAGATACTTCTGCACGTTGCCAGCATCGGCGACCATGCTACGAAGCTTAAAAATCTTTATCGTCTTTCCGCCCTTGCCAACGCGCTCCTGCGTGTACATAGGGCTGCCGGGCGATTCGAGGCAAATGAGCACACACACAATGGCGATAGGGATAAGCAGCAGTACGCTCATCAAAAGACTGAACACCAGATCAAACAGCCTCTTAATAAAGCGGTATCCAAGCGTACCGCTCGGTTTAATCTCTTTAATAGCCAGTGCGTCCCCCACAGATACGCACCTCTCTGTTACTTCTTTAGCAGCCACAGTCAAACTTACGTCCCCGTTCCTCAGGGATCCCCCAATCGGTAAATTCAAAAATGCGAACGAATTGCCAGTGCGACGTCTCCCTTACGTTTTGCTGGGAACGTCGAGCGGTAGCAGCTCCCTAAAAGCGGAGTCGCCTTCGCCCACGTCTACCAGGCACCAGCGCTTATGGCGGTCGATCTTTTTAACGCGGGCCTCTTGCCCCACCAAAGGACCCTGCTCTATGTGCAACACGCCGTCTTCTATGCGCGCGACGCTGTTGCGCACCACGCCGTCGTCGTCCAGAACGCTGCGGTACCAATCCTGCGCATCGTCCGGCATGGGCATGTACGCCCGCTCCCTACTGCCGGCGATGCGACAGCCAAAGCTCAACTGAGCCAAAGCCCTATCGAGCGCGGCGGCATCGTGCGTGGCAACGAAGAAATATTCCTTGTACATGGGTTTGGTTTGGAGCGACCATGAGCCATCCCGCTTAAACCAGAACTCCTTTTGCATCACAAAAGCGTCCTGCATTAGCTCGTGCGGGATAATGCGGCGGACCTTTTCGCAGGTCTCGCGCTCTTTACCATTGGGGGCGTGGACCAGATACCAGCGCACACGGCCATGCTGGCTGTTGGTAGTAGCGCCACTAAAGGCACCGGGCAGCTGCTCTTGGCGCCGCATCGTCTGTTCCATCTCTCGCCCCCTTAACTTGCATCCGCGACGCACACGGATGCAGGGGCGTTAAAAACAGGCTTCTCGCTCACAGCTAGGCGCAGTCGCAAAAGTACAGTTTTTCGTATCTTTCAACGAAGCTCATTATACGAATAAATCCAGACCGTTTTCCCAGATTGCGCAAATTGCAGAGAGAACGGACACATCTCCATACCCCTCTACAAAAACCTGTACATTTTTGCACAACAAAAAAGCCGCTCTAACCAGCGGCTTTTCTTCTATAGACAACAAAAAAGGCGACCGCCCAATAGGACGATCGCCTTTGTTAATTCTTGTGTTGCTTGTGCTAAGCGCGAGTCTTGATCTCCTCGGTCACCTTGGCAACAAACTCGTCGACGCTCATCTGAACGGTCTCGTTGGAGCGATCGCGGACGGAGATGTTGCCGGCCTCGACCTCCTTCTCGCCCAGGATGAGCATGTAGGGCACGCGGTCGATGCTGCGGGCCTCGCGGATCTTGTAGCCGATCTTCTCGTCGCGGTCGTCGCAGACCACGCGAATGCCGGCCTCCTCCAGCTTGGCGCACACCTCGTGAGCGTAGTCGCGGCTCTTCTCGGAGACGGGAAGCGCCTTGACCTGCACGGGAGCCAGCCAGGTGGGGAACTTGCCCGCAAAGTGCTCAATCAGAATACCGATGAAGCGCTCGATGGAGCCAAAGCACACGCGGTGCAGCATGATGGGACGCTTCTTGGTGCCGTCGGCGTCCACGTACTCCAGGTCAAAGTTGAGCGGCATCTGGAAGTCGAGCTGGACGGTACCGCACTGCCAGGTACGGCCGAGCGAGTCCTCCAGGTGGAAGTCAATCTTGGGGCCGTAGAAAGCGCCGTCGCCCTCGTTGACCTCGTAGTCCATGCCCAGCTGCTCCAGAGCGGTGCGCAGGCCCTCCTCGGCGCGAGCCCAATCCTCGTCCGAACCCATGGAGTCCTCGGGGCGGGTGGAAAGCTCAACGTGGTACTTAAAGCCAAACTTCTGGTACACGGAGTCGATGAGGTTGACCACGCCCACGATCTCGTCGGTCAGCTGATCGGGACGCACAAACAGGTGGGCGTCGTCCTGGTTAAAGCAACGCACGCGGAACAGGCCGTGCAGGGCGCCACGCAGCTCGTGGCGGTGCACCAGGCCAATCTCGCCGGCGCGGATGGGCAGCTCGCGGTAAGAGTGCGGCTTGGAGGCGTACACCAGCACGCCACCCGGGCAGTTCATGGGCTTAATGCAGTACTCTTCGTCGTCGATGACGGTGGAGTACATGTTGTCCTTGTAGTGGTCCCAGTGGCCCGAGGTCTTCCACAGCTGCTTGTTCATGATGAGCGGCGTGGAGATCTCCACGTAGCCGGCCTTGTGGTGGATCTCGCGCCAGTAGTCCAGCAGCGTGTTCTTAAGGATCATGCCGTTAGGCAGGAAGAACGGGAAGCCGGGGGCCTCGTCGCGCATCATAAAGAGGTCCATCTCGCGGCCGATCTTGCGGTGGTCGCGCTTCTTGGCCTCCTCCAGCATGTGCATGTGCTCGTCGAGCTCTTCCTTGGTGGCAAAGGCGACGCCGTTGATGCGGGTGAGCATCTTGTTGTCCTTGTCGCCCTTCCAGTAAGCGCCGGAGACGCCGGTGAGCTTAAAGGCCTTGAGGGCCTTGGTGTAGCAGATGTGGGGACCGACGCACATGTCGATGTAGTCACCCTGCTGGTAGAAGGTGATGCGGGCGTCGTCGTCCAGGTCGCCGATGTGCTCGACCTTGTACTTCTCGCCGCGCTCCTCCATAAGGGCGATGGCCTCGGCGCGGGGCTTCTCGTACACGGAGAACTTGAGGTTCTCCTTGACGATCTTCTTCATCTCGGCCTCGATCGCGGGGAAGTCGTCCTCGCTGATCTTGACGCCCTCGGGCAGGTCGACGTCGTAGTAAAAACCGTTGTCGGTCGCGGGACCGTAGGCAAAGTCGGCCTCGGGGTACAGGCGCTTGATGGCCTGCGCCATGATGTGCGCGGCGGAGTGGCGGATGACGTGCGTGACCTCGTCCTGCGGGAGCTCGGCCACCGAACCGTCATTGTAGAGTGCCTTCATGGGTATGTTTTCTCCTCTCGGATGTCTGATGCAAGTGCGTGCGATGCGCTCGGCGTTTTTGACTTGCATCATTATAGGCAGGTTGCCTTGGTATACAAGCGCCCGCCGCACCTTAATGGCACGGCGGGCGATTTTCTACGCATGCTTCATCGTGTGGGGGGCTGAGGGGCGCGCGTGCGGTTTGCGCGTGACACGCGGGGCCCGTGGCTTACGGCCGGCCCGACGATGGATGCGTTACTGAATGCGAGTTCGGCAGTAGGGGCAAACCTTCCAGTGCGCGTCGAGCGGGCGATGGCAGCTGGGGCACACGTTGCGAACCTGGGTGTCGCACACGGGGCAGACGACAAAGTCCTTCTCGATGGGGGCACCGCACTGCGGGCAGGTGCCGTACTGGGCAAGCTGGCGCTCGCGCAGGGCCATGTCCAGCTCCTGCTCCTCGCGGTCGGCCGCGTAGGAGTGCGGGCGCAGGACCAGGTAGGCGATGAGGCCCACAAACGGGATGAGGGCGATGATGCCCCATGCCACGTAGGCGCTGGCGCCGCGGCGGCGAGCGTCGATGAACACATAGACGACCGACAGCACGTACAGGGCGATGATAAAGCCAACAAAGGCATAAACGACGCCCATAAGCTGCGGCGACATGAGCTCGGAGATGTACTTGGACATTGAGGTGTACCTTTCGGAATATTTACAGTCCGTGCAAGTTTACCACGGGGTTTGTTTATATGGGACCACGGCTAAGCGCGGGGCTGACGCGGACACAAACATCTCAATCTGTAACAGTTACTCGGCTAAAACAGTCCCAGACGTTACAGATTTAGACAAACCCTTCTCTCCCCGACTTAAACCTCGATCTGTAACATCTAGAACCCAAAAACAGTTCTTACTGTTACAGATCGAGACAACCAGAATCCGTCGGAAAGATTGTCTCGACCTGTAACAGAAAGGAACCAAAAACCCTGCCAGCTGTTACAGATCGAGACATACGAGTAACCCGACGGGCTACCGTCTCGATCTGTAACACGTAGGACCGCAATTCCCCGCCTATCGTTACAAATCGAGATGAACGTGCGCCTGTGGACGCAGCATCTCAATCTGTAACAGGTAACGGCGACGACCGCGATGTTTGGTGGGAAGATCTCGCGGTCTAACGTGGCCAGCATCCGTGCTGGGCCGGCCCGCGCCTGCCGTTGGCGGGTGTTGCGGGGCTGTTCGCCGCATTGCCGCCGCGCCGAGGGCACGCAGACCGTAGGATGGTCTTATTGACAGCCTGTCAACTTGTCTTGGAGGCACCGTGGCAGAAACGTTTGATATCGCGATTGTCGGCGCGGGCATCACCGGATGCGCCATCGCGCGTCAGCTCGCGAGATTTGACCTTACCATTTGCGTGATCGAGGCGGCCAACGACATCGCGCTGGGCGCCTCGAAGGCCAACGGTGGCCTGGTGCACGCTGGCTACGATCCGGCGCCGGGCACGGTAAAGGCGCAGGTCAACGCTCGTGGTTGCGAGTTGTACGGTGCGTGGGCGCAGGAGCTGGGCTTTCTGTTCTGCCGCACCGGGTCGATGGTGCTGGGCTTTAACGACGAGGACCGCACGCATCTGGAGCAGCTGCAGTGCAACGGCCATATCAACGGCGTGCCCGAGCTGTCGATCGTCGGACCCGACCGCATCCACGAATTAGAGCCGCGCGCCAGTGCCGATGCAACGTGCGCGTTGTGGTGCCCCTCGACTGGGTTTGTCGACCCGTTTGAGGCTGCCATCGCCGCGCTGGAGAACGCCGTGGCCAACGGGGTGACGTTTATGCGCTCCGCATCGGTGGAAGCGATCGAGGTAGCTCCCGGCGCTGGCGACGGGAGCGGTGACGGGACCGCTCGCTTTACGCTGGTGACACCGACCGGTGATGTGCGTTGCCGCTATTTGATTAATGCCGCGGGCAACGGCGCCGCAAACATCTCGCATATGGCGGGCGCCGAGGAGTTCCAGATGGTCTGGCGCCAGGGCAACATCGTGGTGCTGGACAAGGAGCCACGTGCGCTCATGCCGCTCTACCCCGTTCCCACGCCGGTTTCCAAGGGCGTCATCGTTACAGCCACCGTCCACGGCAACACGGTGATCACCGCGACCGCCGCCGTGCGCGATCCGGGCGACACGCAGACCTACGCCGGCGACGTTAACGCGCTGCTGACCGGCGCGCGCAAGCTGGTGCCCGATCTGGATACGCGCCGCGTGGTGCGCGCATTTGCCGGCGGGCGTCCGGTCATTCAGGGAACGAACGACTTCTTTATTGGGCAGTCGGCCGTGGTGCCGGGACTGTTCCAGGCGGCAGGCATTCAGTCGCCGGGCGTGGCGAGCGCGCCGGCCATTGCCGAGCGCATGGAGCAGGTTATGCGCGACGCGGGTGTGGTTTTGCGCGAACGGGATGACTGGAACCCAATTCGCCGCGCGCCGGACGACTTTGACCGCGCACCACTGGCGCGCAAGGAGGAGCTGATCGAGTCCGATCCCGCGTGGGGCCAGATTGTCTGCCGCTGCGAGACGGTGCCCGAAGCCGAGATCGTGGCCGCGATCCGACGCCAGCCGGGCGCGGTTTCGGTCGAGGGCGTCAAGCGCCGCTGCCGTGCCGGTATGGGCCGGTGTCAGAGCGGCTTTTGCCAGAGCCGCGTGGTGGCGATTCTGACGCGCGAGTTGGGCTGCAACCCTAGCGAGGTATTACTGGAGGACGCCGGCTCCTGGTTGGTCGAGGGACCTTTGAAGGGGGTGCGCTAGGATGGAGGAGTTCAAATCGAGTGCGATTGATTGCGGCGTCGTAGAAGCCGTACAAACGCAAGCCTTCGACGTGGTCGTTATCGGCGGCGGGCCTGCAGGCATGGCGGCCGCGCTGGCCGCGCATAAGGCCGGCGCACGCGTGGCCATCGTGGAGCGCGAGCAGCACCTGGGCGGCATCCTCCGCCAGTGCATCCACCCCGGCTTTGGCCTGTCGCACTTTAAACAGGAACTCACCGGTCCCGAATACGCACAGCGCTTTATCGACCAGGTGCGCGCAACCGACATTACGCTGTTCCTGGACTGCATGGTGATTGGGATTGATTCGGGCGAGCCTACGGAAGACGCCGCGGTCCATACCGTCACGCTCATGAGCCCCGCCAGCATGCTACGGCTCACCGGGCGCGCGGTCATCCTTGCCATGGGTTGTCGCGAGCGCACGCGCAGCGAGATCAAGATTCCCGGCAGTCGTCCCGCCGGCGTGTTTACGGCCGGCCTGGCGCAGCGATACATCAATATCGAAAACCTCAAACCCGGCTCGCGTGCCGTCATCTTGGGCTCAGGCGACATCGGGCTTATCATGGCGCGCCGCTGCACGCTCGAGGGGATTTCGGTCGAGGGCGTGTACGAGCTCATGCCGTACGCTAACGGCCTGCGCCGCAATGTGAAGAACTGCCTGAACGACTTTGGCATTCCGCTGCACCTGTCCACCACCGTCACACGCGTGATCGGGCACGACCGCGTGGAAGCCGTCGAGGTAAGCCAAGTCGACGAGCGCCTGGCGCCCATTCCGGGGACCGAGCGCATCGTTCCGTGCGACACACTGCTGCTTTCGGTGGGCTTGATTCCCGAGAACGAGCTTTCGGTTGCCGCTGGCGTAGAGCTTGACCCGCGAACGCGCGGCGCCGTGGTGGACCAGAGCCTGCAAACGGGCGTGCCGGGCATCTTTGCCTGCGGCAACGTGCTGCACGTGCACGACCTGGCCGACAACGTAACGACCGAGTCCGAGAGGGCTGGCGCAGCTGCAGCGGCGTACGCGCTGGGGACCGGCGCGGGCACCGTTCCGGACTGGGAGCTCACGGTCTCCCCTGCCGGCATCGCGGGCTACGCGCTGCCGGGACGCATTACGACTGTGACACTCACCAGACTCAACTTCCGTGTGCGCCGACCGGTCGATGCCGCCCGCGTGCGTATTCTAGCAGGCGACGAGGAACTACTTACAGGCAAGGTCCGCCCGTTTAAACCGAGCGTCATGGAGAGCCTCCCGCTGCCGCCAAAGGTGATTCAGCGCGCACTCGACCTAGGTGCTAGCGAAATTGTCCTGTCCGTCGATCCCATCGAGGAGGCGTAAGACCATGAGCATAAACGCGATCGAAACGTTGCAGTTCAACTGCACAACCTGCCCATCTGAGTGCCTCCTGACCGTAGAGGTAGAGCGTGACGAAGACGGCGCCGTGGTAGAAGTGCGCTCCGTAACCGGCAACAACTGCCCGCGCGGCGATACGTTCGCGCATCAGGAGCTCACCTGCCCCATGCGCGTGCTCACCACCACCGCTGCCGTATCCGGCGGCGACGAGGCGCTGCTGCCCGTGCGCACGGCCGAGGCCATCCCGCTGGCACTCCACGCCCAAGCCATGGACCTCATCCGCGGCCTAGTTGTCAAAGCCCCCATCCGCATGGGAGACGTCGTGTTGGAAGACCTCCTCCACACGGGCATCGACCTCATCGCCAGCATGGACATCGACCCAGCCTAAGCAGCTCATTTAGAACGGAGCTTCATCAGCGTTTGCAGTTGCGGTGGAATAGTTCCTGTTTTAGGCCATTACCCCGGCAAACAGGAACTATTTCACCGCAACTTATGTGGGGACGCTTGGGATACCATGGTGGCACCCTAGCGAAAGGATGTTTCATGGCACAGGTCGATGACCAGCGCGTGACGCGCGTGCTCGATGCGCTCGAGGCTCAGCACCCCGGCGCGCAGCTGCTCGTAAACGACCCGTGGTCGATTTATTACCTGACCGGCTTTTATGCCGATATGTTCGAGCGTTTTTGCGGCGTGCTGCTCGCACGCGGTAGCGAGCCCGTGATCCTGGTCAACGCCCTGCATCAGCTGCCCGAGTACGACAATGCCCGCGTGGCCTACCACACCGATACCGACGTCGTGACCGACGCCATCGCTCGCGAGGTCGATCCGACCAAACCGCTCGGCATCGACACCGTCATGCGCTCCGGCTTTTTGATGCCGCTCATGGATTGTCACGCCGCGAGCGAGTTTTTCCTGGGCGACTTTGCCGTCACCGCCGCACGCACCCACAAGGATGCCGCCGAGCAGGAGCTGATGCGCGCGTCCTCGGCCGTCAACGACGCCGTGATGACCGACGCCATCAAACTCGTTCACGAGGGCGTGACGGAGCGCGAAATTGCCGACCAGATGCTCGGTCTGTATCGCAAGCACGGCTGCGAGGGCTTTAGCTTTCCGCCCATCGTGAGCTTTGGCGCCAACGCCGGCGACCCGCATCACGAGCCCGACGACACCGTGCTCAAGCGTGGCGACGTGGTACTTTTCGACATTGGCGGACGCCGCTGCAACTACTGCTCGGACATGACACGCACGTTCTTTTGGGGCGAGCCGGACGAGGAGACGGCACGCATCTACGACATCGTGTGCCGCGCCAACGAGGCCGCCAAGGCGCTCATCGCACCGGGCGTGCGCATGTGTGACCTGGACCGCGCCGCACGCGACGTGATTGAGGATGCGGGCTATGGACAGCACTTTACGCATCGCCTGGGACACTCGATCGGCTTGCAGGACCACGAGCCGGGCGACGTTTCACTCGTCAACGAGCAGGTCGTAGAACCGGGAACGACGTTCTCCATCGAGCCGGGCATCTACCTCCCCGGCCGCACCGGCGTCCGCATCGAGGACCTTGCCCTGGTGACCGAGTCCGGCGTCGAGATCCTCAACGCCTACCCCCACGACCCAGTCCGCCTAGACTAGCCCTTACCCAATAGCCCCTCAATAAGTTGCGGTGGAATAGATCCTGTTTGGGCTGCTAGAACCCAAATACAGGAACTATTTCACCGCAACTGATGAGGGGGTATGGGTTAACGAAGCAGCCCCGCTACTTCGCCGGCTAGGGTGATGGTGCCGGCTGCTACGAAGGACTCGCCCGCGGCATCGAGGGCCGCGAGGGCCTCGGATACGCTGGGATACACGCCAGCGAGCTTATCGGCGTCCACCAGGGCAGCAAGCTCCTCCGCCGGCAGGGCGCGGTCGGAATCGGTCTGGGTCACGACCACACGGGGGAACGCCGGAATCAGCACGTCGACGATGCCCGCCACGTCCTTGTCTGCTAGCGCGGCGCACAGCAGCGTGGGGCGATTCTCTACGCACGGATCAATCTCGTCCAGCGCGCTCACAAAGTTCTCGCAGCTCTGGGGGTTATGGCAGGCATCGATCAACTTGAGCGGATCGGTTCCCAGCACATCAAAGCGACCCGGCGTGGGGCAGCCCATAAGCGAAGCGTCGAGCGCCTCATGGTCGAGCTCGCGACCCAAATAGCCCTCGCACAGCATAATCGCGCACGCGGCATTCTGCGGCTGATAGGCCGGCTTGACCATGCTCGACGTATAGATTGCGCGCGGCGTGGTGCAGCTAAACTCCACCGTATCGCCCACGTGTGCCGGAAGTTTGGTCGTCGTATGGCTCACCACGAGCGGCACAACGCCGCACTCACGGCAACGAGCATCCATCACGCGCTGAACGCTCGGCTCATGCGTACCCTCGCCCAAAACAACCAAACGCCCAGGCTTAATAACCGCAGTCTTCTCCCCTGCAATGGCCTCGAGCGTGTCGCCCAAAATACGAGTGTGATCAAGCCCAATGCCCGTAATGGCCACGGCAACGGGATCGGTGGCGCTCGTGGCATCCCAACGACCGCCCAAGCCAACTTCCAGCACGGCAACGTCCACACGAGCCTCGGCAAACACAACCATTGCAGAGGTCGTAAGCAAATCGAACGGGGAAATAAAGTAAGCGCTCTTCCCGGCTGCTACACGACGTTCATTCACGCGATGCCCGGCTTCAATAGCAGCAGACACGCCGCGAGCAAAAGCGTCATCGCTCACCACACACCCATCAATCTCCATGCGTTCGGGATAACGCACCAGGTGCGGAGACGTATACAGAGCTGTCTTCAAACCTTCACCGCGCAGGATCGAAGCCGAGAAACGCGTTGTCGAGGTCTTACCGTTGGTTCCAGCAATCTGGATGCAATCAAAGTATTCATCGGGGCGACCAAGCTCATCGAGCATGTCAATCACCGTCTCAAGCATCCGCGTACCAGTGCCAGAAATCTTCCCCGTATCGGCCGCCACAACGACAGCCTCATCAAACGGAACCAAATCAAACTCAAACGGCACCGAATACAACCCAGAACGCTTTGCCATAGCCAAAGTCCCCTCAACATAAAAAGAGGCCCGTAATAAACAACGAGCCCCTCCCATTCAAAATATCAGCCAAACAACGCTTTACAGCAGAATCAAGGCCACAACCCAGTGGCCCCAACACGCAGGATGCAAACAACTACGTAACCGCACTAGGAGCGGCCCGACGCTTTGCTCGATACAAGTTCCGCACGCAAAGGACAGCACTTAATGTGCTGTCCGTCTTGCGCAGGACTGTCCGCAGTAGCGAGCAAAGCGTCGGGATGCGCCCCTCAGTAACGCCTACGAGAAGTCAGCAACCTGAGCAGTCAGCGCCGCCAGGATCTCCTTGAGCTCAGCTGCACGGTCCCTCTTCTTCTGGACCACTGCGGGCGCGGCCTTGGCCACAAAGCCCTCGTTGGCGAGCGTCTTCTCACAGCCGGCAAGCTCCTTCTGGGCCGCGGCGATCTCCTTCTCCAGGCGCGCCTTCTCGGCCGAAAGGTCGACCTTGCCCTCGAGCACCACAAAGACCTCGACGCCGCTATCGACCACGGCGATGCTCGCAGCCGGCTTCTCAACGTCGGTACCCATGACCAGCGAAGCGGTGTTTGCCAGCGGCTCGATGGTCGAACGCAGGCTCTCGAGCTTCTCGATGTCCTCGGCACCGGCGCGCACGACCACGTCGAGCTCGGCCTTGGGGCTCAAGCGATAACGCGAACGCGTGGCGCGGGCGGCAGACACGACGGCGCGGCACAGCTCAAACGCGCGCTCGGCGTCCTCGTCGACATACTTGGCATAGTCGGCGGGCTCGGGCCACTTGGCAATCATGAGCGCCTCGGCGCGGTCCACGTTGCCCTCGGCGTCCAGGTCGAGCACGCTCGCCGGCATGTTGTCCCAAATCTCCTCGGTGACAAACGGCATAAGCGGGTGCATCAGGCGAATGGAGGTATCGAGTACAAAGATCAGGTTACGCTGCGCCTGCAGACGACCCTCGCCCTTCAGGCGTGCCTTGGTGACCTCGACGTACCAGTCGCAGACCTCGTTCCAGAAGAACTGCTGCACGCCGCGGGCCATGTCGCCAAAGGTGTAGTTCTCAATACCCTCGGTGACCATCTTGACGGCCTTTGCCAGGCGGCTGAACATCCAGGCGTCGGCCGGCGTCTCAACGACGGGCTCACCGGGCGTATAGCCCTCCATGTTCATGAGCAGGAAGCGGCTGGCGTTCCAGATCTTGGTCACAAACGACTTGGCCTGGTCGGTACGCGGGCTGTCGATGAGCTTCTTGGTCTTCTTGTCAATGTTCGCGTCGAACTTGACGTCCTGGTTGTTGGTGCACAGTGTGAGCAAGTTGTAGCGCATAGCATCGGCGCCGTACATGCCGATGAGGTCCATGGGGTCAACGCCGTTGCCCTTGGACTTGGACATGCGGCTGCCGTCCTTGGCAAGGATCGTCGGGTAGATGACGACGTCCTTAAACGGCACCTCGTCCAAGAAGTACAGCGAGCTCATGACCATGCGGGCGACCCACAGCGCGATGATGTCGCGCGCGGTGACGAGCGCCGTCGTGGGGTGATGGCCCTCGAGGAGCTCCGGCTTTTGCGGCCAGCCCTGCGTGGCAAAGGTCCACAGCTGCGAGCTGAACCAGGTGTCCAGCACGTTCTCGTCCTGATGCACGTGATGGCCGCCGCACTTGGGGCACACGTCGGTGTCCTCGGTAAGGGCATCCTCCCAGCCACAGTCTTCACAGTAGAACACGGGGATGCGGTGGCCCCACCACAGCTGACGGCTGATGCACCAGTCCTTAAGGTTCTCCATCCAGGTGGTGTAGGTCTGCGTCCAGCGCGCGGGGTGGAAGGTGACCTTGCCGGAGTTGACGGCGTCGAGCGCCGGCCCCTTGAGCTTGTCGACGGCCACGAACCACTGCTCGGACAGCCACGGCTCCAGCGCGGAGTCGCAACGGTAGCAGTGCATGACGGAGTGATCGAGGTCCTCGACGTGATCGAGCAGGCCATGCTCCTCAAACCACTTGACGACGGCCTCGCGGCACTCGTCGCGGTTCATGCCGGTAAACTCGCCGTAGCCCTCGACGACTACCGCGTGCTCATCGAAGATATTGATCTGCGGCAGGTCGTGGGCCTGACCCATGGCGTAATCGTTGGGGTCGTGGGCCGGGGTGACCTTGACAAAGCCGGAACCAAAGTTGGCATCGACATGCCAATCCTCAAAGATGGGGATCTCGCGGTTGACAATCGGCAGCATGACGGTCTTACCCACAAAGGCGGCCTTCTCGGGGTCCTTCGGGGAGACGGCGACGCCCGTGTCGCCGAGCATGGTCTCGGGGCGCGTGGTGGCGACGACGATGTAGTCCTGGCCGTTGACCGGCTCGGTCAGCGGGTAACGCAGGTGCCACAGGTGGCCCTTCTCGTCCTTGTACTCGGCCTCGTCGTCCGAGATGGCGGTGGTGCAGTTGGGGCACCAGTTGACGATGCGCTTGCCGCGGTAGATCAGGCCGTCGTGATACCAGTCGCAGAACACCTTGCGCACGGCCTGGGCGTAGTCCTCGTCCATGGTGAAGCGCTCGTTATCGAAGTCGACAGAGCAGCCCATACGCTTGATCTGCTCGACGATGATGCCGCCGTACTCGTGGGTCCAATCCCAGCAGGCGTCGACAAACTTGTCGCGACCGATCTCCAGGCGGCTGATGCCCTCGCTCTTGAGTTTCTTGTCGACCTTGGTCTGCGTGGCGATACCCGCGTGGTCGGTGCCGAGCACCCAGCGCGTGGACTTGCCGCGCATGCGGGCCATACGGATGATGGCGTCCTGGATGGAGTCGTCGGTGGCGTGACCCATGTGGAGCTTGCCGGTCACGTTGGGAGGCGGAATGGTGACGGTGCAGTCGCCCACGCCCTCACGGCGCTTATAGTAGCCGCCGTCGAGCCACTTCTGCAGAATCGCCGGCTCGTTGGTCGACGGATCGTAGTTCTTGGGCATTTCTTCCATATATCTCTCCCTGTCCCGCCGGGGAGGAATGTAGGCCCGATTTTCGCTCGGTCAGGTCCTGACTCGCTCGAAGACCACTTTAAGTGGTCTTCGGCTCGTGCGGAATCTACGAAAAACGGGCCTACATTCCTCCCCTTAGGTATCGATTACTTCAGTCTGAATTGACTTTGCCGAGGCTTAAACAAACACACAGAATAGCACAGGTAGTTGGGGTTATTGCGTATATATAAAATAGCCTCCGACCGCGGGTGGTCGGAGGCTATTTGCAAACACGTTTTAGGCTGGTTTACCCGTAGATGCGTTGGGGTTGTTCTTCGCCCTTTACGGAGGCTTCGGTCACGATGACCTTGGAAACGCCCTCCTCGCTGGGAAGGTCGAACATCGTCTGCTGCAGCACGTCCTCGCAGATGGAGCGCAGACCGCGGGCGCCGGTCTTGCGAGCAAGCGCCATGCGGGCGATCTCGTGCAGGGCGGCATCCTCAAACTCAAGCTCAACGTCCTCGAGCTGGAACATCTTGCGGTACTGACGCACCACGGCGTTCTTGGGCTCGGTCAGGATTGACACCAGATCGTCCTCGTCGAGCGCCTGTGTCTGGGTAACGACGGGCGTACGTCCCACAAACTCGGGGATCATGCCAAAGGCGTTGAGGTCCTGCGGGAGCACCTGACGCAGCAGGTCGTTCTCGTCGACCGAGGTGGGGCCGGCGATCTCGGAGTTAAAGCCCACGCCCTTGTTGCCCACGCGGTCGGCGATGATCTTGTCCAGACCCACAAAGGCACCGCCGCAGATAAACAGGATGTTGGTCGTATCGATCTGCAGCAGCTCCTGCTGGGGATGCTTGCGGCCGCCGGTGGGCGGAACGCTTGCCACCGTGCCCTCAAGAATCTTAAGCAGCGCCTGCTGAACGCCCTCGCCCGAAACATCGCGGGTGATGGAGAGGTTCTCGGCCTTGCGGGCGATCTTGTCGATCTCGTCCACGTAGATAATGCCAACCTGCGCGCGCTCGATATCGCCATCGGCGGCATTGATGAGCTTGAGCAGGATGTTCTCCACGTCCTCACCCACGTAGCCGGCCTCGGTAAGTGCGGTGGCGTCGGCGATGGCAAACGGCACCTCGAGGATGCGCGCGAGCGTCTGGGCGAGCAGGGTCTTACCGGTACCGGTGGGACCGAGCAGCAAGATGTTGGACTTGGCGAGCTCCACCTCGTCCATATCATCGTCGAGCTGCGAGTCCAAGCCGTCGTCAAAGGCCGAAAGCGCAGCACCACCCTCGATGACGCGGCGGTAATGGTTGTACACGGCAACCGACATGGCGCGCTTGGCGTCCTCCTGGCCCATTACATAGGCCGAAAGCTCGTTATAGATCTCGTGCGGGGTCGGCACGTGCGTAATGACCTGACGGGCGTCGTCCTCCAGCTCAAAACCCTCGGCCTCGGGATCTACAGCAGGCTGGCCGGCAGCTTGACCGTGATCGTTGAGGAAGCCCGGCAGCTTGCCGTTGCGGGCGGCGTCCATAAAGTCCGAAGCCAGCGACTCCTCCAAGATCTCGGAGCAGGCGGCAACGCACTCGTCGCAGATAAAGATGTTGGTGGGGCCCTTTACAAGGCGGCGAACCTGCCCCTGCTCTTTTCCGCAGAAGGAGCAGCGGATGGGGTTGCCGTTCTCGTCGAAGTTGTCCTGCATGTTACCGGCCATCCTAGGCGTCCTTAGCGGCAAGGTCGCGCGAGGTGACGATACGGTCGATTAGACCGTAGTCGAGGGCCTCGGCAGCCGTGAGGTAGTTGTCGCGCTCGGTATCGGCCTGGACCTTCTCGATGGGCTGGCCCGAGGCGTCGGACAGGATCTGGTTGAGCTCGCGACGAGTCTTCTTGATCTCCTCGGCCACGATCTCGATCTCGGTCTGCTGGCCCTGGGCACCGCCGCTGGGCTGGTGAATCATAACCTTGGAGTGCGGCAGGCAGAAGCGCTTACCCTTGGCGCCGGCCGAAAGCAGCACGGCGGCCATAGACGCGGCCATACCGACGCAGATGGTGGAGACCTGCGGCTTGATGAAGTTCATAGTGTCCAGAATCGCCAGGCCGGAGTAGACCTCGCCACCGGGCGAATTGATGTAGAGCGAGATATCCTTCTCGGCATCCTGGCTCTCAAGATGCAGCAGCTGGGCAACGACCAGGTTGGCGCTGACGGAGTTGATCTCCTCGCCCAAGAAGATGATGCGGTCGTTGAGCAGGCGCGAATAGATATCGTAGCTGCGCTCGCCGCGCGGCGTCTGCTCGATAACGTATGGCACGAGGGCGGAATCGAACTTAGCGATCATACGCATCTCCATTTCTCTTACGGACCAATAGTGGTTCTAGACAAACGTACGGTGCCCGCATGCTATGCATTGGCTGGCACCGTACGAAGCAACCGGATAACCGGTGTATAACTTTACCCCATCACGGGCGCACCCATGCGCTCGCGGGCAAGGTGGCGAGAATTACTCGGCGTCCTTGGCGGTCTCGTCGACCTCGGTCACCTTGGCGTTCTCGACCAGGTGGTCGACGGCCTTGGAGCGACGGATGGACTCGCGGACGGCAGGCATGCGGCCGTCGGCGATGAACTCGGCCTTGGAAGCCTCGACGTCCTTGACGCCGGCCTTCTCGAACTCGGCGTTGATGTCGTCCTCGGTGACCTCGATCTTGAGCTCGCGGGCGAGGGCGTCGAGCGCCAGAGACTCACGGGCAACGTCGTTGGCCTGCTTGTGCAGGTCGCCGATGAACTGCTCCATGGTCAGACCGGAAGCGGGAAGCCAGGTGTCCAGCGTCATGCCGCGGGCAGCGAGGTTGGACAGGAAGTTCTGGCCAAGCTCCTCAAAGACGGACTGCTCGTAGTCGGCGTCCATCTCGTCGAGCTGCAGACGCTCGGCGAGAGCGGAGACGCAACGGTTCTCCTTCTCGGCCGGGAGACGGGAAGCCTTGTCCTGCTCGATCTCGATCTTGATGGCGTCGCGCATAGCGTCGATGCTGTCGAAGCCAAAGTCGGACTTGACGAGCTCGTCGGTGAGCTCGGGGGTGTTGCGGACCTTGATGCCCTTGACGGTGACCTCGACGGTGTGGGTCTCGGCCTCCTCGCCCTCCTCGACCTCGTCGGTCCAGGTGACGGTCTTGACGTCGTCAACGTTAGAGCCGATCAGGGCCTCGTTGAACTCCTTGGGGTTGCTGTCGCTACCGGCGATGAGCATGCGGCCCTCGGCGGCAAAGTTGTCGGCGTTCTCGACGGCCTTGAGGTCGACGGTGACGTAGTCCTCGGCCTCGACGGCGCGACCCTCGACGTCCTCGAAGGTGGCACGGTAGTTGAGGAGCATCTCGACCTGGTTGTTGATCTCGGACTCGGTGACCTCCGCAGGGGGCATCTCGATCTCGACGGCGTCGAAGGAGGAGAGCTCAGCGGCGGGACGCAGGGAGAACTCGACGGTGTAGGTGTAGTCCTCGTGATCCTTGGCGAGGTCGAGCTCCTTGTAGTCACCGTTCTTGGTGGGGACGATGTCCAACTCGTTGAGGACGGCGGGCTCGTTGGCGGCGATCAGGTCGTTGGTGGCCTGAGCGAGGGTAGCCTCGGCGCCAAGAGCAGAATCGATGACCGGACGGGGGGCCTTGCCGGCGCGGAAGCCCGGGAAGCGATACTTCTTGGCGGTGTCCTTGTAGGCCTTCTTGATCGCGGCGTCGACGTCGGCGGCCGGGATGGTGACCGTAGCGGTGAGCTTGGCGTCCTTGACGTCAGAAGCGGTGATGTTCAACACGTTCCTCCTCATACTGCCCAGCTTATCTGAGGTGCTGGTACCTTTATGCAACAAGCGTCGCGAGGGCATAAGCCGACGCGGGTGCGTTGGTGCGGGCGAAAGGACTCGAACCTTCACGGGAATCCCACCAGAACCTAAATCTGGCGCGTCTACCAATTCCGCCACGCCCGCATGAGCGCACAGACTAGGAATGATAGCAGATACGAGCGGCAAGCGCACGCACACGTTTTACAGGCTCACGACCTCACCACGAGTTGCAATGGAGCAGGGTAGCTAATTTGGGACGGGGCTTTTTTAGCTACCCCGCTTGTGGGGGTAGCTAAAAAAGCCCCGTCCCAAATTAGCTACCCCCCATCGGCTACCC
>UQNU01000027.1 GCA_900542555.1 uncultured Collinsella sp.
CGAGATGACGTCGAGTCTCGTGGGCTCGGAGATGTGTATAAGAGACAGGGGCGGCGCTCGCTTCTTCTCTTCGACCTGCGACTTAAAGCCACTCGCTTAGGGGCGTTTTCGCTTTCCGTCCTCTTCCTGCGGCATCGTCATTGCCGGTACTTGTCCGGCACCTGGGGACGTTCCTTTTGTGCCGGCAGGTGGGGACACTCCTTTGCTAGAAGATTCGGCGCAGGCCTCCGCGGTTGAGGGCTTCGTCAAAGAGGTGCTTGAATACTACGCTGCCGTGCAGGCCATCGTGCTCAAACTCGTTGGTTACCCAGGCATGTGAGTTGCCAACGCGGCTGAGCGTATCGAGCTGCAGGGCCGAATCCACGTACATGTCGTCGAAGTACACCGCAGCCTGGAGTGGTACTTCGTTGCAGGCCAGGCGCTGCGGGTCGTAGATCTTGTCCCAGCTGGTGTCCTCCATCAGCAGATCCATGGCGGGCTTGAACGGCTTGAGCTCGGGCATCTGCTCGAACATCCACGGGAACATGGCCTCGCCGGTAAACACGAGCGGGCGCGCGAGCGTGTCGAACTCGGCGCGATGGGCCTTCTCCTCTGCGGCCGCCCAGCGAATCGGCATGGTGTCGCCGTCGGCGTAGATGAACTCCTGCAGCGTCCAGTACAGCGGATTCGTGCGTGTGTTGGTGCGCTCGAAGGCGCGCATCAAAAAGCTATCGGATACCGAGGAACCGCAGCCCAGCGTACCGTCGCCATCAACAAATGCGTGGTCGATAATCCAGTGCATGCGCTCAAAGCTTGGCTTCATGCCAAAGTCGCTGCCCATGAGCTGCAGGCGCTCGACCGTCATCGGCGAGCCGTCGGGCAGCACGGGCTTTTGCTCCTCGATCGCATCTGCCAGGGCCGCCACGCGTTCGACGTCGGCGGGGTAGCGGTCATAATGCTGCTGGGTCTTGGCCGCCATGCGCGGGAAGGTGTGCGCGTAGACCTCGCTGGCGCTCGCCGGCACGTGCGGAATGCCGCCACAGGTAAAGCTTGCCGCCACGCCCTCGGGGAAGAGCGACAGATAGCTCAATGTCAAAAAGCCGCCGTAGCTTTGCCCCAGTGTGACCCAGGGCTTGCCGCCAAAGCCCACCAGGCGCAGGTACTCAAAATCGCGCACGATGGAGCTGGCGAGGTGACGCTTGAGGAAGTCCGCCTGCGAGTGGGCCGCATCGGAGCCTGCCGCCTCGGCGCGTTCGCCCAGTGCGGCAATCGTGCGCCCGTCTACACAGCTGCTGCGCCCGGTGCCGCGCTGGTCGGGCAGGACGACGCGGAAGTGCTTGACGGCCTCCTCGATCCAGCCATCGCTTGTGGGCGACAGCGGACGTGGGCTCTCGCCGCCGGGGCCGCCCTGCAAAAAGAGGAGGAGCGGCAAGTCGTCGTTAATGCGGTCGGGCGCGCAAACCACGCGGTAGAAGAGTTTGATGCTCTCGGGCGCGCCGGCGATGGGCGCCGGCATGGCGCCGCGGCGCATGGTGCTGCCGACGGCCAAAAGCATGGGCTCAAGGCCGCGCCAGTCGAGAGGGACATCGATGCTGTGGTCCTCGACATACAAGCCGGGGACGTGGTACGAAGTGATGAGCGCCATCTGATGCTTCCATTCGTTGCGGTGTTTCGGGTTGACCAATTCTACCGCCGTCGGCGAGAATGCGCATAAATCGGCTACCATGGTTGGCAAACATCTAAGAGAAAGGGCCGTCCATGTCGGTCGATATAGCCACGTACGTTCACGATCTTGCCGTTGAGGCCAAGGCTGCTTCGGGCGCGCTCGCCACGGCGAGCGATGCCCAGCGCCAGGAGGCCGTGCGTGCCATGGCCGCGGCGCTGCGCGATGGTTCCGATTCCATCATTGCCGCCAACGAGCTCGATATGTCTGCCGCGCGCGATGCGGGCACCTCGGCGGGGCTTCTCGACCGCTTGCTGCTGACGCCCAAGCGCGTTGAGGGCATGGCCGCCGGTTTGGAGAAGCTCGCCGAGCTGCCCGACCCCGTCGGCCGCGTGCTCGACCATCGCGTGCTTGCAAGCGGTGTGGACCTGACCCGCGTGAGCGTGCCGCTGGGCCTGGTCGCCATGGTGTATGAGGCACGTCCCAACGTGACGGCCGATGCCGCGGGCATCTGCATCCGCACCGGCAACGCCTGCATTCTGCGCGGCGGTTCGCTGGCCTATCACTCGTGCGCCATGATTGCCGAGTTGTTGGCCGATGCCCTCGAGGCGCAGGGCTTCCCGCGCGAGGCCGTCTCGATGATCGAGTCTACCGACCGCGAGGCAACCGGCGAGCTCATGAAGCTTCGCGGCATCGTCGACGTGCTCATTCCGCGCGGCGGCGCGGGCCTGATCCAGCGCTGCGTTCGTGAGTCGCTCGTACCGGTGATTGAGACGGGCACGGGAAACTGCCACATCTACGTGCATGAATCCGCCGACTTCGATAAAGCTCTCAACATTATCGTCAATGCCAAGACTCAGCGCGTGGGCGTGTGCAATGCCGCCGAGTCGCTTCTGGTCGATCGCGCCGTGGCAGATTCGTTTTTGCCGGCAGTTGTGGCCGTGTTGCACGACCACGGTGTGCTGATCCATGGCGACGAGGCCGCCTGCGCCACCTGCGCCACCTGCGCCGATGCCGGTCTTGCCGAGGGCGATGACTTTGTTGCCGCAACTGAGGAGGACTGGGGCCGCGAGTATCTGGCGCTCGAGATGAGCGTGAAGGTCGTGGCGAACGAGGACGAGGCCATCGCACACATCAACCGCTACGGCACCATGCATTCCGAGGCCATCATCGCCGAGGACGAGAATGCCTGCGAGCGCTTCCTGGATGCGGTCGATGCCTCGGCCGTGTACGCCAACGCCAGTACGCGCTTCACTGACGGCGGCGAGTTTGGCCTGGGCGCCGAGATCGGCATCTCGACCCAAAAGCTCCACGCCCGCGGACCCTTCGCCGCTGAGGCGCTTACCACCTACAAGTACAAGCTCCGCGGCACCGGCCAGGTCCGCCCCTAACCCCCTCGCAAACGAAAAACCACCACAAAGGTGCTTGTCCCCTTTGTGGTGGTTATAGGTGGCGTGGGCGGTTAGGCCTGGAAGGTATCGCGGTCGGGCGCGAAGGACTGCATGGCCGCGATAGTGCGGTCGAAGAGCTCGGGGAGCCCCCAACCCAGCATCTCGGCACCCTGCGAAATTACGTCGCGCGAGCAGCCGGCAGCAAAACGCTTGTCCTTGAACTTTTTCTTGAGCGACTTAGTCGTAAAGTCCATGACGCTTTTGCTCGGACGCATGATGACGGCGGCACCGATCAGGCCGGTGAGCTCGTCGCAAGCGAACAGGATCTTTTCCATCTGCAGCTCGGGCTTGGGCAGCGAGCTGTTGAAATCGGACGTGTGCGTCTGGATGGCGCGAATGAGCTCGGGCGAGGCGCCCTCGCCCTCCAGAATCTCGGCAGCATAGATGGTGTGGTTCATGGGGTCGTCCTCATGCTCCTCCCAATCCAGGTCGTGCAGCAGACCGACGATGCCCCAAAACTTCTCGTTCTCGGGGTCGAACTCGCGCGCAAAGTAGCGCATGGTGCCCTCGACCGTTTCGCCGTGGGTGATGTGGAACGGGTCCTTATTGTGCTCGTTGAGCAATTCGAACGCACGGTCGCGGGTGATTCCGGCGGAAAGCGGCTCTGCCATAAAAGACTCCTTGTACTCGTAGGTATCGCTAAGAATGAATACTACTGGAACGAAAAAACCACCACAAAGGTGCCTGTCCCCTTTGTGGTGGTTTTGGCGTGGGCAGGTTAGTTGAGGGCGGCTTGAGCTAGACGGGCTTCGGCGGTCTCTTCGGTGACGCCCAGGGCCACGGCGAACTCTTCGATGGAGCGGCGCTTGGCTTCCTTGAGCACACGCATGTAGTAGGAGCTGGGCTTTTTATCTGCTTCCTCGGCCTGGCGAATACGGTGCATCATGGTTTTTGCCACGCGAACCGTCTCGGGCGCGCCCAGCTTGAGCTGCTGCTTAAAGTGCGTCTCCTCGAGCGAGCTATTGCGCTCGGTAAAGGTGTCGCACTCCAGCTCGTCGTAGTGGCTCAGCAGGTGCTCGGCATCTTGCTGGGAGATGGCGGCATGCAGACGGTCGGCCTGCGCCACGGGGTACATGAGAATCGTCTGCGCATGTCCCTGCTTGGTCTCGAGCAGCAACATGGGCTGCGGCGTGTCGTCCCTAAAGCCGACGACGGTGCAGACTCCCTGACCCGGATGAATGACGTGTTGACCGATTGAGAACATGCTACCTCCAACTTATACGAATTTGCGTATGTTAAGAATACCACGCTGACGTGCGCAAACCATTACTTTATGCAGGAAAAGCACACAACTCTGATAGGTTAGAGTATTCGATATATAGAACGGCTTATTCATACGTTTATGCATTTCTAGAACGTGTATAAACTGCAGGCAAACCGCCAACTTTGTACAGCCGCGCAAGAGCGGTAGTCATTTTTGTGCATATGCAATATCTATTAGCTTTACCCTACGACAGTAGTTACCGCTTGTGATAGAGTGCTACAAACTCTGGCTTTTGCCCTACGAGTGACCAAGAGCTCGGGGGCTTTAACACAAGGAGGATCTATGCCCGAGAAGATTGAAGAGCTGGTACGCGCTGCGCTTGCTGCGGCCCAGGAGGCCGGCGACCTTTCCGCATTTGAACTTGACGATTGCGCTATCGAGCGACCGGCTGATACTTCTCATGGCGAGTGGACCTCCACCATGGCCCTGAAGTCCGCCAAGCTGGCTCACTGCGCCCCGCGCAAGATCGCCGAGGCCGTCGTTGCCCATATGCCCGAGGATCCCGCGATCGAGAAGGTCGAGATCGCCGGCCCTGGCTTCATCAACTTCTACCTCTCCGTTGCCGTCAAGAACGCCATCTTTGGCGAGGCCCGCGAGAAGGGTATGGACTTCGCTAAGTCCAACGTCGGTGGCGGCCTGAAGACCCAGGTCGAGTTCGTTTCCGCTAACCCCGTCGGCCCCATGCACATCGGCCATGGCCGCTGGGCCGCTCTGGGCGACTCCCTTTGCCGTGTTATGGACCACGCCGGTTACGTCATCCAGCGTGAGTTCTACATCAACGACCACGGCTCTCAGATGAACACCTTCGGCAACTCCATCAGCACGCGCTATATGCAGCTTGCCGACATCATCGCCAAGCAGGGCGTGGATATCGACGAGGCTCACAAGATTCTGATCGCCGACCGCGACGCCTTCGTTGCCGACGAGAACGACGAGCACCCCGAGACCCATCCGTATCAGGACAACTTTGCCGAGACTCTGGGCAAGGACTCCTACGGCGGCGACTACATCATCGACGAGGCCGCCGAGTTCTGGCGCACCGACGGCGATAAGTGGGTCAACGCTGATCCGCAGGAGCGCATGGAGAGCTTCCGCGAGCGCGGCTATGTAAAGATGGTCGACAACATGCGCGACCTTTGCCATGCCGTTAACTGCGACTTTGATCGTTGGTTCTCCGAGCGCTCGCTGTATGTGAAGGACACCGAGGGCGAGACTGCCGGCACCTCCGCCGTCGACCGCGCTTTTGAGAAGCTCGACAAGATGGGCTACCTCTACACCAAGGACGGCGCCCTGTGGTTCCGCTCCACTGACCTGGGCGATGACAAGGACCGCGTCCTGATCAAGTCCGATGGCGAGTACACCTACTTCGCCTCCGACGTCGCCTATCACTGGGATAAGTTCCAGCGCGTCGACCACGTCATCGACATCTGGGGCGCCGACCACCACGGCTACATCGAGCGCGTCCGCTGCGTCTGCGACGCTCTTGGCTACCCCGGCAAGTTTGAGGTTCTGCTGGGCCAGCTCGTCAACTTGCTGCGCAACGGCAAGCCCGTCCGTATGTCCAAGCGCAAGGGCACCATGGTGACCCTGCAGGAGCTCGTCGACGAGGTCGGCTCCGACGCCGCCCGTTACACGCTCATCTCCAAGAGCTCCAACCAGATGGTCGACTTCGATATTGAGGCCGTCAAGAAGCGCGACAACTCCAACCCGGTGTACTACGTGCAGTACGCTCACGCTCGCGTGTGCTCCATCCTGCGCCGTGCCGCCGACGTTACCGCCGAGCAGGCCGCCGAGATGGGCATGAAGGCCGTCGCCGAGAAGGCCATCGGCGAGAACGTCGATTACTCGCTGCTGACCGACCCGACCGAGCTCGCCCTTTCGCGCAAGCTCAACGAGCTCACCGACCTCATCGGTAGCTGCGCTCGCGATCGCGCCCCGTTCCGTCTGACGCACTTTGCCGAGGAGCTCGCCGGCGACTTCCACAGCTTCTACGCCGCCTGCCAAGTTCTGCCGAGCGAGGGCCGTCCCGTCGACCCCGAGCTCTCGCGCGCCCGTCTGGCCGCATGCGACGCCGTCCGCGTGACGCTCGCCCTGGTGCTCACTCTCGTTGGCGTTTCTGCCCCCGAGCAGATGTAAGCGCTGGTCGTTTGACTGCGTGGGCTTGGTTTAACTGAGCCTTGAAAGCCCGATCTTCCATGCGGAGGTCGGGCTTTTCGCGTTTGGCAGTGCTTTTTGGTGTGTTGGGAAATGCTACTAAATCGCAACTATACCGGTTTACTACGATGAATTTGGGGAATCCAACCACACGGGCTTTTCAGCGAAAAGTGTAAGCCATCTAGCTGGGGTTTTACTTTTTCGGGTTTTGGCGTGATCGTGGTTGAGCGATTCATCGTAGTAAACCGCCATAGTTTTGAAAATGACCCCTTGGGGACGGAGGAAAACAGATCATTGCTGTCCCTTGGAGGAACGGTGGAACACCCTCTGCCAAGAATCGGGGGCATCTACTACGTTTAAGTGCGTATCCCGAACCACGCCGAAAATCGCAATATTAAAACCGCAGGTAGCGGACTCGCTGTTTTTGAAAAAACAAGGGTATGGTTAGGGGTCCGGGGGTAAGCGTAGTAGATAGGCGCGTTTCGTGGCGCGGTGAATCCCGACGCCATGGATTTGCTCCCTAGTCGCTCCGTTTCGAGGCGCCTTAGGGGAAGAGTGTTCCTTTTGACTGGTCGTTTAAGAACGTCCCCGATGACTAAGTTGCAGGTGGCGGCGGTTGTGTTACACTAACGCTGCGTATTTGACGCAATCATCTCGATACAGATCAATGGTGCCCGTCGCTTTTTGGACGGAGCTAGACTGTTTAGCCGCCCTGAAGGTATATGCAGGGAGCATGTGATCGCAGGGCTTGAAAAGAAAGTTGAGCAAACACTGTGTCTGATCAACAACAAGAAAACGAAATAACGACGACGCAAACGGCTCCCGCTGCACCGGTTACGTCGGACCAGGCCGTGGTGCCCGCGCCGGCGCAGGCCTCGGCTCCCGAGGCGCCTAAGGCCGCCACGTCCACCACGTCCACTGCTATCGAGGAGGCTGCACCCGCTAAGCCCAAGCGCACGCGTCGTGTGGCCAAGCCTGCTGCGGACGGCGAGGAGGCTACAAAGCCCAAGCGTCGCACGACGCGCACCACGCGCGCGAAGCGGCCCGTTGCCACCGATGCTTCGGCCCCCATTTCCGATGAGGTCGCGCAGGCCCGTGCACTGGCGCAGATTAGCGAGGCCCAGGTTGTGCGTGCCCGCCGTCGCGCTGCCGAGCGCGAGGCCGCGGCATTGACTGAGCTCGCTGCGCCGGTCGCCCCCGAGACTCCTGCTGCCGAGCAGTCGGCCGAGAAGCCGGCACCGCGCACGCGTCGCCGTGCGGCAGCCAAGACGCAGCAGCCCGCTGAGCAATCGACTCCCGAGGTCGCTGAAGCTCCGGCTCGTTCTGCGGCAGGGGAGGACGCTTCCCCCGTTGAGCCCGTTGTGCCCGCTGAGGCCAACGAGGTTCCCGCCGTTGATCCCGCTCTGCGCCCGCATCGTCGCGGCCGCAAGCCCAAGGCGTTTGTTGAGGCCGAGAAAGCCGCTGCCGCAGCTGCTGCTGCTCAGAACGCAGCGGTGACGGCCGAGCCCGCGGCCACGGCCGACGCCCCGGTCCAGGACGCTCCGTCCACCGAGGTTCCCGCATCTGCCGATGCCGAGCCCGCCGATGTCCGCCTCGGCCGTAGCCGTCGCACCGCGGCAAAGCGCTCGACGAAGGCGAAGGCTAAAGCCGACGCCAAGCCCGTCGACGACAAGTCCTCCGAGGCAACCGCCGATGCCGCTTCCGAGGTCGAGAATGCCGATCAGCCGGCGACTGATAAGCCCAAGCGTACGCGCAAGAAGTCCGCAAAGGCCAAGGTTGCTGAGCAGCAGGGCGACGCCGATTCCGGCACCCATGCCAACGCCGACGCCAAGTCAGAGGGCGAGGCCCCATCCGGCACCGATGCGCCGTCAGCCGCGGCTGCCGGGGGCGTCGAGAACGAAGAGGGCGCCCGCCCCAACCGTCGTCAGCACAAGCGCAACGACGATCGCAACGACCGCAAGGACGATCGCAACAACGACCGCCGCAGCCGTCAGCGCGACCGCAAGCAGCGCAACAAGGAGCGCAACGCCGCCCCCACCGAACCGACGCTTTCGCGCGAGGAGCTTGCGGCCATGAAGGTCGCCGAGCTGCGCGAGAAGGCAAAAGAGTTCGAGATCGAGACGACCGGCAAAAAGAAGGCCGAGCTCGTCGAGGAGATCTACACGACCGCCGCGAAGGCCGAGGGCTTCCGCGATATTAAGGGCATCCTGCAGATTCGTCCGGACAGCTCCGGTATCATCCACGCCCACGGTTACATGAAGTCCAACGAGGACGCCTTCGTTCCCGCTTACCTCGTCCGCTCCGCGCGCCTGCGCACGGGCGATGTCATCGAGGGCTCACTGCGCCCCTCGCGCGGCGGCGACAAGCGCGCCAGCCTCGCCAAGATCACGACTGTTAACGGCATGGATCCCGAGCAGATCCGCAACCGCCCCAAGTTCGGCGACCTTACCCCGGTCTATCCCAACGAGCCGCTGCGTATGGAGCACGGCAAGGATTCCATTACCGGTCGCGCCATCGACATCGTGTCGCCGATCGGCAAGGGCCAGCGTGGCCTGATCGTGTCGCCGCCCAAGGCCGGCAAGACAACGATCCTTAAGAAGATCTGCCAGTCCATCTCGATCAACAACCCCGAGGTGCACCTCATTTGCCTGCTCGTCGACGAGCGTCCTGAAGAGGTCACCGATATGCAGCGCTCCATTAAGGGCGAGGTCGTGGCCTCGACCTTCGATATGCCTGCCGACAACCACACCCGCGTGGCAGAGCTCGTCATCGAGCGCGCCAAGCGCATCGTGGAGCTGGGCGGCGATGTCGTGGTGGTGCTCGACTCCATCACACGTCTTGCCCGCGCCTACAACCTGGCGGCACCCGCCTCGGGTCGTATCCTTTCGGGCGGCGTTGATTCGGCGGCCCTCTACCCGCCCAAGCGTTTCCTGGGTGCAGCCCGCAATATCGAAAACGGCGGCTCGCTCACTATCCTCGCCTCTGCCCTCATCGACACCGGCTCCAAGATGGACGAGGTCATCTTTGAGGAGTTCAAGGGCACCGGCAACATGGAGCTCAAGCTCGACCGCGATCTTGCCGACCGCCGCATCTTCCCGGCTATCGACCCCGTTGCTTCCGGTACGCGCAACGAGGACCTGCTGGTCGACGAACAGATGCGCCCGTTTGTCTTTGGCCTGCGTCGCATTCTCGCCGGCATGAACAACACCGAGCGCGCGGCGGCGTCGTTCATTAAGGGCCTTAAGGGCACCAACACCAACCAGGAGTTTCTGGTGCGTTCGGCCAAAAAACACAGCGACTACGAGCAGACGTTTTAGACCATAAACTGCACGCTTTATCGCCATAAGAACGGGCAATCGGGCCGGGGTTTATGCCCCGGCCCTTTCTTTATGGCGCCACTCGGCAACATTTTTTGACCTTATGACCGACAAGCAGCAGTTTTCGAGCCACAATCCGGCCTCATCGCTTGCAATCGGAGGGTCGGTTTCGCATAATAACTTTTAAGCTTCGCGACGGAAAACGCAGATGAAACGAACCATATACCGTTGCTTTGGGACGCATGTCCCGCTTCATCTTCTCTCGCGCAGCCAACTAAATGATGCGATTTGGGTGCTGGAAGATGGGGAGAGCTCATGGCTTCTTCTGATGCAACACAACGAGCAGTCCTTGCCGGACTTTCCTGCGGGATCGGCCTTGCCGCCCCCGTGGTGATGTATGCTGCGACGTTGCCGTTCTCGTCGGTTAATGAGACGGTTGTCGCGGGCGCGGTTCCCTTTGCCGTTGGTGCGGTGGCGGGCGTGGGTATCTACGCTGCCTCGCTGGGCATCTCCGAGTATCGTGCCGAGCACGATGGCCGCCTGTTTGAGCCCGATGCTGTGGGCGGTGCCGCTCAGTTTGGCCGGACCCACAGCGAGTTCAAGACCGCCTCGATTCCCGCGCAGCAGCAGGGGGCGGCACCTCAGCCTGCGGTCCCGGCCGACCAGGCCAATGCCGCACAGCCCTCTTCCGCATTTCTCTCCGGCCTGACCGGTGCGTTCCAGCACCGTCACGCCGACGATGGCGTTCCCACCATCGCGCGCGCGGCCAACGCCATGGATGAGGCCGACGCCTGGTCTATGATTGACAGTATGCTCGATGACGATTCCCCGGTCAGCTGCGATCCCGCGCGTTCGCGCGATGTCTACCAGGTCGCAATCGACGAGCTCACCAACGGTGGAAAGACCGGTTCTTACAATCGCGATGACATCGCCGCTGCCGCACGCGCCGTCTCGGGCTCTCAAGCCGCCCCTGCGGGTAGCACCGCTGCCTTCGTGGCGCTTGTGGCCAACGCCGCCAACAATGCCGCCTATAACGGCGCGTCGTCAGCTGCATACACCTCTGCCGCGGCTGCCGCTTCGACCGGCCAGCAGAGCGCGGCTCAGCCGGCTCCTGCTGCCGATCCCTTTGCCGATGAGCCCCTGGCTGTCGACGAGGAGACCGTCGCCGCTCGCCGTGCTGCCGAAAGCTCGCTTTGGGGGGCTTCGGCCCAAATGCAGGCCGCGGAGGCGGCGCCGTACAACGCCAAACTCGCCAGCATGCCCATCATTTCCGACGCCAAGGGTGTGGATCTCGCCGATCTGGACGAGCCCGCCGCCATCACTGCCTCTATTGATACCCAGAATCGCGTAGATACCGACAGTCTCCCCGATGCCTCTCTTGAGGAAGATATCCCCATGGCCGATTATTCGGGCCACGAGGACATGTGGGCCGCCGCCATGGCGATCATGGCCGAGGCTGCCGAGCCCGCCCCCGTGGCGGTGCCCACGCCTGCAGCCTCACCTGTCTCGGTTGCTCCCGTCTATGTCGGCCGCCACAGCTCCGTGCTTCCCGAGGACACCGCGCGTATCTCGCGCGAGGGTATCGAGCGTGTCGAGGCTATCGCTGCCGGCGTTATGGAAAACCGTCGCCATGAGCGCGTCAATCAGATTCTCGAGGAAGAGATCAACCGTCTGGAGTCTGCGGCCGTCAAGCGCACGGGCCGTGCCTATCTGAGCGTTATCGAAGGCGGTACCGCCAGCTTTACGCCGCTGCGCGCGGAGGCATAATTGCCGCATGGTTAAGGTCGATCGAAAATGGGCGCTTGCCGCCTGCGCCATGGTGCTCGTCATTTGGGGCAATTCGCTGGTTCCCGGTACAGGCTCTGGTTCGTTGAGCCTGTCGATCATGGAATCCATTCGCGGCTTTTTGCAGGCCCTGGGACTTTCATACGATTGGGTCACCAACTTCGTCGTGCGCAAGTGCGCTCATTTTACCGAGTACATGGTGCTTGGCATTTTGGCGACGCACACCTTTGACCTCGAAGGCCGGCGCACGTTTGATGTGCTGCTGCCCACGGCGGTGTTCTTGATGCTCGTTCCCTCTATCGACGAGACGATTCAACTTTTTGTGCCCGGTCGCGCCGGCATGATTACCGATGTGATGATTGACTGCTGCGGGGCGACGACAGGCGTCGTGCTCCGATATCTCTTATGGTCGCTGATGTACACCAAAAAGGCCGCCTAGGACGTTTTGCTTGGTCCTAGGCGGCCTTGTGCGTTTGAGGGCTCCTGCTGGGCGTGACGGCGTTGTCCGTGCGTTTTGCGAGTTTGGATACGCTGCGCCCCGCTGATGTGTCCTTTACTGGAGCGCTTGTGCGCCCAGGGCCAGGCAGCCCATGATGCCCTGTTTGCCCTCGAGGCTGTTGTTGACAATGTAGGTATCGATGTCGTTGACCTCGGGCGTGACGATATAGCCGTTGAGCATCTCGGCGCACTTTTTGCGTGCGAGCGGCACGATGGGGGTGTGGTCGGCCACGCCGCCGCCGATGATGATCTTTTGCGGCGCGTAGCACAGCGTGTAGGTCATGAGCGCCTGTGCCAGATAGCCTGCGAGCAGGTCCATGGCCTCCGGGTCATCGGCCATGTCTCCGGCGCTCTTGCCATCCCAGCGCTTTTTAACGCCGGGGCCGGCGATGAGGCCCTCGAGGCAGTTGTCATGGAAGGGGCAAGCGCTATGCTCGCCAATGGTGTCGCGCGGGTCGCGCGTGACCAGGATGTGGCCGGCCTCGGGATGCATCATGCCGTGTACGAGCTTACCGCCCGAGAGCACGCCGGCGCCCACACCGGTGCCGATGGTCAGGTAGACCACGTCCGTGAGGCCCTGGGCGCAACCAAAGGTGACCTCGCCCAGGCAGGCAACGTTGACGTCGGTGTCGTAGCCGCAGGGAATATTGAGCTCGTTTTGGATGGTTCCCAGCAGGTCGAAGTAGCGCCATGCCGTTTTGGGCGTCTCCAGGATCTTGCCGTATTGGGGTGAGGCGGGGTTGACTGCGGTGGGGCCAAAGGCGCCGATGCCCAGCGCGGCGATGCCCTTGTCGGCAAACCATGCATTGACGGCCTCAACGGTCTCCTGCGGGGTCGTGGTCGCGATCTGTTCACGCTCCAGGACCGTACCGTCTGCATAGCCCGTGGCGCAGACCATCTTGGTGCCGCCGGCCTCGAGCGCTCCGATAAGCTGCTGTTCTGCCATAGTATTCCTCTCTCTGGGACGAGTTGCTCCGTGACTAAAGTATAGGGCTCTAACCAAATTAAGGAAGCGCTATAAAAGAAGCCTCGCAGCGCGGCGGGCGGTGCGAGACTTCTTTGGTTTCTTTAGTTGCCGGGCCGTCCTTACCCGCGCGGCTTGATTTTATCACGTAGCGACTTGAGGTTCTCCAGTGCCGCGTTAAGCGTCTCGTCTCGCTTGGCAAAGTGGAAACGAATCAGATGGTTGACGGGCTCGCGGAAGAAGCTCGAGCCGGGCACGGCGCCCACGCCCACCTTAGACGCGAGGTCCTCGCAGAATTCGAGGTCGCTGTCATAGCCAAACTCAGAGATGTCCATCATGACGTAGTAGGCGCCCTGCGGCACGTTATGCTCAAGACCGATGCTGTCGAGTCCCTGGCAGAACAAATCGCGTTTGGCGGTGTAGAGGTCGAGGACCTCATCGTAATAGCTGTCGTCGAAGTTGAGGGCGGTGACGACGGCTTCCTGCAGGGGAGCGGCGGCACCCACGGTGAGAAAGTCGTGGACCTTCTTGATGCGCTCGGTGATCTGGGCCGGGGCAATGGTGTAGCCCAGACGCCAGCCGGTGATGGAGTACGTCTTGGACAGCGAACTGCAGCTGATAGTGCGTTCGAACATGCCGGGCAGGGTGGCCATATAGACGTGCTCGTGGGGCGCATAGACGATGTGCTCGTACACCTCGTCGGTGATGCAGTAGGCGTCGTATTTTTTGCAGAGGTCGGCGATAAAGGTGAGCTCCTCGCGCGTAAAGACCTTGCCGCAAGGGTTGGAAGGGTTGCACAGGACAATGGCCTTGGGGTCGTTGTCGCGGAAGGCCGCCTCGAGCGTCTCGCGGTCAAAGTCGAATGTGGGCGGGTTGAGCGGCACGTAGATGGGCTCGGCACCCGAAAGGATCGTGTCGGCGCCGTAGTTCTCGTAGAACGGAGAGAAGATGACGACCTTGTCGCCGGGGTTCGTGACCGTCATCATGGCGGCCATCATGGCCTCGGTGGAGCCACAGGTGACCACGATGTTCTCGTTGGGGTTGATCGGCATGCCCATAAAGTGCTCCTGCTTGGCGGCGAGCGCCTCGCGCATGGCCTGGGAGCCCCAAGTGATGGAGTACTGGTGATAGAGCGGCTTGGGGTCGGTCGCGATGGTGCTCAGGCTATTGAGCAGCTGCGCCGGGGGATCAAAGTCGGGGAAGCCCTGTGAGAGGTTGACGGCGCCGTACTTATTGGAGATGCGTGTCATGCGGCGAATGACCGAATCGGTAAATGTCGCCGTGCGATTGGAAAGTTCTTTCATGGTTGTCCTTTCGAACATCGGGGTGGGGCAAGTTTACTCCTATGAAACCGGTGGGAAATGCTCGAAATGGATCCGAAAAACTCTTTTTAAAATTCTTGAAAATTGGGGCTTGCATCGCATGGCGTTCCTTGCAATAATAGTCGAGCGCGAAGCGCACAGGACACGGTGGGTGTAGCTCAGTTGGCTAGAGCGACGGGTTGTGGTCCCGTAGGTCGAGGGTTCGAGTCCCTTTACCCACCCCAGTTCTTGCTTCGTGTTGATATCGGGTCGTTAGCTCAGTTGGTAGAGCAGGGGACTCTTAATCCCAAGGTCCAGGGTTCGACCCCCTGACGGCCCACCAAAGCATGTTAGACGGTCAACGAAAGTTGGCCGTCTTTTTTGTTGACCTCGTATGGGGTCGAACCCGAAAGGGCGCGGAGCTGAGTAATCTGCACCGTGATTCCCTTAGGGAAACACGGCTAAAGCTCCGTAGGCGTGTTCTCCTTAGGGGAATCATGCTTACGGGGCTCGATGCATGTTGAGAAGTTGTGATCAAACTCAAAGTGAGAATCGATTTAGTCTGCTCGATAGTGCGAACCTAAGCTTGCAGTTCGCTTGCGCATGGCTTTGACCATTTCCTGTGCTAGTTGAATCTGCGATTGCAGGCGGGCGAGGGCAGCGATTTCGCTGTCGTTGGCATGTGGCTTATTTAGAGCCGTGGCTTCGTCTTGCAGGCTTTCAAGCTGTTGCAGGGCCTCGGATAGGCCTGTTTCGGTCCTGTTGATCATGCAATAGGTGCTCATCGTGTGCCTAAGGCTGTGTGTCAGGCGTTCGGCATCTGTTGTGGCAATGCCGTACTGGGGGAGGGTGATATCCGCCTTCAGGGCTGCCTCAGGCTCCTTCTGCGCTGCAAGGGCTGCCGATGCGCCCGCGATGCGCCCGAACACGATGCCGTTGGCACTTGATAAGCCACCAATGCGGTCGGCTCCGTGCATGCCGCCTGTCGCCTCGCCGCAAGCGTAGAGGCCCTCAACGCCCGTGTACGCGGTCTTATCGATCTTGATGCCGCCGTTAGCGGCGTGGGCATACATCGCAACGCGCATCTCGTCAGTCGGGGCGATGCCGTGCTCGTCTTGCAGCCAGGTGGCAAAGGTCTGCACAAACTCTGGGACCTCCTCGCGGGGGAAGTCGTAGCGGAGCGCCAGGCCTTCGGCGCCTGCCTGATCGATGGCAAGATCGATAGCGCGGGAGGCCAAGCGTGACGTGAAAGGACCATATCCAGAGCGCTGCTCGAGCAGGTCGTCCAGCTTGTCGTCGGCAATATCTGCCAGCTGGTCTACATGTACGTAGCGCCAGGTTTTCTCGTTGAAGACCAGGTTGCGCTTGGGCTCGATGAAGCCGGGCATCATCTGCATGAACTCTATATTAGTAAGCGATGCGCCGTGCGCGAGTGCGATGGCCTGCGAGGAGCTGAGCACATCAGCCGACGTAAGGCTGCGCTCGAACAGGCCGCCTGTGCCACCGGCTGCGATGATTGTGGCCTTGGCAGCAAAGGGCACGATTCGATCTTTGGTAAGGTCGTAGAGAACGGACCCGGTTATTCTGCCGTTCGTGTCCTCAACAAGGTCGATAAGCTCATGGCGGGGGAGCAGGCGAATGCCGAGCGACTCGATCCGGGTCGTGAGAGCGTCCTCAAGGGGCTTGCGAGTGAGGCCGCGCCACATGCGCGTCTTGTGGTCAAAGCAGGGGATAAATTGCTTTTGTTGAGCACTCTTGGCGCTTTGCGGACGCTGGAGCTCAACGCCCAGGTCTTGCTCGAGCCAGTCAATCGCTTGGGGAATGCCGTGGGCGAACGTTTGGACGAGTTCGGGGTCGGCAACGCCGCCGCCGACGGCCAGGATGGTGTCGATGAGGTCCTGCTCGTCGTCTTCGTCGACGGGACCGATGAGGCCGAGGCCCCAGGTACCCGGGAAGAAGCTCGATCCACTCATGGTCTTGCCGGCGCTTGCCACAGTGACGGTTGCACCCGTGCGTGCCGCTTCGATGGCGGCACAAAGGCCCGCAATGCCAGATCCAATTACCAGTACATCAGTCGATTCCATCGGATTCCTTTCTCGTCCGGCGCATTGTCGCACGGGTGATCGGCAATGGGGCCGCAAAGACCCAGCAAATCGGTAAAGGGCAAATATGGCAGGTGGGTGTCATGGACGCTCTGACGCTCCATCTCATCACATCTTGTATTTCGCCCCAACTGATATATCGGCATTAGCTACCCTGCGACAGCGCAAACAAAAAGAGCCGCTACCCGGGTGGGTAGCGGCTCCAAAGCTCAACTATATGAGCATCGCGCGGGCGCGATTAGGCCTTGAGGGCCTCCTCGACGGCGACAGCGCAGGCGACGGTGGCACCGACCATGGGGTTGTTGCCCATGCCGATGAGACCCATCATGTCGACGTGCGCAGGCACGGAGGAAGAACCGGCGAACTGGGCGTCGGAGTGCATGCGGCCCATGGTGTCGGTCATGCCGTAAGAGGCAGGGCCGGCGCCCATGTTGTCCGGGTGCAGGGTACGGCCAGTGCCGCCACCAGAAGCGACGGAGAAGTACTTCTTGCCAGCCTCGAGGCGCTCCTTCTTGTAGGTGCCAGCGACGGGGTGCTGGAAGCGCGTGGGGTTGGTGGAGTTACCGGTAATCGAGATGTCGACGTTCTCGTGCCACATGATGGCAACGCCCTCGCGGACGTCGTCGGCGCCGTAGCAGTTGACGGCGGCGCGGGGACCATCGGAGTAGGGGATGGTCTCGACGACCTTGAGCTCGCCCGTGAAGTAGTCGAACTGGGTCTTCACGTAGGTGAAGCCGTTGATGCGGGCGATGATCTGAGCAGCGTCCTTGCCCAGACCGTTGAGGATGACGCGCAGCGGCTTCTTGCGAGCCTTGTTGGCGTTCAGAGCCAGGCCGATAGCACCCTCAGCTGCAGCGAAGGACTCGTGACCGGCCAGGAAGGCGAAGCACTCGGTGTCGTCGGAGAGCAGCATAGCGCCCAGGTTGCCGTGGCCCAGACCGACCTTGCGGTCCTCGGCGACGGAGCCGGGAACGGTGAAGGCCTGGATGCCCTCGCCGATGATGGCGGCAGCCTCAGAAGCGGACTTGGCGCCACGCTTGACAGCGAGAGCGCAACCGAGGGTGTAGGCCCACTCGGCGTTCTGGAAGGCGATGGACTGGGTGTTGTTGACGATCTCACGCGGGTTGAAGCCCTTGTCGGTGCAGATCTGCAGAGCTTCCTCGAGGGAGGCGATGCCGTTGTCGGCGAGGCACTTGTTGATCTTGTCAGCGCGGCGCTCGTAACCTTCGAACGTAACAGTCATAGTTATTTCCCTCCCTTTCTACTCGTGAACCGGGAACACGCTGGCGACGGAGTGAGTCTCCTCGTCGGTGCGCGGGTCGATGTACTTGGCAGCGTTCTCCCACTGACCATAGTGGCCCATAGCGCCAGCGATGGCCTCCTCGGGGGTCTTGCCGGCCTTGACGGCGTCGGTGAACTTGCCGAGGTTCAGGAACTCGAATGCGATGATCTCGTTCTTGTCGTTGAGAGCCATGCGGGTGACGTAGCCCTGAGCGAGCTCGAGGTAACGGGCGCCCTTGGCCTTGGTGCCGAACATGGTGCCGACCTGAGAGCGAAGGCCCTTGCCGAGGTCGTCGAGGGAGGCGCCCACGGGCAGGCCGCCCTCGGAGAACGCGGTCTGGCTGCGGCCGTAAACGATCTGCAGGAAGATCTCGCGCATAGCAACGTTGATGGCGTCGCAGACGAGGTCGGTGTTGAGGGCCTCGAGGATGGTCTTACCGGGAAGGATCTCGGAAGCCATGGCGGCAGAGTGGGTCATGCCCGAGCAGCCGATGGTCTCAACGAGGGCCTCCTCGATGATGCCGTCCTTGACGTTCAGCGTGAGCTTGCAGGCGCCCTGCTGAGGTGCGCACCAACCCACACCGTGCGTAAGACCGGAGATGTCGGAAATCTCCTTAGCCTGGACCCACTTGCCCTCCTCGGGGATGGGTGCGGGGCCGTGGTATGCACCCTTGGCAACGGGGCACATGTTCTCCACTTCCTGTGAGTACTGCATGCCTCTCCTCTCTATCGTGTTGGCGTCCCGTCTGGGGGCCGTGGCTGGCGATTGCCGGGCGACCCTTCGAAAGGGACATGACATGCAGCCCCTATAATACCGCGAAATGCACGGAATATTCGGCGAACGGCTCAGTTTTCGTAGCGAGAAGTCCGGAAGTTTTAATTGAAACGGTTTAACTCTATGTTCTGTGGTCGTGAACTTCCGTAGAGGGGGTCCGTCTTGGGCAAGCTATTGGTCAGCTCTTGTAAGCATTGCGGGGGTTGACCTGTTGCAACGATGCCGTTCGCCGCCTGATTACTGCCTTTGGCCGCGCGAGTGTATTGTTTTGCGTGAATGTTTTGATGGCACGCTTCAATCGTGCTGTATTGGATGGCAAGCAGATCCCGGCGAAGGGAGCGCCATGCAGCGCGTTTGGAGAACGGTTACCGGCTTTTACCATGTCTGTGCCCGCGGTACGGGCAAGCAGCTCATCTTTGAGGGCGATGACGACCGGTGGGAGTTTTTGGAGCTGATGCGTGAGTGCTGCCGCAAGGCGGGCGTGACGGTTATCGCCTGGTGTCTTATGGGCAATCACGTGCGTCTGGTGCTTGCAGATTACGAGGACGCGATTAGCGCGGCGATGCACCGGCTGCTTTTGACGTACGCGCGGCGGTTCAATAAACGCACGGGGCGCACGGGCCATCTGTTCCAGAACCGTTTTGACCGGCGTTCGCTCGATACCGACTGGCAGGTGATGGAGGCTATTCGCTCCGTACACGCCGATCCGCAGGAGGCGGGCGTTAGCCTAATAGAGCGTTATCCCTGGAGTAGCTTTGCGGAGCATTTGTGCGCTTACGACGGTGACGCGGCCGATGTCGCGAGGGGATTTTCTGATCCTTCTTGCGTGCTTGAGCTTTTTGGTTCTGCCGAGGGCTTTATTGCCTATTCGCTTACGGCGCCCGACGGCAGTGAGCCAGCGCTGTGCGATATGAAAGAGACGGAGTGGGAACGCCACGCCTTTGCCAACAAGTTGGCGAAGCGCCTCGGGGTTCCGCTCAATGGGGTTAAAACTGCACCGCCGGCGCAGCGCGATACCGTTATTGTTGGATTGAACAATGCCGGCTTTACGGTGCGCCAGATTGAGCGGTATACCGGGATTGGCAAAAGTACCGTCTCTCGTATCGTGCGCGCTTATGCTCAGGTGGACGCGCAGGTCGAGGGATCGAAATAAAGGCAGAAAAGAAAATGGCCGAACCGCTCTTAGTCAAGCGATTCGGCCAACGAAATTCTTAAGATTTGGGATAAATACTACTGATTATTTTGCCCCTCGAGCATGCCGTTGAGGGTGCGCCAGGCGAGCTCGGCGCATTTGACGCGGGCGGGCATGTGCGAGATGTCCTGGAGCTGGGCGGCTTCATCCAGGTCTTCCAGGTCCTCCTCGGAGAGCTTTTCGCCGCGGATCATGGCGAGGAAGAGCTCTGCCAAGCGGTGAGCTTCCTCGACGGTCTCGCCGGTGATGAGGTCGGCCATGATGTCGGCGCTGGCCTGACTGATGGCGCAGCCGTGGCCGGTAAAGGAGGCCTCCTCGATCACACCGTTCTCGACGCGCAGCTGCAAGGTGAGTTCGTCGCCGCAGCTGGGGTTGATGCCGTCGTGCTCCTGCGTGGGGGCATCCATCTCGTACTTGTAGTCGGGGTGCGAGTTGTGCTCCATAAACGTGGTGGAGGTGTACAGATTACCCATTGAACGTGCTCCAAACGTGATGCAGGCCGGCGATGAACTTGTCGATGTCGGCCTTGTCGTTGTAGAAGGCCACGCTGGCGCGGCAGCAGGCAAGGTTCTCGACGCCCAGCCAGGTAAGCAGCGGCTGCGCGCAGTGGTGACCGGCGCGGATGCAGACGCCGTCCATGTCCATGATGCTCGCGACGTCGTGCGGGTGGATGCCCTTGACGTTAAAGCTCACAACGCCGTGGTGGTTGTCCCAATAGATGGAGCCGATGATCTGGACAAAGTCGAGCTGCATGAGCTCACCCATCAGGTAGTGGACGAGTGCCTGCTCGCGGGCCTGGATGTTCTCGTAACCCACCGTGTTGACCAGGTAGTCGAGTGCCGCACCCGTGGCGAAGATGCCGGCGGCGTCCTGCGTGCCGGCCTCGAATTTCTCGGGAACGGGCGCCCAGACGGCGTCCTGCTCGGTGACCGAGTCGATCATCTCGCCGCCGGTGAGCATGGGCGGCATGGCGTTGAGCAGGTCCATTTTGCCCCACAGCACGCCGATGCCCATGGGGCCCATGGCCTTGTGCGCGCTAAAGGCAAAGAAGTCGGCGCCCAGATCGGCCACATCGACCGGCATGTGCGGCAGCGACTGCGCGCCGTCGACGACCAGATAGCCGCCGTACTTGTGCACGAGCTTGCCGAGATTCTTGACCGGGTTCTCGACGCCCAGCACGTTAGACACCTGACCCACGGCCAAGATTTTGGTCTTGGGGCCCACCTTGGACAGAACCTCCTCGGTGGTGAGTTGACCGGTCTTGGTGGGGTAGAGGTAGACGAGCTTGGCGCCGGTCTCGCGGCAGACCTGCTGCCACGGGATCAGGTTGGAGTGGTGCTCCATGATGGTGATGACGACCTCGTCACCGGGCTCGAGCACCGTGGGTGCAAAGCTCTTGGCGACCAGGTTGAGCGACTCGCTCGTGTTGCGGGTGAAGACGACCTCGTTGGCCTGGGCGGCGCCGATGAGGTCGGCGATCTGTTGGCGGACCTTCGCGATGGCGTCGGTGGCCTCGACGGACAGCGAGTACAGGCCGCGCAGGGGGTTGGCGTTCATGCGCTGATAGAAGTCGCGTTCGGCGTCGAGCACACAGGCAGGGCGCTGCGCGGTGGCGGCGCTATCGAGGAAGGCGATCTCGGGGTGCTGCTGGAACAGCGGGAACTGGCCCTTGTAGGGGTTGGTCTCGATGTCCACAGTGGGCCAGCCGCGCGAAGCCTCGTCGCTGGCGTCGAGCTCCATGGGCTCGGGGGCGGTGCAGGTATCGCATTTAACGTGCTCGGTGTCGATCATGCGAGCTCCTCTTCAAAGTTATCGATCAGGTTGTTGCCCAGGCGGACGACGGCGGCGCGGGTGCGCTCGTCGGTGGCGGAAAGCGCGGCGTCCTCCAGCTTGGCGCGGATGAACAGGTCCTCGGCGGCGTTTTGGTCAAGGCCGCGGCAGGCGAGGTAGAACAGCTGCTCGTCGCGGACGTGACCGATGGTGGCGCCGTGGTTGCCGGCGACGTCGTCCTCGTCGCAGAGAATGACGGGAATGGTCTTGTTGTCGACGCCCTTGTTGGCCAAAAGCACCGTCTCGCGCTCGGTGCCGGTTGCACCCTTGCAGCCGTGCACGAGGTCGATGGTGCCACGGTAGACCTTCTTGGACGTGCCGGTCAGCACGCCGTTGGCGTCGATCTCGCACTCGGTCTTGCGACCGCGGTGGCGCAGCTCGTAGTTAAAGTCGCGCACCTGCTCGCGGGCGCCAAGGTAGTCAGTATCGATGGTGACCTTGGCGGTATCGCCCAACAGATCGCCGGCAAGGCCGGTGGCGCTGGCGCCGGCACCCAGGACGGTGTGTTGCACGTTGACGCGCGCGCCCTCGTCCAGGAACAGGCCGGTGTCGTCGAGTGCGATCCAGCTGTCATCGAGCGTCTGCGTGCAGGTTACGTTGACGGTGGCGTACTCGTAAGCGCACACGCGTAGCACAGAGCCCACGACGCCCTGGCCGTTGACGGGGGAGTCTAGGGCTATGCGCAGATCGAGTGTTGCCTGCGGACGGGCGACGACGTCGATGGCGGCGATGGCCGCGGCTGCATCGACACCGCTCACGCGCACGGTAACCGTGGCGTGCTTGTATGCGGGCACATCGATGACGATGCGCTTGGTAGCGTGCTCGGCCAAGTAGGCGTAGGCAGCCTCACCCATGCCGGTTTCAAAGGCCTCAGCAGGGGAGAGCTCTTCCTCGAGCTTAATGGCGCCGGCCTGGTAGACGGAGGTTGCGGGCACGTCGAGCTCGGTCTCGGGCGTGATGCGGGCGCGGTCGGCGGCATCACCGGGGGCGGAGGCACGGCGCTCGGGGAAGCGCTCGGCCATGGCGTCCATGGCGGCGTCGAACGCGTCTGCCACGCCGGTAAACTGCTCGTCCAAGCCCTCAACCTCAATGGTCTCGGTGGGAGCGGTGGCAAGCTCGTCAGAGAGCTCGAGCTTGGTCTGATTCATCTTCAGCCAGCCCCAAGTGGCAGCCGGCATCGCGTTGACCTGCTCGAGCGTGGTAGCAGCGGTGTTGGTTTCCTGTTTCATTATCCGATCGCTCCTTCCATCTCGAGCTTGATCAGGTTGTTCATCTCGACGGCGTACTCCAGCGGCAGCTCCTTGGAGACCGGGTTGGCAAAGCCGTTGACGATCATGGTACGGGCTTCTTCCTCCGAGATACCGCGGCTCATCAGGTAGAACACATTATCGTCGCCGATGCGGCCGATGGTGGCCTCGTGGCCGATGTCGACGTTCTTGGCGCGGATGTCCATGGCCGGAATAGTGTCGGAGCGGCTTTGGTCGTCGAGCATCAGCGACTGGCAGCTCACGGTTGCCTTGGAGCCCTCGGCCTTGGGTGTCGCCACGATAGAGCTGCGGAAGGTCTGGATGCCGCCGCTCTTGGAGATGCCCTTGGTTTCGACGGTTGCCGAGGTCTCGGGCGCGTTGAGCACGACCTTGCAGCCGGTGTCGAGGTTCTGCCCGGCGCCGGCAAAGGTGATGCCGGTAAAGCTCGAGCGGGCGTGACGGCCGTTGAGCACGCTCATGGGGTAGAGGTAGCCCACGTGGCTGCCGAAGGAGCCGCTGATCCACTCGATGTCGCCGTCCTCGTCCACGCGCGCACGCTTGGTGTTGAGGTTGTACATGTTCTTGGACCAGTTCTCGATGGTCGAGTAGCGCAGGTGCGCACGCTTGCCCACAAAGAGCTCGACGGCGCCGGCGTGGAGGTTGGCCACGTTGTACTTGGGCGCGGAGCAACCCTCAATGAAGTGCAGGTCGGCATCGTCCTCGACGATGATGAGCGTGTGCTCAAACTGGCCGGCGCCCTTGGCGTTAAGGCGGAAGTAGCTCTGCAGCGGGAAGTCCAACTTGGTGCCCTTGGGCACGTAGACAAACGAGCCGCCCGACCACACGGCGCCGTGCAGGGCCGCAAACTTGTGGTCAGTGGGCGGGATGAGCGTCATAAACTTCTCGTGGATGAGCGGCTCCCACTGCGGGTCATGCAGGGCTTCCTCAATACCGGAGTAGACGATGCCCATCTTGGACGCCGTGTCCTGCATGTTGTGGTAGACCAGCTCGGAGTCGTACTGCGCGCCGACACCCGCTAGGTAGCTGCGCTCGGCCTCGGGGATACCCAGGCGCTCAAAGGTGTTCTTGATGTCGTCGGGCACCGACTCCCAGTCGTGCTTTTGGTCGGTGTTGGGCTTGACGTAGGTGACGATGTTGTCCATGTCCAGGCCCTCGATGGAGGGACCCCACGTCGGGTCGGGGAAGCGGTTGAAGATCTCGAGGGACTTGAGGCGCAGGTCGAGCATCCACTGCGGCTCGTCCTTCTTTGCGCTGATCTCGCGCACGATGTCGGGCGTGATGCCGGCGTCGAGGCGCTCGAATCCCTCCTCGCCATAGGTGAAGTCGTAGAGGCTGCGGTCGATGTCCGCGACCTCGGTGCGGTTCTTGGTCATTGCGTCGCCCCTTTACGCCTGCTGCTCGGCAGCGGCGGCCTCGGCCTGGGCGCGCTGCTCGGCGGCCTCGGCCTGGGCGCGCTGCTCGGCGGCCTCGCGCTCGAAGGTCTCAAAACCATTCTTGTCGATCCAGGGGATGAGCGAGACATCGTCCTCGCGCACGATGTGGCCCTTGACCATAACGTGGACGCGGTCGACATCCAGGTGCTCCAAGATGCGCGTGTTGTGCGTGATGATGAGCATGGAGCCGTCGCAGCTCTTGCGGTACGCGTCCATGCCGTGGCTGACGGTGGACAGGGCGTCGACGTCCAGGCCTGAGTCGGTCTCGTCCAGGATGGCGAGTTTGGGCTGCAGCAGCAGAAGCTGGAGCATCTCGACCTTCTTCTTCTCGCCGCCCGAGAAGCCTACGCCCAACTCGCGGTTGAGGTAGGCGGTATCCATGTTGAGCTCGGCCGCGAGCTCCTTGACGCGACGGCGGAATTCCTTGCCCTTCATCTCCAGGCCGGGACGGCCGGCGATGCTGGCACGCAAAAAGCTCGACAGCGGCACGCCTGGGATCTCGACCGGGGCCTGGAAGCTCAGGAACAGGCCGGCGCGCGAACGCTTGTCGGTGGTGAGCTCGGTGATGTCCTGGCCGTCAAAGACGATACGGCCGTCGTTGACCGTGTAGACGGGGTCGCCCATGACCAGGTGGCCGAGGGTGGACTTGCCGGCGCCGTTGGGTCCCATCAGCACATGGGTCTCGCCGGCGGCGACGTTGAGGTTGACGTTGTGGAGGATGGTCTTCTCGTCCACGGAGGCGGTGAGACCTTCGATGGAAAGCAGCGGATTTGCGCTCATGCTGTCCCTCTCTGTATATGGTGTACTCATAGGTGTACTAAACCCTAGGAATCTTCTCGGAATAAAGTTACTATGGGTTCGGCGTTAGTCAAGGGAAAACCCGACTAATCCACTCGACTTTTTAGATGTGGGACATAATAATCAGGTTTGTTTGCCCCGCGTGCATAGGATTTGGGACAAATAGGCCTGATTTTGTCCCAGGAACAACGGGAGGGTAGGTATGCTCATTTCTTCCAAGGGCCGCTATGCCCTCCGGTTAATGATCTATATCGCGGCGCTGGGTGACGCCGAGGGCAAGATTGCCTTGCGCGAGGTTGCCGACCGCGAGCATATCTCGCAAAAGTATCTGGAGCAGCTGGTTCGTCCGCTTATGAAGGCGGGCCTGCTTAAGAGCGTGCGCGGCAAGGGCGGCGGCTACATGATGGCCAAGGATCCGGCCGAGGTGCGTGCCGGCGACATCCTGCGCGCCGTCGAGGGCAGCACGGCGCCCGTGGCGTGCGACGGCATCGACAACAGCTGCACCCGCAGCGATTTGTGCTCGACCGTCAAGTTCTGGCGCGGTCTGGACGACGTAATCGAAAAGTACGTCGATGGCGTGACGTTGGCCGACCTAGCCGCCGTCCCCGAGATCAACTTTGACATTAAGCTGTAAGGGCTGCAAATGACATCTCTCGACAAGGTGTACAAGCAAATCGAAGTTTTTGCTCGGGAATGTGACGCCGAGAAGGTCGTGTTGTTTGGTTCTCGTGCTCGAGGCGACAACTTGCCCAAGAGCGATATTGACATCGCCGTAGCAGGTTGCCGGGATTTCGGCCGTTTCTCATATTTGATCGAGGAACATCTTGATACTCTTTTAGATGTAGATGTCGTCAATCTCGACGAGTCCCTATCGCAGCAATTGCTCGATGAGATTGCCAGGGATGGTGTGATTCTGTATGAAAAAATATGAGAACTTTGTTAGCGCCTTGGCGAATCTTGAGGATGCGCCCAATCAGGATCTCAACAATGATTTTGTTCAGAGTGGATTGATTAATAAGTTCAATCTTCAATTTGAACTGAGCTGGAAGCTCCTTAAGCGTCTGCTCGAGTATGAGGGCGCCACGCTTGCCGCGTCGGGGTCTCCTCGTGCCATCTTGAAGGAGTCGTACCGATTCTACGACTTTATTGATGAGGCGGCCTGGCTAGACATGCTCAGAGACCGCAATACGAACGTCCATATCTACGACAACAAGCTCGCTCAAGATTTGATTCAGCGCATCTTGAACGTCTATATCCCCGCTTTCTGTCAGTTGAGGGACGGGCTGATGGAGCGATACGGCGAGCTTCTGATGGCGCCCGACGACCAGTTTGTTTAATTCCTTAAGATTTCGCGGAGGGTTGTTGCCGTTTACCGAGGGGTTGTTGTGCAACAACGGGTGAGCTGCAATACTTATTTTTATCTTTGCAAACTGAACTTTAACTACACCAATGCAGGGAGGATCTTATGCAGCCCAAGCATTCTGCTATTGTCGCGGGTCTGACGCTGACGCTTTCGTTTGGCGCCGTTTCCGCGCCGGCACCCGCCGCTGCCGAGGAGCCCACGCCGGGCGTTGCCTCGGATGCCACCGATATCGATAAGGGCCTTTACACCCAACAGTCCTTCTCGGGCGTGCTGAGGTCGGTCCAGGGCGTTTCGTTTGTCAACGTGACTCCCGAGATGAAGTACTTCACCAAATATGAGAGCCATGGCAACTATAACCAGGGCTTTTCGTATGGTGACGGCTACAACGCGCTGGGCTATTACCAGTTCGACCGTCGTTGGTCGCTCATTCCGTTTATGAAGCAGGTCTACAACTACGATTCTGCTAAGTACGGCATGCTTAAAGCTGCGATTGATCGCGGCAGCGAGATTACCAACGCGAACAATCCCATGTCCGAGAACGGTCAGCTCACCGAACTGGGCCGTATCGCGCAGGAGGCTTTCCAGGGTGCTTACAACACCGATCCTGTTGAGTTCTCTGCACTTCAAGATGCCTATGCGTACAACTCGTACTATGCGGTGACCGAGGCGTGGCTCAAGAGCGGCCTGGGTATTGATATTTCGGGCCGCGCCGATTGCGTCAAGGGCATGGTGTGGAGCATTACCAACATGTGCGGCACTGGTGGCTGCAGGGACTTTTTCCGCTGGGCGAATCTTTCCAACGATATGTCCGACCGCGAGTTTGTGACGGCGCTTTCCAACAGTGTGGTCAATAACGTGGCGACCAAGTATGCAAGCCAGCCCCAGTACCACGAGGGCTGGAAGAACCGCTACCGCAACGAGCTAAAGGACTGCTTGGTTTATATCGCTGAGGACGAGGCAGCCGCTGCGACGCCCGTGCAGCCCGAGCCCACACCGGCGCCCTCGCCGACACCTGATTCGAATGACGACTCGAGTGACGATGCCAACGATGACAGGATGGATGCGCCCTCGACCGATGCTGACGGTAATGGCTCTGCTGGTGGCACTACCAACGACGGCTCTACCTCGAACGGCTCCGATTCGAACGGCTCTGCTGCGGGTGATTCGTCTCCAAGCTCTGCCGGCAATACGGACAGCGACGCTTCTGGTTCGACCGACGCTGACACCTCTAACTCATCCACCGGCTCGAGCGATTCGTCCGTTGGCACCGGCTCTAACAACGGCTCCGGCTCTGACGCAACCCCTGATTCCGATGCTTCCAAGGACGACTCGAATAAGGCGCCGGACGCTCCCGTTGCTTCGCCGGACAAGAAGCCTTCTTTCTCCGTGCAGCTTGGTTCTACGTTGGGCTCTTCGCTGATGGCTGGCGTCAATAATGGCTCGACTCAGAACAAGGACAACTCTGATCAGGTTTCCATGGAAAAGACCGAGGCCGCAAAGGGCGACTCAAAGGACAAGGCTTCCGAGAAGGCTGAATCCGATAAGGGTCCTAGCTCTGATGAGAAGGGCGACAAGTCCGGTCAGAAGAAGGACGAGAGCAAGACCGAGGGCGAAAAGAAACAGTCCGAAGACGACGACAAGAGCGGTGCTGACAACCAGGTTCAGGAGCAAAATGACTCCAAAACGGTGACCACTACGACCACGACGACCACCACAACCAAGTCATCTGGCGGCAATATGCCCAAGACGGGCGATCTGATTGTGATGGCGAGCCTTGCCAGCGCGAGCTTGGCCACGCTGGGCGCTACGTCTATCGTAAGTGGTAAGCATAAGCTCGATCAGCAGAAGAAAGCTTCTGGAGAGGACGACTCTGAGGAGTAGGCTCTCAGTTGCCAGATAACTAAATAGTCGGGACGGGGTCCGGTGCGAATGCATCGGGCCCCGTTTTGTTGTGCAACGATTAGTTGTGCCCCCTCACACCTCTTGTTGCTACCGTTGCCCGATATGTTTGCGGGTAGCGCACAGAGATGTGGTGTAAGAGGCGGGGCATGCCCCGCCTCTTACACCTGTCTCTTATACACATCTGACGCTGCCGACGAAGCTAG